>JAADIP010000240.1 GCA_013151275.1 Calditrichota bacterium | reverse complement strand
ATTTGAAAAAGAAACAGATCCTCTTTTTTAAGCAGTAATACCCCAAAAAACCTCAACTCCATCAGCGCAATCAGCGACATCAGTTTAATCTGCGGTCAAATCTGCAGTAAGTAATAACCACAAAGCACACTAAGAATCCACAAAGCGCACGGAGGATAAATTAAATTTAAAATTGCAAACGAAACAAATTTTCTTATTAAAGCGCTGAAAATCCAAAAGGAAAACTTTTACTAAATCTGCGTAATCAGTGTAATCAGGTTAATCTGTGGTCTAATCTGCGGTCCGGGGTTTCAAATTCACATCTTTTGCAAAGATTATTTTGATCGCCTTAATTTCTTTTTGTTTTTTTAAAAAATAAGTGATAATTTTCGTTTAATAATCGCTGTTCAAGTTGTATTAAACAGGAGTGAAAACAACATGCCAAAGATACTTGTAGCAACCGTAAAACCTTTTGCCCCAGTGGCAGTTGAACAGATTAAAAAAATCGTTGAAGAGGCTGGATATGATTTTGCTTTATTGGAAAAATACGAAGACGCCGAAGAGTTAAAAAGAGCCGTAGCGGATGTCAATGCTTTAATTGTGCGCAGTGATAAAATTACATCCGAAATTATCAACGCCGCTCCCAAATTGAAAATAGTTGTTCGCGCCGGCGCGGGTTACGATAATATCGATTTGAAGGCGGCGACGGAAAAGGGCGTTGTGGTGATGAATACGCCGGGTCAAAATTCAAACGCCGTTGCGGAGTTAGTTTTGGGAATGATGGTTTATCTGGCGCGGAATCAATTCAACGGTAAACCGGGAACGGAATTAAAAGGCAAAACGCTCGGTCTTCATGCGTACGGTCATGTGGGCAAACGCGTGGCTGAAATCGCCAAAGGTTTCGGAATGCCGCTGTACGCCTTCGACCCGTTTATTCCCAAAGAAATAATAGAAAAGGACGGTGTGGAAGCCGTACCTTCGGTTGAAGAGTTGTACGCAACCTGTCAGTACGTTTCTTTGCATATTCCGGCTAACGAAAAGACGATTAAATCGATTAATTACGAATTGATGTCGCGCATGCCGCAGAACGCCGTTCTGGTCAATACCGCGCGTAAAGAAATTATCGATGAAGAGGGCTTGCTGAAGATGTTCGCCGAACGTCCCGACTTTAAGTACATCTCGGATATTGCTCCGGATTGCGCCGCGGAGATCGGAGAAAAATATCCCGGCAGATTTTTCTTTACACCCAAAAAGATGGGGGCGCAAACAGCGGAAGCAAATATCAACGCCGGTATTGCAGCCGCAAAACAGATTGTGAATTTCTTTGAAAAAGGCGACCGCACATTTCAGGTTAATAAATGAACAAATAAAAAAGCCCCGGCTGTCGTCGGGGCTTTTGTTTTTCGGATTATTTCTTCTTTTCCCGCCATTTTTCGATTGTCGAAAGCTGCGAAGCGACTCCGTAAAGATCGATTGTTTTGGGATCGAATTGAGTGCTGAAATAGGCAAGCGACGGCAGTGAGAACAACCAGCCGCCAAGCGCCATCTGCTGATCAAGTTCGTCGATAAAACGGGCATAAGCCTGCTTATCGCCTATTTCCCGAGTGGACATAAATGTGTAAACGTAATTCAACAATTTAACAATGTCGTCGCGTTCGGGCGAAGGTTTGGTGGCATCCAGTCTGAAGAAATTTTTGTCGGCTTGAAACGAGTTAACGTTAATTGCTCTGTTCCCGCGTCCGTCCGAATCGGTAATCAGATTGATCTTTTGCACGGAAAAATCCGGAATTCTCAGAAAGATATTGTAAAGATCGAACATAAAATTGCTGCGGTAATTGGAGATCGGCACGATAACCGCGTCATAATTCCCTGACTTTATTTCTTTATTGGAAACCGCAAGCGCCTTGATTTTTTTGTGAGATATTTCGGGATCGTTCAGAATTTGCACAAGTTCCGCTAATTCTTCCCGAAATCCGTAGTTCAGACAGGTAACGATTTTTACCGTGTCCGGAAGAACCGAAAGATCGGGTTGGGGATTTTCCTTTAAAGGCGTTACGATATTTTCTTCCACATAATATGAAGACGAGGGAAAGACGCTGAAATTCAGATAATCGTCGTAGTTGTCGTAATTGCCCTTGTAATCGGTAATGTGCCGTTGTTGCTTGCTGCCCACCTTGTAAAAGCGTTCGATAATTTTTTTATTATTGATCAAAGAACGCAGCGCCTTACGCTGACTTCGGTTTAAACGCTCCGTATTAAAAAAGACGGCAAAAAACGTGTTGCTGATGTTGGACTTGGCAAAGAATTCCGTACTGTCGCGCAAAATGGGAGACAGGGCGCCGAACGGCGTGCTTAAAAGACAATTGATCTTGCCGCGGCTCAGTTCTGTTGTAAATGTGCTGTTGTCGATAAAGGGCTGAAGAATCAACCTGCTGATGTTAGCGGGTCCGGCGGGATTTTTGGGAAAGTAGATTACGTCTTTATGCTCTCCTGCGTACATGTAAGGTCCCGTACCCTGGGTGTAGTTAAGCTGATTGTATGTTGCGGTGTGCGGCAATATTTTGAACGATAATACCTCTTTAATATCGTTCTCCGTCCAGATGCGGTCGCCTTTAAATTTGAAACGGATCTCGTTGTTATCGTCCGGTCCGATAAAATCGAAATTATCGACCGCCTGTCCCACAAGAACGTAATCGGGAGAAAGGCTGCCCAGCCGCTGAATTCGCTTTAAGGTAAATCTTAAATCGTTGGCGATAAAATAAACCGCCTCGGTGGGAGTGATTACAATATCATCCTTATTTAAAAGTATTTTAAAACTTTGATGCCACTTGATGTTTGGTTTAAGGCGGATGGTTACGACATTGTTGGCGTCAATTCCGACCAGTTCTCCCAGACCATCCTCATAGGTGATTCCGCTGGGATTTGCGGAAATATTGAACAATCCGTCGTAAAGCACTTCGTCCAGCTTATCGGCAATGGGGATGTGGCTCGGTATATGCGGATCCATTATCGGCTTTTGATGCGAAATGTATGGAATTACAATCTGATCTTTTAAATTTTTCGCGAATAAAAAATAAAGCACTACGGCAACAGCAATGACCACGCCAGCACCGATAAAGAGGTATTTTTTATCAACGAAACCTTTTTGGGAAGTCATCTTCATTGTTTATCTCCGTTTTTAATGTTAACGATTTTTAGTAACCCCATTTCTCTGCTTAAAATAACGGGATTTCCGGACATATTGCGTCAGTGTTTTTTAATGATGGGTTTTTGAGCCATCACGCTGATCTGGTACACTTTAAACGCCGATTTGTTGAATCTTACTTCCATAATATTATTACTGGTCTTTACGATTTGCAGGGGTCCCACCTGGCATTCGTAATTGTTTTCGGGTCCCGGAGCCGTAATCGTGTAACGCCCTTCGTTTTTAATGGTTTCTCCGTTAAAATTAATATTTTTGTACCATTGTTTCGCTCCCGCCTGCTGCGCTATCTCTTTGGGCAAACGAATGTACACATCGTAAACCGGATATTGGGCGGGGGAGGGAATTTTTAAATTCACTTTGAACAGGTACTCGTTTTCTCCGTCGGGATTTGTGGAAACCGGCAGCGCGAAAATGCGGCGATACTCTTTGGGTCGGGTCAGTAATTTAGGGATGTTGGGATCGCATTCGGCAACGCGATTTTTGATCGTCGAGTCGTTTCCTTTGTAGTGTTTGCCGTGAGCCACGATAGCGCGCGCTTTTAGTACGCCCCGGTCATCGGGATTGGAGATCAATTGTCCGTACAACAATTTAATGGCTTTTTGCGGGAAGGTTAAGGTCTTCAATTGCTCGAGTTCGGCGTACAAAGATTTAATGCGTTGTTTCGCCTGATTTCCGGCAAAGAATGTCGGTTCGTAAACCGGTAAGAAAGCCGGATTCCGATACAATTCTTCGACGTTTTCGAGTGTGTTTAAATTTTCGCTGATAAATTTTTCCGCCTGATATTTGGATTGTTTGACGATGTTCAAAATCAGCGAATCCTGCAGAACGCCGACTAATTTGTCTTTTTGCGGTTTGATGCTGCCGTAATTGATGAAGTTTCTGTCGTTGTAAAGCGTCTTTAACGCCTGTTCGGCGGCAGCCCAGTTTCCGGTTTTCAGCGCCTGACGCACCTTTTGCGCCTGAGTCTTCAAAGATTTCTGATCAAGACTTTGGTACATGGGGTACAAAAAATCGAGTTCCTTATTCTTCTTTAAAAGGCTGAGAATTCCGCGAATGTTGTTTTGATCTTTAAGCATATTGATTTTGGGAATCAACGTATCGGCTCTGCGGTATTTTTTTAGCAGCGCGTTTATTTTAGCCTTAAGACGACCGATCTCGCTCGAAAGAAGTTGAACGCAGCGATAGGATTTGTAAGGCTTTAACGCCGGACGTTCGACCTTGGGCATGGTGTACTGCAATTTGGAAAGTTGAGTGACAATTTCGGAGAAAAAGGTGTTTGCCGGCATCTGCCTGCGTTTGTTTACTTTATCGGTAATGTCCTGCAGGCGTTTTTTAGCCGCCTGTATTTCGTCAACTGTTTTGTTGTAGGCACGAACAAAAGCTCCCAGCCGTTTAAAATCTTCGCCGATGGGAAGACCCGCGGCTGGATAAAGCTCTTCTAACTGAGGGATGAACGATTCGATCCGATTGGCGTCATTTTTCTGCGAGAATTTATTTTCGTAATAGGGCGCGACTTCGTTCAACCGGATTTTTAAAACATCGCGAATGCTCATGACGACATTTGTGGGGAATTGATCTTTGGCGTTAAAAAAAGCTGAAAAATCGGGGATTGCGGTAAAAAATTGTTCCATATCGCCGCGGCTTTGCCGTTCCTTTTTAAGCAGATCCAAAACCTGCAGGTACTTTTTCTGGAACGCCAGCTCGTCTTCAAGATCCGATTTAAGCTGCACGTAGTTCTGATACGCCTCATCGGTGGTGTTTCTGATATTAACGGGAAATATTTCTTCGATTTTCCCCAATTCCGACCTCATGCCCGCTAACCGGTTGTTCTTTTCCTTAATTTGACTGATTTCCTTTTCCAGATCCAAATCTTCCGGAAGAACCGTTGTGCCGAGAGATTCGTAAGGACTTCGGTCAACCGAATTTTCGGTTAATGTTTGTTTGAATGAATCGTACTTGCGTTCAAAGGCGAATCTCCATCTGGAAACATAACGATATTCCATTTTGAGAACCACATCCTGCTTAACAAGATCGATGACCCAAAAGTACTGCGGAACATCATCGGAAATCGGGAAAACGGACAGATGATCGGGCTCCGGACTCTGGTCGGGAATTTCAATAATGCGACCTTTTCCCTGGTCAAAGGTTTCGGTTAAATAGCTTTTGATTAAATCTTTATTTTCCAGATCGAGCACAAGATAAAAATTACTTTGCATAGCCGGGGGAAAGACCATGTAATATTTTTTATCCTTTTTAAGCTTAAAATATTTATCTTCTTTTTTGATTTGAATAAAACCGTTTTCCACCGGGTTAATCTCGGGCTTGGGCTTAAGCTCTTTGTAAGCCGCGCAGCCGGAAAGAAGGATGGTTATCAGGATGGCGCTAATTAGTTTGTTCATTGCTTCTCCTCTTTTTATATTTTTGCAGAAATTAGCCAAAAACATTATTAAATACAATGTTCAATTAAAAAAGGTTTCATGTCCGGTTAATTTGTTTAAAATGAAATAAAATTAGAGATTAAAGGCGTTTACAGTGTTTACCTTCCTTAAAAACGAAGGGAGAAATGATGAAACGAAATGATGAGCAAACAATCGACGAACGAATTTCGTCCGTCTTGAACGAAGCCGACCGGATGATGTTGGCGACATCTGTGGACGGCAACAGTTCCGCCGCTTCCGTGTTCTTTGCCAGAGACGGCAATGATTTGTTGTTCTTTACGTTTAATCCCACCCGAAAGGCGGAGCAAATTCGTATGAATCCTTATGTGCAAGCCGTAATCTTGCCGCGCGATCAGGAGGGCATCCGCGGCTTGCAGATCGAAGGCAGGTGCCGCAGGATCACCGACGCCCGGGAAATACAAAGAGCGAAAGAACTGATCCTTAAAGCCACTACCGCCTTTCAGGAATTTATGGAAGATCCGTTTTTGATTAAAAACAAGGTTGTGGGATATTACCGGATTAAACCCACTTTAATCAAATACGTGGATTTTTATTCCGACGAAAAATTTGAATATCGGGAATTCCCGGAAAATCGGGTTTCTGTTGTAAAAGACGCCTTGCAGACAATCGGCAGACGATTTTTACTCTGGATTCGCGCAGTTCGGGCGCCCTTTTTTAGCGCAACGATTGTACCCGTTTTATTGGGCGCAGTTATTGCTTACGGCGATTTGCACAAGGCGGGGCTTTCGCTGCTTTGGAGCTGGAAACTATTCTGGCTGACATTGATCGGCGGATTGTTTGCTCAGGCGGGCACCAATTTGGGAAACGACTATTTTGATCATACTTCCCGAAACGATGAATTTAACAAATCGTTCAGCCCTTTCAACGGAGGAAGCAGGATTATTCAAGCCGGTCTTTTAAAACCGTGGAAAGTTTTTATGGCTGCCGTTCTTGCCTTTGGCTTTACCATTGGCATCGGACTTTATTTGAATTTTCAAATTACCGGAAATCCTTTCGGCAACAGCCTGTTATTGTGGATCGGTTTTTTGGGAGTGGCGCTGGGCGCTTTTTACACCTGGAATCCTTTGCGATTGGGTTATCGCGGATTGGGAGAAATTTCGATAGCTCTGGGATTTGGTCCGGTTATGGTTTTAGGAGCACATTTTGTTCTTACGCAGCCTCTCACCCATAACGATCTGTCTCTCTGGCTCTGGCAAAAACCGCTGTTGGCTTCCGTTCCCGTGGCTATTTTGATTATGCTCGTCGTCTGGATTAATCAATTTCAGGATGTTCCGGCGGATGCCAAAGCGGGGAAGCGCACCTGGGTGGTCAGGCTGGCGAAAATTCAAAACGATCGGATTTTATACGAAGGTCCGTTTGCCTATTACGTGTTTTTTAACATTATCAGTTTTGGCTTTATCGTTCTGATGGCTGTTCTGGGGGTGTTTAAACCGCAGTTTTCCACTCCTTTTATCATAATTGCAACTTTACCGGCGCTTTTGGTGTTAAAAGCCGTGAAATGGGGAAAAGAGTGGCTGGAACTATGGAATATGCCCGAAGCCGATCGGACGCGCCTGCCTTATGAGCTGTTAAAAGTCAATGTTTCCACGGTGGGCGTTCATCTTTTTACGGGAAGTCTGATAATTCTGGCATTCTGGCTGTCAAACCAGTTTTGAGTTGCGCGATGGCAAAAGACGAAATTTTTTTAAATAGTTAAGAATAAATAAACGGATAGTATTAAAATTTCCGGGAGGTTAACGTTGAAAATCGGAATACCAAAAGAAATTGTAAAAGGAGAAACCCGGGTGGCGCTTATACCGTCCATGGTTTCCGCTCTGATAAAAATGAATCACGAAGTTCTGGTGGAAAAGGGCGCCGGAGCTGAATCTTCGTTTAGCGATCAGGAATACGAACAAGCCGGAGCCGTAATTATTAAGAACGCGCAGGAGCTTTTTAAACGGGCGGAGGTGATTTTAAAGGTTCAGCCTCCCGAAATGAACGAAGCGGATTTATTGAACGAAGGGGGTACGTTCATCGGATTTTTGGCGCCGTTGAACAATCTGGATTTAGTGAAGAAGTTCATCGATCGTAAAATTACCGCCTTTGCCATGGAGTTTGTTCCCCGTATTTCCAGAGCGCAAAGCATGGACGCCTTAAGCGCCATGGCTACCGTTTCGGGTTATAAAGCGATTTTGATCGCCGCGAATATGCTGGGCAAAATGTTTCCGTTGTTAATGACGGCAGCCGGAACCATTCCGCCCGCCAATGTTCTTATTTTGGGCGCCGGCGTGGCGGGTTTGCAGGCTATTGCTTCCGCAAAAAGAATGGGCGCCCGCGTCGAAGCGTTTGATCCCCGCCCGGCGGTTCGCGAACAGGTGCAGAGTTTGGGGGCGACGTTTATCGAAATGGAGCTTCCCGAAGAGGATGTGGAGACCGAAGGCGGGTACGCCAGAGAACAGTCGGAAGCCTTTTTAGTAAAAGAGCAGGAAGCAATCGCCAATCGTTTGCCCAAAACCGACGTGGTCATCAGCACGGCGCAAATCTTCGGTAAAAAAGCTCCGTTACTGATCACCGAAGAGATGGTTAAATTAATGCCCGAAGGCTCGGTTATCATCGATCTGGCGGCGGAGCAGGGCGGCAACTGCGAACTTACCGAAGCCGGTAAAACGGTTGAAAAACACGGCGTAAAAATTTTCGGCGCCGTAAACCTGCCGGCAACCGTGCCCGTGCATGCCAGTCAAATGTACTCCAAAACAATTACCAATTTGTTTAAACAATTATTTAAAGAAGATAAACTCAACTTTGAAGACGAGATTACGCAGAAATCCTGTATTACGCATCAGGGTAAGGTGGTCAACGAATTAGTAGCTTCAACCCTGAATAAAGGAGGAAAATAAAAATGGAAGGAATTCTTGTTTCTTTATATGTCTTTGTTCTGGCAATTTTTGTGGGATTTGAACTCATTACCAAAGTTCCCCCGCTGTTGCATACGCCGTTGATGTCCGGATCGAATGCTATTTCCGGAATCACCGTTGTGGGCGCTTTAATCAGCGCCGGCGCGGGACATTCGCAATTGGCGAAAATTCTGGGATTGTTGGCGGTAATTACGGCAGCGATTAACGTGGTCGGCGGTTATATGGTTACCGACCGCATGCTCGGGATGTTCAAAAAAGATAAACAACAGAAGAAAAATTAGGGAGCGGAGTAATGGCAGTCTTTACGCATATAGTTTATCTGATTTCGGCAATTTTTTTCATAATCGGTCTCAAATACCTGGGCTCTCCCAAAACAGCGCGGAAGGGAAATCTGCTTTCCATGCTGGGAATGCTGATAGCCATTGTGGTAACATTGCTCGATAAACAGATTCTCGATTTTACATATATCATCGCCGGTCTGATCGTCGGAGCGGCGATCGGCGCTTATGCCGCGCGCACGGTGGAAATGACCGCCATGCCGCAAATGGTGGCGTTGTTTAACGGCTTTGGCGGCGCGGCTTCCGCTCTGGTGGCTTATTCCGAATATATTCGCGCCGGAGCGACCATGAGCATTGACATCAGTATAACGCTGGTGCTCAGTCTTTTAATAGGCGTGGTTACTTTTGTGGGAAGCGTTGTGGCTTACGCAAAATTACAGGGATTAATTACCGGCGCGCCGGTTACTTTTCCCGGACAAAAATTTGCCAACGGGGTTTTGGTCGTTGCGGCGCTGATTTTAGGCGGACTTTTTGTTTACGATCCCTCCGTTGAGACCTTTCTTTTGGTCATTATCGGATTGGCGACCATTCTGGGTATCACCTTCGTCATTCCCATCGGCGGAGCGGACATGCCCGTTGTGATTTCATTATTAAACTCCTATTCCGGTCTGGCGGCTGCTATGACCGGTTTCGTGCTTTCCAATAATGTGTTAATCATCAGCGGCGCGCTGGTAGGAGCTTCCGGGATTATTCTTACAAAGATTATGTGCAAAGCAATGAATCGCTCTTTAGCGAATGTTCTGTTTGGCGCAGTCGGAACCGACGGCGGAGGCGGAAGCGGCGCAAAGCGCGATAAATTGGAAGTTACACAGTACACCGCGGAGGACGCGGCTGTGGTATTCGAAGGCGCGCAGTCGGTAATTATTGTACCAGGTTACGGACTGGCGGTGGCTCAGGCGCAACACGTTCTGCACGAACTGACGCAACTGTTGATGAAAAAAGGAATTCAGGTGCGTTACGCCATCCATCCGGTGGCAGGAAGAATGCCCGGGCACATGAACGTCCTTCTGGCGGAAGCCAATGTGCCTTACGACATGCTGTACGAAATGGATCAGATTAATGATGAATTTCAGAATACGGACGTGGCGCTGGTCATTGGCGCAAACGACGTGATTAATCCGGCGGCTCGCTCGCAAAAAGACAGTCCGCTTTACGGAATGCCGATTTTAAACGCTGATAAGGCGCGGACGATTATGATCATTAAGCGCAGTTTGAGTCCCGGTTTTGCCGGAGTGGACAACGATTTGTTTTACGATCCGAAAACAATGATGCTTTTTGGCGATGCCAAAGATATGCTGACGGAACTGGTTAAAGAAGTAAAAGAATTGTAGCCGGGCGCAGCGTGAAAATTTCGGAAGCTGTTTTCGGCAAAAATAAATAATTTGGTTGGTTCGCCAAACCCGCATCCCCCCGCCGCCCTGGCGGTCAGGGGGCGCGTGCGGGAATGTTAAGATTTTCTGAAGTCTCTTTTCATCTCGTTAATTGTGTGCTGGCGCATTACAGCGAATTTTGATTCCGTTAAATTTTAACACAATTAGTTTTCGGAAAACCGATCAGGACGTTCGTAATCTCTTTTTTCACGGATGATAAAAAAGTCATCTGAGTAAAAGGGCAGAAAATGCGCTATTTAAAGCTTTCTTGTTTTTTCGCCGCAATTTTTTTTGCGTCCGTACTCTTTAGCCAAACAATTATCCCCGATAAAAGCGAAGTCTCCGGCATCTGGAGTGCAGAGGGTTCTCCCTATCAAATTCAGGGCGAAGCCGTTATCCCCGAAGGTCAACAATTGATCATCGAACCCGGCGTCAGGGTTGAGTTCAAAACAGGAAATCAACACGAATACGTGAGCGCCCTTTTCGATTTGGGGATGCTGCGGGTGCAGGGCTCGTTGCAGGTAAAAGGAAAAGCCGACAGTCTGGTCGTTTTTACGCGTCAGGGCGATGCGGGCAACTGGGGACTGATATTCTTTGACGACACCGCGGCGGATAGTTCGTTTTTGCGGTTTTGCACGGTTCAATACGCTTCTCACGTTAAATATCTGAAAAACTGGATGGATTATTACGGCGCCGTAAGCGTAGCTTCCGCTCCGATACTTCTACAGAACGTCCGGATCGGTCAAAACGCCGATGACGGTGTGTTCGTCAAAGAAGCGCCGCTGGTTTTAAACAACTGCCTGATTCACGACAACGGCGGCAACGGGATTTTTGCCGTCGGGCAGAGCGATTTGCAAATAACCAATAGTTCAATCGTTTATAACGCGAACGCCGGATACGATTGCGGCGTGAATAGTCTTCCCGATATTTCTAATTCCATTTTCTGGGGCAATGCGGCGGATTTTCAGGTCGGGCAGGCTTCTCAAATCCGTTTGAGCTACTCCATTGTCAGTGCTCCCGAATTACCGGACGCCGTGATTTCCGAGGGACACGTACTCGCCGGTAAAAATCCGCGATTTACGGACGTTCCCGCCATGGACTATCGGCTTGCTTCGAATTCGTTTGCCGTTAACAGCGGCGATCCCGATACCCTGAATACCACGCTTACAAAAACCGATTTAAAAGGAGAAGCGCGGATTGCAAACGGACGGGTTGATTTGGGACCCTATGAGTATCACGGGGATTTTTTAAGATTGACCCGTCCCAACGGCGGAGAGTCTTTCAAGCAGCAAACGATGCAGACCGTTCGCTGGAAGGGCAACGTCACTCCCGTGCAAATTGAATATTCCGCCGATCTGGGAAACAACTGGGAATTTATTGCGACAATTACAAACGACGAACAAAGCTACGATTGGCAGGTTCCGAATGTTTTTTCCGAACAATGTCTGATCCGAATAACGGCAGCCGATCAACCGGAAATAACGGATCAAAGCGATACGAGCTTCATCATCGGCGATCGAACCGTTATCAGGGACGGAGCGTATGTTTCCGGTTTGTGGAGCAAAGAAATGAGTCCGGTCGAAATAAGAGGCGTGTGCATTGTTCCCAAAGATTCGCTTTTACGAATCGAACCCGGCGTAAAAATTTTCCTGGCTGCGGGTTCCGAGTTCAATTTTCAATCACCCGATTTTGACGCCGGATTGCTGCACGTTAAAGGGCATCTTATTGCCGAGGGTACGGAGAGCGATTCCGTGATTTTTACCGCTGAAAAAGAGACCGGATATTGGGGAACCATATTCTTTGACCGGGTTGACAGTTCGTTAAGCCGTTTAAGCTTTGTTAAAATCGAACGCGCGCGAGGGGTCGATAGCTTAAAGGGCGACAATTATCCCGCGGCGCTGTCGTTAATCGACGTAAGTCCGCTTATTACCCATTGTCGGATTTCCGATAATCCGAATCACGGAATAATGTTAAACGAAAACAGCAATCCGCGTATTTCGCAGAGCCGAATCGATCATAACGGATCGGACGGCATTTACGCCGCTCAGCAAAGCCGCTTTCCCAAGCCGGAAATCGATCATAACCGAATTTATTCCAACGGACGCCACGGAATCAATCTTCAGGGGATTATTTCCGCTTATGTGCACGATAATCTCATCGAGAACAACGATTCAACGGCTGTTTACCTTGCCACGGGCTACGCCGTTCCGTTAATCGAAAACAACCGGCTCGGTTACGCGCCCGTGGGAATTTACTGTGAAAACGCGCAGCCCGATTTGGTGGGAAATGTGATGTACCATTTGCAAACAGGCTGGCTGTTACGGGAAAGCGACCCCACAACAAGCAACAATACCTTTGCCGATAATCAAAAGGCTGTGTATTGCGAAAATTCCAATCCGATTTTTTCCAATACTCTTTTCGGCAAGAACGATCGGGATTTTGATTTTGCTTCGGGAGATAACAGCGCGCCGGTGATTTCCTATTCCATGACCGACAAATTTCTGTTTTCGTCAAAGATCACTGACGCCGGTTACAATAGAACCAACGCCAACCCCGGATTCGGCGGGAAGAAAAATCATCCTTATGCTTTAAACGGGACGTCTGCCGCAATTGATCGGGGAACAACGAAAAATCTGTTGGTGGACTTACCGGAATATGATGTTGCGGGTCGCCCGCGGGTGATGGACGGCAATAACGACGGTGAAGATCAGATCGACATGGGCGCTTACGAATTTTTTGAATTGTCCGCCGCTTTTTCCGCTTCGCCGTTAAGCGGAGCGCTTCCGCTGAAAGTTAAATTTACCGATCAATCCAAGGGCGAAATTGACAACTGGTACTGGGATTTCGGAGATAGCGCAACCAGCTCTCAAAAAAATCCGCAGCATACCTACACAACGCCCGGCAGGTTCACGGTGCGTCTTATTGTGGAAGGCATTGCCGGTCGCGATACAAGCGTTAAAGCCGATTACATCTTCGCCAAATATCCGCCTTATGTCTGCCGCTCGGTACAGGATACGACTTTCAGGGAAGATTCGGGCTGGCATTTTATCCGCTCTTTGGATTCGGTTTTTTGTCAGCAAGACACAACCGCGGATTTAAGCTATTCCGTAAAAAGCGATTTAAA
>JAADIP010000083.1 GCA_013151275.1 Calditrichota bacterium | reverse complement strand
CTTAAAATCGTTGGCTTTAAATTGTGAAAGTCGATTTTGTATTTTTTCGATTTGTTCTTTGCGGAGTGGCGGCAGGGGCACGCCTTTGCGCGGTAAAAATTCGATGTCAAACGCATCGCGGACGGCGCTGCGCGTCTGTAATTTCAAAAGATTTAGTGAGTTCCTGTTGGAATCGCTTAAGTAATTTTACACCGTCAAATTCTTTTGCTTTCAGGAAATCAAAATACACAGAATAGCGGGGCAGGTCATGGCACAAACGGAGCATGGTGCAGCCGCCAAAGACAAGCGATTGCAATAAACTTACATTTTTTAAACGCTCTAAAACTTCCATTTCAAAAATTTCATGTTGTTCAAGTTGGCTCATGCGGCATCACAGTTTTGTACGGATGAAGTAAATTTTTGTAAAATAATTCTAATTTCTGCCAGTCAAATTTACCGAAATCAATAATCTCCAGGTTCAGAGTGTTCTGTTTTAGAGATAAAGGATTCAATGAATTCCTGCTGAATTTGAATCGAAATTTGATAATAAGTCAAAGCGGTCATTAATGAAATTTACGAGGTACCTGAATTAAATTTACATCTAAAAAATTTCTTTTCAATGGTAAGATGATCCCAATATTCCCGAAAAATCTACATGCCTTTTTTTATTCGAATCAAGAAGCCGGCTTTGGCATAACGGGAGGAGGTCACTTTAGCCGATTTTACCGAGATATTCAAAGTTCGGGAAATATCCTGATGATTTAAATAAAGTTTGTCTAAGTTTTTTAATTGCAGAGCATTAATCAAGTACACCAGGTTAACACAACTGTTAATTAAACATACTTGGCTATCTTCCCTGATGCAATTTTTTTACATCGATTTAAAATTTGACAATAACTTCCGTTTTGCCGAAGGTGCGTATTTCTGTGTCAAACCATGTTTCCGGAGACGCAGCCGATGTTTTGACTGTACTGCTTTTAGCCTTTCTATTAAGCTTTTTTGATTAAGCTTTTTTGGCAATTGTAAAAATTTCCTTCCGTGAACTTGCATTGAATATGCAAGTTGTGTAATTATTTAATACAATGTTCCTTGTTATTTACAATTGGTTGAATAGTTGAGTGGTTAATCGCGGGAATTACGGAATTATTTACGCGCTTTTAAAGGGAGATTTTAACGAAATAACGGTAATTATGTAAGATTTGTCGGGTTTGATTTTGGGCGTTTAAAGGTTTGGAAAATACCAAAAATTCTGTTGAGTTCCGTTCTTAACTTTTGCGCCCTTATGCCATCGTTTTCTTTTTCCCTTGTCTTTAACCATGTTCAACCGTTAAAAACCGGATTCCGTTTAATACTTAAGACGATTGTTCTTTAATGAAGGAGCTTGCCATGTACCACCTAAGGCAAAAAATCGGATTCTTCGCCGGACCCTTTTTATTTGTGGTCATTTTACTCTTACCGCCGGCAAAAGGATTGTCACCCGCCGCTTTGAAAGTAGGCGCAGTTGCCGCGCTGATGACCGTCTGGTGGATTAGCGAAGCCATTCCCATTCCGGCGACGGCGCTTTTGCCCATCGCTTTATTTCCCGCTCTGGGGGTTCTTTCGGCTAAAGATGCATCCGCTCCGTACGCCCATCATCTGATCTTTTTATTTTTAGGCGGATTCTTAATCGCTATTGCCATGGAAAAATGGAATTTGCACCGCCGCATTGCTTTGTACACCATTCGTTTTGTCGGATTCAGCAGCTCGCGGATCATCCTTGGGTTTATGGTCGCCACGGGATTTCTTTCCATGTGGATCAGTAATACGGCGACGACCATGATGATGGTGCCCATCGGACTGGCAGTAATCAAACAAACCACCGAGTTTATCGAGAAAGATGATGAAATAAAAATCAATACCAATCCGCCGCATTTTAAGTTCGGAACGGCTTTAATGTTGGGCATAGCTTATGCGGCTTCAATCGGAGGCGTCGCCACTATTATCGGAACGCCGCCCAATACAATTTTAATAGGATTCATCGAACAGACCTATAACCTGCAGATAACTTTTGTGCAATGGATGATCTTCGGCGTGCCGCTGGCGATTATTATGATGGCGATTGCCTGGGTTTATTTAACGAAATTTGCGTCGCCGCCGGAAGTCAAAAAACTTCCCGGCGGAAAAGAGCTTTTGATTTCGGAAATTAAAAAATTAGGCAAAATGCAAAAGGCTGAGCGATTTGTTCTGATTGTATTTGCCTCGGTTGCTTTTCTGTGGATTGCGCGCGGTTTTGTCCGTTTTGGTCCTTCCACCATCCATGACGCAACCATAGCCATGTCGGGCGCTATTTTGTTGTTTTTAATTCCCGTTGACTGGAAAAAAGGTATCTTTGTTCTGGACTGGAAATCCGCCGTCCGCCTGCCGTGGGATGTGATTTTTTTGTTTGGCGGAGGCTTGGCGCTTGCCCGCGGTTTTAACGAAAGCGGACTCGCCAAATGGATCGGCGAGCAGTTGACTGTGTTGCAGGGTTTAAATTTAATGTTGATTATTCTTTTAGTGATTATGTTGAGCATGCTTTTAACCGAAGTAACGTCCAACACTGCAACGGCAGCAATTATTATTCCGGTGATGGGCAGCGTGGCTTTTGCCATGCACGTTCATCCCTTAATTCTGATCATTCCGGCTGGCGTTGCGGCTTCGTACGCCTTTATGCTTCCCGTCGCCACTCCGCCCAACGCCATTGTTTTTGGCAGCCGTTATCTCACCATTCCGCAGATGGCAAAAATCGGAGTAGTATTGAACGTCATCGGCGCGGCGTTGATTACTTTGCTGGTAAAATTTGTTCTGCCGCTGATCTGGAATTTGAATATGAGCAATATCTTAAAATAGAAAGAATTACACAGTTGCCATGACAAGGTCGTGACGCGTAATGTGTGGTGAGTAACAGAGTGACAAAGTAACAGAGTGACAGAGTAACAGAGTGACGAGTGACGCGTAATGAGTAAGACAAAAGAAAAAGGAAAAACGATTATCAGAAAGCAGAATGCAGAAAACAGTGGTAGGTAGTAAGCAGAAAAACAGTAAAATGTTTGTTATTAAGAAGTAAATGCTTTTTTATTTTCCAAAAAATAACTTGGCTGAATTATTTAAGATTTTGAGCAATGATGAAGATTAGAAGATTACGCATTACGCATTACGCATTACGCATTACGAAAATCATCAATCCCTTTCCCTCGACAAAACTTTTGTCAATTTGCCGATTACAATATCAAGTAGCTCGTATTCTATGGTCAGCGGCGGCAAAAGACGAATAACCGTTGAACCGGCGGGAATTACAATGACCCCTTCTTCCTGTAAAGCCTGAATGAACGGCTGCGCTTTTTCCTTTAGCTCAATTCCGATCATCAGTCCGATTTGCCGAATCTCCCGCACTCGCGGCAATGACTTTGTGAGGAGCTGTTCCCGAATGTAAGCGCCTTTTTCTTCTGCCTGCCCGGGGAGATCGTTCTTTTCAATGAATTCGATACTTGCCAACGCCGCCGCACAGGCAAGGGGATTCCCGCCGAAAGTGGATCCGTGCTTGCCCGGTTTTAAGAGAATACCATCGGAACAGATCACCGCTCCCATGGGAATTCCTCCCGCGATACCTTTGGCTACGCACATCATGTCCGGCTGCAAATCAAAATGCTCGACGGCAAACATCTTTCCGGTGCGCCCGAATCCGGTCTGGACTTCATCGATTATTAACAGGATGCCATTCTTTTTGCAAAATTCCTGAACCTTTAGGAAGTAATCCTTTTTTCCGATATGAACCCCGCCTTCTCCCTGAACCACTTCGAGTAAAACGGCGGCGGTGTCTTCCGTGACGGCTTGCTCCAGTTTTTCGAAATTATTAAAAGGCACAAACGTAAAACCCGGAATCAGCGGCTCAAAGTCCTTTTTGTAGTTGGGATTGTGCGTGGCGCTGAGCGCGCCCATGGTTCTGCCGTGAAAACCGCGCATGGCGCAGACAAACCGTTTTTTACCGCTGGTAAAGCGCGCGAACTTCAGCGCCGCTTCAATGGCTTCGGCGCCGGAATTACATAAAAACGAGCGGCTAAGGCTTGCCGGAGTTATTTCATGCAGTTTTTTCAGCAGAAGCGCGCGTTTGTCGTTGTAAAAAGATCCCGTGCAGGTGAGCAGAGTCTGAGCCTGTTCGCCGATAGCCTTTGCCACCGCTTCGTTGGCGTGACCGATATTTACCACTCCGTGCCCGGCTGCGCAGTCGATGTATTTTTTGCCGGAGATATCCCAGACAACAGCGTTTTTGCCTTTTACCAGCGTTAATCCACGTTTTACAAAAAGGGGAATCCCGAATTGATCTTCGTATTGCCGATAGTTGTTCATAGGATGACCGTTCCTTTCTCGTTTAACGCGTCCCGAACGGGATGCTCGACCCGACCGTCGGCGATGATCACTTTTGCCGCGCCGCGGTCGAATAATTTCCGCAAGGCTAATATTTTGCGCTTCATCCTGCCTTCCACCTGCTCTTCGCGACGCGCCAGCTCTTCTTTGCGTATTTTTGAAATCAGGGTCGATGGATCCCGCGGATTCTCCAAAAATCCGGGAGCTTCGATTAACTGAATAACGATTTCGGCTTGAAGTGCAGATTGAAGCAGAGCCACAATGTCGTCGTTTTCGCTGTTAATCGCCCGATTATTTTCATCGATTATCGGAACCGTTAAAATGGGCGTGTAGCCGTTGTTTAACAAAAGTTCAAGCAAACGGGAATTGACGGTTTTGGGCTTTCCCGAAAAATCGCGTAAAATCTTAACCTTCCCGTTCTGCTTTACACGAATGCCCTTGTTACGCTGACCCTGAATCACCTTTCCGTCCAGACCCGATAACCCGACGGCGTTAATTCCGTGTTGATGGCACAGTTCGACGATTCGTTTGTTGCGCAATCCCGAATAAGCCATCATCATCACGTCCAGAGCCTCCTGATCGGAAAGGACGCTGGAATAGCCCGAAACGGAAGTGACCGTCTTTTTGGGCATGTTCAAACTTTCGGCTAACCGGTCTCGTAAGGCGTTTGCTCCGTGGACAATGACGAACGGTTCGCTCACGCCCGAAAGATCGGCAATAATGCCCTGCAGATTGACGGAGTCGCCTCCGCCGATTTTAATGATCATCATTTTACAACTCTCCGACGGTTCGATTGTTAATGGGTTGCCAATTTTCAAAAAGAGACAAAGGTTCGGAACAGACGACTGTTTTTTGCTCATCCCGGTAACAATGCATGGTAAAGTACGGCGCGTCTTCGTTGAACAGGCTGAAAACAACCGCTTTATCGGCAGAAGCGAGAATAAAATTCATGGCGCGAATGTATTCGGATCGGTTTTCGATGATCCGCGTTCCCTTTTGCACAGCCTGCAACAGATCGCCTTTGTAAAAGCGCAGAATAAAATTAAAGATCTTTTCCGCTCCGATGCGTCCCCGCTCCTTAAGTCGAACGCCGTGCAGTTCTCCGTTAAAAACAAATACCAAATCATCCCGCACAAACGGCATGTTGTTTTCGATGGTTATGCCCTGATCCCGAAAAGCGCTGCGGGCGTGAACCAAAAGTAAGGAAGTTCTGCCGAATTGAGACAAATCGTCCTCCCAGACGGGAACGATATTCCTGTAAATTTTCCAGGCGTTTTCATCCCAACAGGCGCATCCCCAACCGTGTCCCTGATATTCTTTGCTGTTTTTCGCCATTTCGGCAAATGAATGCAAGAACGGCTGCGTTTCAAACGGCGTTTTGGATTTAACGTACAAAATTCGACACATTGTATTTCCTGATGTTGCTCTCTCTTTTTTTTAAACCGACGATAAATAATTTTAAGAATTCGTTACCGCGTCGCGCGTAAAAGTCTTCGTTTTTAATCAAGACGCCACAGCGCCGATTCCTGTTAAATCGGATGAAGTCCGGGAAACTCGAGCGCCGTGGTTTCAGCAAACCCGTGCATGATATTAAACGCCTGAACCGCCTGTCCCGCGGCGCCCTTCATCAGATTATCGATCGCGCTCATTACTACAAGGCGTCCCGTCTGCGCATCGAGCTCAAAACCGATGTCGCAATAATTGGTTCCCGTTACCAATTTGGGTTCGGGATAACGATAATTGCCGTCGCGTTCCTTTACGATTCTAATAAACGGTTCATTACCGTAATACTTTCGGTAGATTTTCCAGATATCTTTTTCCTGTAAATCGCGGTTCAAAAACACATGCGAAGTTGCTAACACTCCTCGCACCATCTCGATGGAAGTGGCGGAAAAGTGAATGGTAACCGATTCTCCGAAACTCAATTCCTGCTCCATTTCGGCAAGGTGGCGGTGCCCGGTGGGTTTGAACGAACGCACGCAGCCGTGACGAATAGGGTGGTGCGACGCTTCGGAAACTTTATTTCCGCCTTCGCTGGAACCGACTTTAACTTCAGTCACGGTGCTGTTTCTTTGCGCGATTCCCTCTTTGTACAAAGGGTAGAGCGCCAGTATTGTTGCCGTGGCGTTGCATCCCGCGCTGGAAACAAATCGCGCCCGGCTCATTTTGCTACGGTACAATTCCGGAATTCCGTAAACAAATTCGCTCAAAAGTTCCGGTCGTGTGTGCGGATGTCCGTACCAGCGCTTGTAAGACTGCGCATCGTTCAAACGGAAATCACCGCTCAGATCGATAATGCGCTGCGCTAAAGAGGTAAAGCGGTCGATCTGTTTCTGGGCTTCGCCGTGCGGCAAACACAAAAACAAAACGTCGCACTCTTCCAGTTCACCGATGCCGGTAAATTTTAAATTACAGATTTTCCGCAGATTGGGATGAACCTTGTGAACAAATTTTCCGTAATGGCGCTCCGAAGTAACCTGTTTGATTTCAACATGAGGATGAAACAACAGTAAACGCAGCAGCTCTCCGCCGGCAAATCCGGAAGCGCCGACTACCGAAACGCTGATCTTGCTCATTGCGCCTCCCGTGCTGTTTTGATCACATAATCCACAATATGGGCTGGAATATTAACTCCGGTCGTATCGATGCTGTTTTTGAATTCCATGGTGTAGTTGACCTCGTTTACCAGCAATCCGTTTTCGGTCTCAAAAATATCGATTGCCACAATTCCGCCGCCCACGGCATGCGCCGCTTTTAAGGAGATATCGCGAATTTCATCGGTAACTTCGCATTTGGTGGCTTCGCCCCCGCGCGCCGTGTTGGTAATCCAGTGTTCGGATGAGCGATAGATGGCGGCGATGCAGTCGTCTCCCACGACAAACGAGCGGATGTCCCGACCGTTTTTTTCCACATATTTCTGAATGTAGAAAATAGAGTGGTGGTAACTTCCCAAAACCTTTTTATGTTCCAACAGCGCTTCCGCCGCGTCGCGATCATTGATTTTAGCGATCAATCGTCCCCACGATCCAACGGCGGGTTTAATCACCACCGGATAGCCCATCTCTTCGATAGCCTGCAGAGCGGAAGTTTCGGTAAAGGCGACTTTTACCTGCGGTTGAGGAACGCCATGTTGAACCAGAGCCCTGGAAGTCAGTAATTTATCGCCGCAGGTCAGAGCCACCTGCGAATTGTTAATGCACCGGATGCCCGAACTCTCAAAGAGCATCAGGGCATGCAGCGCCCGCGAGTGGTTGATGCAGCGTTCCAGAACCACATCAAAATCAAATTTATCGTTGCCGAGGGTAAAAGTGATTTTTCGGTCGTCAACGGGAACAAGTTCCGCGTCGGCTCTTTTCCTGAATTCATCTATGAGTAACTTTTCGTCTTTTCTGATTAACGAATGTAAAAATCCAATACGCATTTTATTCTCTCCAAAAATAGTGTTCACGATGTTAGAATTAGGGATTACTGCTTCAAGGGATGTTTTATGCACCATTCAACAAGATGTTTAAGCTCCGAAAGATGAACGGTGCGCCCTTTCAAACCGATGGATTTTATGTGGGACAGGAGGTCTTTAAGAAGCTCGTTGTCGTATTCGATTTGTAATCGATCCAGCGCCCAGCGTACGGACGAAATGCCGGACATGTGATCGAGAGCCACGTCCATTTCTCTGCCGACCAAAGCGGGATCGAGGCTCTGGTAATGCACGGGATTCTGAACGGCGGCATGCGTATGGACTCCGGCGCAATGGGTAAAAGCATTTTCGCCGGTAATCGGAAAGTTTTTGGGAACGGGCATTCCCGAATATTTGCTGATCAAATCGTACAATTCCGGCAGACGGGTTAAATCCCACTCATTGGGAACCCGAAAAATGTCTTTCAATGCCGCCAATAGCTGCGCCAGATCAACTATTCCGGCGCGTTCGCCGAGACCTAAAACCGAGGCGTCGATAATTTCGGCTCCGGCGCGCATTCCGTCAAGAGCGTTTGTCAGGGCAAAGCCGCGATCGTTGTGGCAATGCACGGCAATCATGGGCGAAAGTCCGCGCTGATCCAAAGCTTCCTTTAAACGGGAAATGTAATCGTACATATTGTGCCCGGTTCCCGGAACCATGAATCCCGTGGTATCCGCCACGCTGATAATATCGGCGCCCGCTTCGACGGCGGCGCCTGCCGCTTCGATTACGTTCTCAAAAGGAGAACGCACGGTGTCTTCCGGAGTGTAACGAATGAGCAATTCGGGCTTTTGATCTTTGGCGTAACGGATGACTTCTGTTATTTGCCGGACGGCGGTTTTCAGGTCTTTACGAAAAACCTGATCCAGCCGCTCGTTGGTCACGCTGTAGAAAATGCCGATAAATTGCACGCCGCACTCCAGGGCTAATTCCACGTCTTGCTTTAACGAACGCGAGTGCGCCGCAACTATTGCCTTAAGATTTTTACGGGCAATCTGGTGCACCGCGTGATGAATATCCTCGGTGACAATCGGATGTCCGGCTTCGATAATTTCAATTCCGATTTCGTCCAGTAAATCGGCGATTGCCAGTTTGATGTGCCCGTCAAAATAAACGCCCGGAGTCTGTTCGCCTTCGCGCAGGGTGGAATCCAGAACTTTAATCACTGTCTTATTCTCCCCAATCCTCTTCTTCCTGAGGAGCTTCGGCGACTTCCAGAGGTTTTAAATTCACGACTTCCAATTCGCTGCCGCAATCGGGACAGGTTAACAGTTCGTTTAACTCAACGTTTTCCGCCACTTCAAAAACGGCATCACAAACAGGGCAGGTTACGTTTTGATTCATTATTTTGATCTCCCCTTTATAATGGTAAATCTATTGTTTATAAAAAATCCCCTGCTGCAGGGGGAATATTGCACGCCTAAAAAACCTGACAAATTTATTTTTTTTGAAAATCAAAATTTGAGCAAAAATAATAAAAAAATATTAAAATGCAAGAAAAAGAATAAAAATACAGAATTAAAATTAAAAATCGGTACTTTACGAGTTAAGAATTTATTTTATGTTTAAAGATTCCGGGAATAAGGGCGGTGTTTCAAACCCGGTGCATGTCAATAATTATTTTGAATATTTTTACTAATTTCAGATTAACTAATTCTCCCGGAAAGCGCATTAATTTTGACGAAAAGGGATGCGCGGATTTAAAGCGATGCATATTTATTTTAGGCTCCGATTTTCCGCTTTTTGAAATTCCGGCGGCTGCCGGAAAATATTTTAAAAAACGAATTCGTTAATTCAAAGAAAATTAACGGCTTGAATGAATAATTGTCGGCTTTTTTTTGAAAATCGGTAATTTTTTTTTGACAAGTTACCTGTCGAGCGTTATATTGAACGAAAATTTAAACGGATGATTGAATAAATATGCAAAATACGATTCGCGACATAAGCAGTTTTACAGGCGCTCCGGTCTTTGCCGGAGTCAACGGTCGTATTTTGTTCGTTCTTAACATTATCCTTCCGGATACCCTCCTTCTTCTCGGGATTATTATAATTAGTCTTATTAGCATTTTGCTAATAGGCTGATTAAAACGTCAATCCCGAGATCCAAAACATAAATAACTCCCCCATAAAAAAGTTAAAATGAGATTTCGGGATTGACCCGGGAAGAAGAAGTTTATCCAGACCGGATTGATTCAGATAAAACGGAGGTTTCATTGCGTTCGGATCAAGTTAAAAAAGGAATCGAGCGGGCGCCGCACCGCAGTTTGTTTAAAGCCACGGGGGTTATTAAATCGGACGATGATTTCAATAAACCCTTTATCGGAATTGCCAATTCTTACACCGACCTCATTCCGGGTCATGTGCATCTGCACGAACTCGGGCAGGTCGTAAAGCAGGCTGTCCGGGAAGCGGGCGGAGTTCCCTTTGAATTTAACACTATCGGAGTGGATGACGGCATCGCCATGGGACACATCGGCATGCGCTATTCTCTGGCGAGCCGCGAGCTCATTGCGGACAGCGTCGAAACCGTGGTTCAGGCGCATCAACTGGACGGGCTGATCTGCGTTACCAATTGCGATAAAATTGTGCCGGGTATGGCGATGGCAGCGGCGCGGCTGAACGTGCCCACTATTTTCATCTCCGGCGGTCCCATGAAAGCCGGTAAATTGCCCAGCGGCGAAACCGTGGATTTGATTTCGGTTTTTGAAGGGGTGGGAAGGCGTCTGCGTAACGAAATTGACGATGACCAACTGAAAGCGCTTGAAGATCACGGCTGCCCGACCTGCGGCTCATGTGCGGGAATGTTCACCGCGAATTCCATGAATTGTCTTTTGGAAGCGCTGGGATTAGCCCTGCCCGGGAACGGCACAATACTGGCTGTCGATGAACGGCGGGAAGAGTTAGCCAGACAAGCCGGAAGACAGATTGTTTATTTAGTGAAAAAAGATATTAAGCCCGGTGATATTCTTTCACCCGCGACCTTTCAGAACGCCTTCGCTCTGGATTTAGCCATGGGCGGAAGCACCAACACCATTCTTCACGCTCTGGCTATCGCTCACGAAGCCGGCGTGGAAATCGATCTGAAAAAATTAAACGAACTTTCGAAAAAGGTGCCTTACCTGTGCAAGGTGAGTCCCGCAACGCCCTTTGTTCATCTGGAAGATATCGATTCAGCCGGCGGAATTTCGGCTATTTTAAACGAATTAAGCAAACTGGATGGCATACTCGACACGGATCGTCCAACGGTAACCGGGAAGACGCTCGGCGAGAATATCTCCGGGGCGGAAATCAGGAATACAAAAGTGATTCGTACTTTGAAAAATCCATATTCCGAAACGGGCGGGCTTGTGGTGTTGTTCGGGAATCTGGCACCCGAGGGCGCGGTTGTTAAAACCGGCGCGGTTGATCCCAAAATGATGGTGCACGAGGGTCCCGCGCGAATTTACGAGTCCGAACGGGAAGCGCTGGACGGAATCGCCAAAAAGGAGATTCAACCGGGCGACGTGGTGGTCATTCGTTACGAAGGTCCCAAGGGCGGTCCCGGAATGCCCGAAATGCTTTCGCCCACAAGTTCGATTATGGGGATGGGTTTAGGCGATAAAGTTGCGCTGATTACCGACGGCAGATTTTCGGGCGGAACGCGCGGCGCCTGCATCGGACATGTTTCGCCCGAAGCCGCGGAACGCGGTCCCATCGCCGCGCTAAAAGAAGGCGACATCATTCGGATCGATATTCCCGGTCAGCGTCTGGAAGTAAAGATTTCCGATGGAGAATTACAAGAGCGATTGGCGAAGCTGCCGCAATTTGAACCCAAAATCAAAACAGGGTATCTGGCGCGCTATCAACAAATGGTTACCTCCGCCAGCAGGGGGGCTATCCTGAAAAATCAATGGACATAATTTAAAGAGGAGTGCATAAATGTCATCGTCAAAGAAATTTATCAACGGAGCGGAGATATTTTTCGAGTGTCTTCGGCGGGAGAATGTGGAATACATTTTTGGTTATCCGGGCGGTTCTACGCTTAAAATTTATGAGCGATTATATGATATCGATTTTCTGAAACATATTCTCGTGCGTCACGAGCAGGGAGCGACGCACATGGCTGAAGGCTATGCCAGAGCTTCGGGTAAAGTCGGCGTTGTACTTGTAACCTCGGGTCCGGGAGCCACCAACACGGTAACCGGAATTGCCAACGCTTATATGGATTCCTCGCCGCTGGTTGTTTTTACCGGTCAGGTGCCCACCAATTTAATCGGGAACGACGCCTTTCAGGAAGCGGATATTGTGGGAATTACCCGACCGATAACCAAGCACAGTTTTCTGGTCCGCGATGTGAAAGATCTGGCTCCCAGTATTCGCAAGGCGTTTTACATCGCCCAAAGCGGACGCCCGGGTCCGGTTTTAGTCGATCTTCCGAAAAACGTGATCAACGCTTTGTGCAGCTTTGAGTATTCCGAGAAGATCGAAATCCGCGGCTACAAACCGACCTATTCGGGTCACATTAATCAGATCAAAAAGGCGGCTAAGGTAATCAGTCAGGCTAAACGACCGCTGTTGTACGTGGGCGGGGGAATAATCATGTCCGGCGCCAGCCAGGAACTGCGTTCTTTCGCCATCGAAAATAATCTGCCGGTCACGATGACTCTGCAGGGGCTCGGCGCTTTTCCGGGAACCAGCGAGCTTTCCCTCGGAATGCTGGGAATGCACGGCATGTACTGGGCGAATCAGGCGATTAACCATTGTGACGTTTTGGTGGCGCTGGGAGCACGATTTGACGACCGCGTAACCGGAAAAGTGGAAACCTTTGCCAAGGACGCTTTTAAAATTCATGTGGACATCGATCCGAGTTGTATTGATAAGAACGTTAAAGTCGATATCCCCATTGTCGGCGATGTGCGTCTGATTCTTTCCGAATTGCGCAAGGTAATGCCCGGTAAACCCGATATCGACAAATGGTGGGAAGAGATCAAAACCTGGCAAAAGGAGTGTCCGTTAACGTACGACATGAATGACGGCAGATTGCGCACGGAATATGTGATTGAGCGCTTGTCGGAAAAGACGCGCGGGGAAGCGATTATCGTGAGCGACGTGGGGCAGCATCAGATGTGGGTCGCCCAGCATTACAAATTCAACCATCCGCGGTCGCATATTTCCAGCGGCGGATTGGGAACTATGGGATTTTCCGTGCCCGCGTCTATCGGAGCCGCCTTCGCGGTAAAAGATCGTCCGATTTTCTCGGTCAGCGGCGACGGCGGATTCCAGATGAATCTTCAGGAATTGATTACCGCCAATTACTACAAGCTGCCCATCAAGTTCATCGTTATCAACAACAGCTTTCTGGGAATGGTGCGGCAATGGCAGGAGCTGTTCTTTGACGAAAAATACAGCTTTACCAATCTGGGAGAATCCAATCCCGATTTTGTAAAAGTGGCTGAAGCTTTCGGGTTAAAGGCGTATTCGACAGATCGTCCGCAGGATGTGGATGATTTAATAGATACCATGCTCGACTACAACGACGGACCCATTTTTGTTGAATTTAAAGTGGTTAAAGAAGATATGGTCTTTCCGATGGTGCCCTCCGGCGCGTCCATTTCGGAAATGATTGTTAAACGGTTAAACCCGCAAAGGATGGTGTAATATGAAACACACGATCAGTATTCTGCTGGAAAATCGTTTCGGCGCCTTTGACAGAGTTGCAAACCTCTTTAGCGGAAAGGGTTTTAACCTGCACAGCATTACCATCGGCGAAACCGAGATTAAAGACGTGATGCGCATGACCATTGTCACTTCGGGCAACGATCAGATCGTCGAGCAGGTGCTCAAACAGTTGAACCGATTAGTGGATACGTTGAAGGTTGTCGATTTAAGCGACCATGCAAGAACCGAACGTGAATTGGCGTTGATTTCCATTAATTATCAAAAGGGCACATTAGAAGAGCTGAAAAACATCTGCGACATCTTTCGCGGCAAAGTGGTCGATATTAACAATAAATCGATCATGATGGAAATAACCGGACCTCCGGCAAAGATTAACGCGGCGGTTAATGTGTTAATGCCTTTCGGAATAAAAGAGATGGCGCGAACCGGAACGGTTGCCCTCAAAAGAGGCGAGCAGATTAATATTCAGAAAAACGAAGTTTGACCGCAGATTAAGCCGATTACGTTGATTGCGCAGATTGCGGACCGCAGATTAAACTGATTAAACGGATTTCGCAGATTACGGATTAACATGATTCCGCGGAAGATAATAGTTTTAATGAAAGGGAGTAAAAAAAATTTTATGAGTTCGCCCTAAAAACCGTGTTCTGTCATTTCGAACGAAGAGAGAAATCTTGTAACTCCAATAAAAACAAAAGATTTCTCGTCGCTACGCTCCTCGAAATGACAAATACAGACCTTTTTAGAGTGGACACATAACTTAATTTGTTAATGAATAATTTGAATTAAAAATACAATTCAGAAAGGAAAATCATGAAGGTTTACCACGATCAGGATGCATCGCTTGAAGTATTGAAGGATAAAAAATTAGCCGTGTTGGGTTTCGGAAGTCAGGGGCACGCTCACGCTCTGAATTTAAAAGACAGCGGAATGGATGTTTGCGTGGGACTCAGGAAGACGAGCGCTTCCTGGTCAAAAGCGGAAGAAGCGGGATTGTCGGTCAAAGAACCGGCAGATGCCGTGAAATGGGCGGATGTGGTAATGGTGCTGTTGCCGGATCAAACGCAAAAACAGGTTTACGAACAAGCGATTGCTCCCAATCTGAAAGAGGGCGACACCCTTGCCTTCGCTCACGGATTCAATATTCATTACAAACAAATTATTCCTCCGAAGCAGGTGAACGTAATCATGATTGCGCCCAAGAGTCCCGGGCACATGGTTCGCCGAACCTATCAACAGGGAATCGGCACGCCTTGTTTGATTGCCGTTGAACAGGATTTTACCGGCAACGCCAAAGAGATTGCCTTAGCCTGGGCAAAGGGCATCGGCGGAACCAAAGCCGGAGTTATCGAAACCACGTTCAAAAACGAAACCGAAACCGATCTGTTCGGCGAGCAGGCTGTTTTGTGCGGCGGATCGGAAGAATTGATCAAAACAGGGTTCGAGGTTCTTGTCGAAGCGGGCTATCCTCCCGAACTGGCTTATTTTGAATGTCTGCACGAAATGAAACTGATCGTCGATTTGT
Source organism: Calditrichota bacterium (assembly GCA_013151275.1). Lineage (GTDB taxonomy): Bacteria > Calditrichota > Calditrichia > Calditrichales > Calditrichaceae > Caldithrix. The sequence continues at coordinate 1,508 of JAADIP010000083.1, read as the reverse complement.
ATTACGAAGGCGGTCTTACGTTTATGAACTATTCTGTCAGCGACACGGCTGAATATGGCGGAATGACGCGCGGAAAGCGGGTGATTACCCAAGAGACCAAAGAGAACATGCGTCAGATTTTGCGGGAAGTACAGGACGGCAGCTTTGCAAAAGAATGGATCGAAGAAAATGAAAAAGGACAGCCGAAACTCAAACAATTGAGAGAAGAATACAAAAATCATCTGATCGAAAAAGTCGGCGCCGAATTGCGCAAGATGATGCCCTGGTTAAAGGATAAAAAGTAGAGGAGGAAAGATGCAGATTCGAATCACTCTTTTACCCGGCGACGGCATCGGACCGGAAGTAGTTCAGGCTGCCGTAAAAGTGATGCAAGCCGCCGCGGAAAAATTCAATATTCGGATTCAATTGACGGAAAAGCTCATCGGAGGCGCTTCTTTTGAAAAATTTGGCACGCCCTTAACGGATGAAACGCTGCAAGCCTGTTTTGACGCGGACGCCGTGATATTGGGCGCCGTGGGAGGTTATCAGTGGGAAGCGCTGCCGCATCATCAAAAACCGGAAGCCGCGCTGTTGAAACTGCGTAAAGAGTTGCAGTTGTTTGCTAATATTCGTCCGGCAAAGGTCTATTCGGCGTTTGCGGGAGCTTCTTCCTTAAAAGCGGATGTTTTGAGCGGAACCGATTTTGTGGTATTGCGCGAGCTGACGGGCGGAATCTATTTCGGCGAACCGCGCGGATATGATAAGACTAAGGGCTGGAACACGATGACGTATCAGCGCCATGAAATTGAACGCATTGCGCGAAAAGCCTTTGAAATTGCCCGTCAACGCAGCCGCAAAGTGACTTCGGTTGATAAAGCCAACGTGCTGGAAGTCTCTCAATTCTGGCGGGATGTGGTGGCTGAAGTCGCCGAGCAATATCCCGGCGTGGAATTGAATAACATGTACGTGGATAATGCCGCCATGCAAATCGTGCGCGATCCCAAACAGTTTGACGTGATTTTAACATCCAATTTGTTTGGCGATATTTTAAGCGATATCGCGGGAATGATTACCGGCAGTCTGGGAATGCTTCCCTCGGCGAGTCTTGGAGAAAAATACGCCCTTTACGAACCGGTTCACGGCAGCGCGCCGGATATTGCCGGGCAGAATAAAGCCAATCCCATTGCCACAATCGCTTCGGTAGCGATGATGTTTGGTTATTCTTTCCAGATGACCAAGGCGGGACAGTTAATCGAACAGGCGATTGAACGAACCCTGGAGCAGGGCTATCGCACGGTTGATATCTATCAGGAAGGAAACAAGCTGGTGGGAACAACGGAAATGACCGCGAAAATTGTGGAAAATTTTGAAGCTATTTTTCATGAAGAAGGACTTGGGGTTTTTACGTTGTAAGCGGAAGGGCGTAATGCGTGATGAGTAACGAGTAACAATTAACAAAGTGTAGGGTTTTAGAAGTTTAGGAAATTGATTTCTTGTACATTTAGAGATAGTGCGGTTTGATTAAAAAG
>JAADIP010000017.1 GCA_013151275.1 Calditrichota bacterium | reverse complement strand
CAAATTCGTTCACCGGCATTAACTCAATAGCGTTCACTCCAAGGGTTTGCAAATAATTCAGAGTATCGATCAGGGTTTTAAAATCGTGTTTGGAAAGAAAATCGCGAAGCAGCAGTTCATAAATAATCAGATTTTCTTTGGGCGGCGCATTATATAAGGAATCGCTCCATTGATAGATCGGTTGATCCGTTTGCAGAACAGACGCCGGAAAATCGGTCTTTCCGTTCGGATAGGGTTTTAGGTAGGGATAGGTTGTGCTCGAAATATATTTGTCATACCAGGGATCCAGAACCTTTTCGGTGTAAGGATCGGCAATGCGGATTTCTCCGTCCACCAGATATTGGTAGGCGTATTCGGTTCCCGGCGAAAGGTCTTCAAGCGTCAGCCAAAAATAGACGCTGTCCTGATCCACGGAATCCCGCTTCATCAAATATTTTTCGTCAACTTTCCAGTCATTAAAATCGCCGATCACATAAACAAATTTTTTATAAGGCGCGAACAGGCAAAGGGTTGCGGTCTGGGAATCCTGATAATTGATACCCTCGATAATTCCCAGCGGTTTGTCTTCATCGGTAATACCGGGATTAACCATAATAACGAACGATTCGGAATTCGACTTGCCGCTCGTATCCGATACCGAGGCAAAAACAACTTTTTTACCCGCATCGCCGGCGTTCGCATGAAAAGTGTAACGCAGCGTGTCTTGCTGACTTTCCGCTACTAACGTGCCGTTAATCCGAAGGCTGAAAGCATCGATTTTAGTGCCGATTTCCGCGGCGGTCAAGATAATTTGCAAAGAATCTCCGGCTGACAAAAAAACGGGCGATCGCGAAGGATCTCCGAATTGCGTGTTGATTTGCGGCTGCAATATTACAAGATTAATGCCCGGTTCGTAAAATTCGTAAAAGATATCCGCGCCGCCGACATCCCGACCTGTCTTTGATCCGTCGGAATTGCGAAAGACAAACGCCATTTTCAAAATCTGTTCGTCTTTGGGAACGCCATAGTACTCGTAAGGATAGCCGATGGTGAGCTTCCAGAGATTTTGCTCCACTTTGGTCAGGCGGGTTTCCGGAACATTTTCGTTCCACTCGGTTTTAACATATTTCCAGTCGGTCGGTCCGGTGCTTAAATTAGTGATAACGCCGGTGTGCGCATAAACATCGGTACCGGCATAATTCATCAATCCCTTATCGCCCTGATCGGCATGAAAATAGACCACAACGGAATCATGAACCGTGGCGTAAGGCGGTTCGGTTGTAACAACCTGAGTAAATCCGGCGACACTAAAGACCATAGCGAAAACGAGTATAGTCAGCAATTTTATTCTCATCATTAAATTCCTTTTAAATTTTTACAATCAGACTTTGATAAGGCATTAACACAATATTTTCATTCCGTTTTTTGACCTCTTCCCGTGTGTTAAAAATAATTTCGTTTATTTTTTGGGTCAATGTATTGTCCAGGGATACTTCTTCCTGATTAAAATTGATAATGACGCGAATTTCATCGGACTTATCAAATATCAAAAGATTATCCTTGAAATATTCCGAACGGAAACGGTAATTTTTAGAGTAAAGCGCCGGTTCTTTTTTTCGCAGTTCAATCAACCGTTTTATTAAGTCGTAAACGCGTTGATCTTTTTGATCCCAGTCGATCAAATCTTTTTCAAAAAGCGAAGGCGTTTTAAAAGCCCCTGTTTCCTGCCCGTTATAAATCAGCGGGACGCCGTGCAGCGTAAAGACAAAAGTTAACGCCGAAAACAGAGTTTCTCCCGGAAATGCGGAACGCGATCTGCCTAAATCGTGATTTTCCAAAAAACGCAGAGGGAGGCTGTTAGAGGGATAAATCGCCTTTTTGGTTAAAATCCATTGAGCGAGAATTTCAGGAGAATCCTGCCCGTGAAATACTTTCTGCAAAAGTTCCAAAGTGCTCCAGTCGTAAGTGCTGTTAAAAACCCGACGATGAATGCTTTGACCTTCCCATTCAGCCAGTAAAAAAAGATCGGGTTTTAACGAACGCAATTTCGGCTCCACCCACTCCCAAAAATCAAGCGGAACCATTCCCGCCACATCGCACCGATAACCGTCGATATCAAATTTTTGAATCCAGAATTGCATGATTTGCGCAACATGTTCCCAGGTTTCACGGTTTGAATAATCAAGATCAACAACATCCGTCCATTCGGCAATTTTACGCGACGGCTCGCCTTCGGAATTTCGGGCGACAAGGCGCGGATTTTCCTTAAGCGCCGCATAATCATAAGCCACGTGATTCGGCACCATGTCAATGAGGACTTTCATTCCGAGATCGTGAGCCCGGTTTACCAATTCCTTAAAATCTTCTTCAGTGCCGTATTCGGGATTAACGGTAAAATAATCACGGATGGAATAAGGACAGCCTTCCTTCCCTTTGCGATTGATCTCTCCGATCGGATAGATAGGCATTAACCAGATAATATCGATTCCGTAATCGTGTAATTCGGGTAATTTTTGGGTAACCCCTTTAAAATTTCCTTTTTCGGAGAATGCCCTGACATAAATTTCATAGATCACTTTTCCCGAAATCCATTCCGGATTTTCCGGACCCGCAACGGATCCCAAATCAACAAACTCTCTTTCGACACCTAATTCTTTGATCTTTTTTATGTTTTCATTAAATGCCGCACGATAATCAATGTTCATTTAACTGACTTTCTGTGTTAACGCAGCGCAGATGGTTCTGATAAACCGGCTTTAAAAAATCGGATGCACTTCTTTGTGTTTGAAGTCTTCGATCAATTTGTCCAGGTTTTCAAATCCGCCTTTCTGCATAATCATTACCGAATTACTGACTTCTTCCCGCATTCTTATTCCGTACAGGGTGATGTCAAGAATTATATGATTGGTCGCGATGTCAACAATCGCCTTATTATCTGTCCAGGCTGTTTTTTTGGCGTATCTGTCGTCCGCCTCGCCCATTAATAACTCCGAATGATCTTTCACCAGAATTATCTTTCTTTCCCAGATTTTCAGAAGCTCTGTTTCCGGAATGTTGTAGCTGTATTTTTCCTTAATATCCAGTGAAATAGGAGTAAACGAAAAAACGATAATTCGAATTCCGCGATTCTTAGCCGCGTCCAATTCGTCTTTTAAGCGCAAACATTCCCTTTCCCATATTGAAAGAAAAATCGTTTCTTTTGCTCTGGAAATCATTTCACGCGCTTTATGCAGCATGTTTTGATAACCGACAATATTCCACAGGTGCCCCGGTTCAATTTCGGTGTCAAAATGTTTTAACGCCTGTCTTGCTTCATCCAGGCGTTCCTTGAATTGGCGATCCAATAATTCCATTAACTGATCGGGAGGCAGCGGCACATATTTTTCCGGACTCGTGTACAAAGCGTTCACCGCTCCCAGATTTTCCAACTTCTTGATCACATCGTAAATAGCGGATCGCGGCACACCCGAGTTCTTGCTTAATTCATACCGGGTGCTCGGATTATTTTTTAACAAAGTTATATATGACTTGGCTTCATAGGTCGTAAAACCCAAAGCCTTTAATCGTTCCGTTAACCTCGATTCATTCATTCTTCCTGTCCTCCATCAAAATTGTTGAGCATTTCATCCAGATGTCCACGCCAATTGCCCCAATTATGACCTTCCGGAAAACTTTTCACCACATATCGGACCGACTTTTGGCTGAACACCTTTTCCAGCCGAGCATGGCTTTTATCCATGTTTTCAAATTCTCCGAAACTTAAAAATATTTTTGCTTTTATTGCGGGTACATCTTTTAAAATGTCGATTATTTTTTCATTGTCAATCCAAATGGCGCCCGACTGCGAAAAGACAAAATCCAATTGATCTCCGTAAGATTTTAAAGCGTAAAGCGAAATTACTCCTCCCAGCGAAGCTCCGCCCATTCCCAATGTTTTATTTTTGATTTTGTACTTTTGTTTCATCTGAGGCAGCAACTCATTAAAGACCATCTTTAAATACCGATCGTTAAACCAGTACTCCTTGTTCCTGTTTACGGGATCGACAAAAAGCGCATGCAGGGGTTTAATTTTTCCTTCGCCGATTAAATTATCCAGAATAATTCGCGCCTTGCCAAAACGAAGATAATCTCCCCCGTCGTTAAATATAAGCAGCGGAGAGTCTGCTCCCGCTTCGGGATGATGATAATAATAGACCCGTCTTTTGTTCTTTAGAATTCTACTCCTGAACAACACGGTATCCAAACTGCTTTTCATAAATTCAGGTTTTAGCAAAACTTCTTTCGGGAACCGATAATCGGGCATCATTAAAACGGAATTAGAGCCAAGCCCTCCCTTTTCTTTGAAAGGGTTAAGGGGATCCAAAACCCATTCTTTTCCGACCACAAATTTATATTCAATCCGCGCGTCTGTCGGCAAAACGATTGATGTGTAGCGGTAGTTCGTGTCTTTAATCCGCCGTAATTGTATTGAATCGGGACGCCAGCGGGTCATATCGCCTGCCAGAAAAACCGGTTGATCCGTTGTATCCCTGAACAAAAAATAGACCACGGAATCTTCGATAAACGGGAAGGGATTAAATCTGATAAATTTGTCTAAAGCAGCGTCCTTTTGATTTGCATTTAAATTTTTTAGCGAAGACAACACCGCGCTAAAGGTCTGCTTTTCTTTTTTACAGCTCACTATCCCGGCAAATAACAAAAGTCCCAGAATTAATACAACGGAATAGTTATGTTTAAATTTTGTTCTCATGCCTTTACGCTTCCCAATGTTAATCCCGAAATCAGCCAACGGCTAAGGCTTAAGAAAAGTACGACCACCGGGATGCTGACCACAATCGCTCCCGCCGAATACAAGCCCCAGGCAACCTCCATGTTCGATGAAAACATTTTTAATCCGAGGGGCAATGTAAATAAATCTTTATCCTGAATAAGCACGGCAGCCACAAGATATTCCGACCAGGCTGTCATAAAAGAGAACAAAGAGGTGATTGCCAGCGCGGGTAAAGCCAGCGGCAGGATAATCTTGTAAAAAGCTGTGAACTGATTTGCGCCGTCTATCGTAGCGGCTTCTTCCAGACTGTAGGGAATAGTGTCGTAATATCCTTTCATTTGCCAAACCGTGAAAGGAAGAGCGGTTGCGGAATAAGCGATAATCAATCCCCAGTAAGTGTCATAAAATCCCAAACGGATCATGATGATAAACAGCGGTAAAAGCAGCATGGTCACCGGAAACATCTGTGTGGTAATCAACCCGATCATGGAAGCGTCTCGTCCGCGAAATTTAAATCTCGAAAAGGCGTATCCCGCGGTGGCGGCAAGAACGACGGCGAAAAACGTCACGGAAATGGAAACCACCAGACTATTTAACATCCAGCGTAAAAACGGCTGATTTACAAACAGATCCACATAGGTCTGAAAAGTATAATCTTTAGGAATAAGGGCGAGCGATTTGCTTAACAGGCGATCTCCCGGTCTTAACGAAATCGAAAACACCACCAAAATCGGATAAAGCGCAAACAAGGAGAATGCCGTCAAAATAATGTACGAAACAATTCTTTCAACTAACGAAAGTTTTCTGACCCCAGATGCCATTTGTTAAAACCTTTTCTAAGTATAAACGTTTTCCGTCGCCCTGGTGCGCATAATAAAGCGCCAGCTAAAGACGAGCAGAATAATAAAAATAACCATGGAAAACGCCGCCGCATATCCCATCCTGAAATAGGTGAATCCCGCTTTGTACACCCACGAAACGAGAATATGCGTTTTATCGGATGGTTCTCCTCCGTTGCTGACCAGCCACACCACATTGAAATTATTAAACGTCCAGATAACTCCTAAAGTGATCGCCGGAATCATTACCGGTTTAAGCAATGGTACGGTAATGCTTCTGAATTGTTGCCAGCGGGACGCGCCGTCTATCTCCGCCGCTTCGTACAAACTGCGCGGAATGCTCTGCAAACCGCCCAGCGCAATTATCATCATAAACGGGAAGCCTAACCAGATGTTCGTTATCAGGCAGGCTGCAAAGGCGCCCCATTCCGTCGAAAGCCAGGGGATCTCTATCCCGAACATCCTGCCGAGAATTAAATTAATCGCGCCGTACTCGCTGTTAAACATTCCCCGCCAGGTTAAAGCGGTAATGTATTGCGGCACCGCCCACGGCAAAATCAAAAGCGTGCGAAAAAGGGATCTGGCTTTGATATCTTCATTAATAATAAGCGCCAGCATTACCCCGATGCCCACATGAAAAATCAAATTCAAAAACGTCCAAAGAACCGTTTTAAAGAAAAAATACCAAAATATCCCGTCCGTCAAAACCGAGACGTAATTCTTAAGCCCGACAATCTTCCAATCCTTAAAGTGAGTCAAATTCATATTGGAAAACGAAATAACAACATTGTAGATAAAGGGCCAAAGAACAACCAAACCCATCACAATAACTGCGGGCATCACATAAAAATAGACAAGACGATTTCTATTGTTAAAAATACTGCTATCCATTTTTTCAAATACTATTCACGATTTTCACGAATTAATTTTTCCGCCAGTTTTTGCATTTGTTCAACCGCTTTTTTCGGAGTAATCTGACCGTTGAAAATTCCCTGATATGCCGGACGCATGGCGTCAAAAATCCATCTCATCTCCGTAACAACTGGCATGGGCTTTCCCACTAACAGTTGTTCCAGCGATGCTTTAATCAAAGGATTGTTTTGCACCACACTGTCCCGGAAAGCGGACTTAATAGAAGGAATGGTTCCGCCTGACCTGGTAAACCGCAATTGAACCTCTTTACTGGTCAAAAATTTTACCAGCTCTATGCTTACCTTTAATTTTTCGCCCTGCAAATTTTTATTGACAGAATATCCCATCGGAGAAACAAGCGGCGCGGGCCACAATCCCGTTTCGTCAATCTTCGGAATTTTGGCAATGCCGATAGGAATTTTATTCTTTAAATATGTTCCCCATGACCAGGGTCCGTTAATAATCATCGCAGCCAACCCGTCCTTAAACAAAGCGTTGGCAATTTCATAATCGCTTTCTTTGGGCATTATTTTGTATTTGTTCACAAGATCATAAATCAACTGTGCGGCTTTTACCGTAGCCTCGGTGTTAAGAGTCGGTTTGTAATTTTTATCGAACACCCAACCGCCGTATCCCGTAATGAAGGGGATAAAAAAGAAGGGTTCGGTATAGTTCCAGGCGATGGCGTACCGTTCCGGCTTTCCGTCTCCGTTTTCGTCAACCGTTAATTTTTTACCCATCTCAATTAATTCCGAAATGGTCTCCGGCGGTTTGGAAACAAGATTTTTATTGTAAACAAGACAGAGATGATTTCCGATCCGATCCGCAATTTGGTACAAATGTCCGCGAAAAACAGTATTTGCCGGTATGGGCTCTTTTAAAAACTGTTCTAAGAATTCCCGCGAAAATAAATCTTCAAGGGGTTTAATAACATCCAGCTCCACAAAGGGACCGATATTATCGCTCGCACCGTGTATCAACGCCGGACCTTTACCGGCGAGAGAACTGATGATAAAATTCGTCCGGGCTTCTTCGGGGGCATAAAAAAGCTGTGCAAATTTAAATTGTGGATAACCTGTGGAAAACTCATTTAATAAGGAATCCAGTAAAGCCCTTTCCACGGGACGCATGGATGACCAGACGATGATTTTTTCTTTTTTTTGCACACAACCCGTTGTAATAATTAAACTTACAACAAACAGGTGTATGATCGTTCCCCATTGAATTAACGTTAAAATCCTGTTAGACAATTTCATCTTTATTTACAACTATTGTGGATAACTCCTTTGTTTACAACTAAGAACTATCCTAATATACTAATTTTAATCAACTTTAACTTCTGTGGATAAATGCCTGAACCAGCTAAAATAAAGCGCTGTGGACAGGATAATTAAAATAGTTAACAAGAATAAAAATTCATCCCAACGCTTAATTACAACTGTCATTCCGGTCAGAAAAAGAACTATCTGCCACGGTACGGCGAAAAAGGTGGAAAGAATGTCTCTGCGATTTTCCTTATCGATTTGTTCCAAAATATGAGCAGGCATTTTTCTCCGAACCGGACCCCATAATCCGAAAGGACGCGTACGTTTGTAAAACTCGAACAACACCTCATCGGAGGCAGGCGGACCCAGGTAAGTGCCGATGATCATTCCTACCAAAGACGAAAGAGATGCGAAAATAAAGGAAAAGTACTCGGGGATGCCCGGGAAGAAAATCTTTTGTAAAACCGCTACCACCATTCCCGTAACAATACCCAGCGAAAAGCCGTATCCGTTCATCCGCCACCAGTACCAGCGCGCCAATGTCGGGATCAGCATTCCCGCCCCGAGACTGGAAGTAATCCATCCCCAGATTTCGTTAATATTTTTAATTAAAAGCATAAAACCGAGACCGAGAATCACAATAGCGACCGACGCCCAGCGGCTGTGACTCATCAATGTTTTTTCGGACGCTTTGGGGTTGATGTACGCCTGATAGATATCTTTAACCCAATAGGCGGCTCCGGCGTTTACCGTTGAATCAAAAGTGGACATGGCGGCTGCCATCAATCCGGCAACAATTAGTCCCTTTAACCCGATAGGCACAATTTCATTAATAACAACTGGCAAAACTTTTTCCGGATCCTGAATCACCCCCTGCTGTGTTCCGAAAACAACGCCCATCACCGCAATGGCTGCAATAAAGGGCCAGCGAAAAGCAAGTAAAAATGTCCAGAACAGCGAAAGTAAACCGGAATCGCGATCGCTGCGCGAAGCAAAAAAACGCTGAATCATATACTGACTGGTACCGCCGGTTCCTTCCAGCGTTACTTTTATCAGATAAAACAGGATGGCTATTCCGAACAAATTATAAATTGAATAGGCGGAGTCTGCCGGCAAATTCAATTTCCAATGCGGAATCACGCTTGTCCAGGCTTCTTTGGTTGTGGCAAGGGGCATAAAGCCGCCGTCTTTTAAAGGCACGGAAACATTAAACACTTCCGGCAGATGGAATTTGGAAAAAGCGATGGCGCAAATATAAACTATAGTAAAAAATATCAGTGTTCCCTGAAAGACGTCCGTCCAGACCACGCCGTAAAGACCGCTTGCAACCGTGTAAATCATAGCCAGAACGATCATAATCGTTGCCGCCCAGAATTCGGACGAAAGACCGAGAAACGGCGGAATTCCCAGAAATTCACCCACAAATTTTCCCGCGCCGATTGCAAAGTAGGTAATCATGGCAATGGTAACTATAATCACGGAAATAGCGGCGATTAAACGTGCTATATCGCCTTGCCTTTCCTTTCCGAAACGAAAATGCATCCATTCCGCAAGAGTCATGACCAAGGCTCTTCGATTCCATTTTCCCTGAAAGATCATTAAAAAAGCCATGATCAGAGTTACCCCGCCACGAATTTCAATAAAAAATCCGCTGGCGCCTAACGCAAACACAAATGCAATATTAATCATTGTTCCGCTAATATCCAGATTAGAAGCCATTCCCGAAGCGCCAAGTGCCCACCAGGGCATACCGCGTTCACCGAGAAAATAAGAATCGATACCTGCGGAGGCTTTCTTTTGAAAGTATAATCCAATACCTACCATACTGGCTAAATACAAAAATACAATAATATAATCTATTGGAGACATTTATTACTCCTGAGTCTGGAAAACCGTCGCTAAAGATTTAATAAAGAAAAAACCGATCCCCGCAATTTAACGAGGATCGGTTTAAGAGAGAATTATTTCATCAGAATCATCTTTTTAATCGCTGAAAATTTATTGGCTTCTAATTTGTAAAAGTAGATTCCTGATGCCACTTTGTGTCCGAGTTCATCGCGACCGTCCCATTTTTGTACATGAGTTCCGGCGGTAGCTAACTTGTTATTAACCAGAGTGCGTACTTTTTGACCGAGAACATTGTAAACGGTCAAAGTAACATGAGATGCTTCCGGCAACGTGTAGCTGATAGTCGTAGTCGGGTTGAACGGGTTAGGATAGTTCTGGTTCAAGGCGAATTTCGTGGGAAGAACTTGTTCATCGTCAATAGCGGTGTAAGAGGTGTAAGGATCTGTTTCCTGATCGGTTTTGACTTCGGCGTTGGTCCAGGTATCAACAGGCATTTCCCAGGGATTAACAGGGAAGCTTCTTTCGGCATCCTGTCCCACAAAACGGGCACGATAAGCAAAATTGGCAAAGCCTGACGGTTCGAACTGCCAGGTTCCGCCGTCGCTTAAGGAAATAAATGCATAACGATAAACAAAAGCGTTCCAGGCGGGTTCTTTAACTTCCAGAGTTCCGGAATAGATCATGTCGCCGTCATCGTCGGTCAATTTCAGGACTCTCATTTCGTCCGTATCTTCCCAGCCTTGTGTTACGGCAAAAGACGGTTGTTCGCAAATCCAGTAAACCGTGTCTTCGCCGGCGGTAAACGGAATAGCCTGTAAATCAGGATCAGCGGCAGGGCTCATATCCACATTAAAAGTCACCTTTAAACCTGTGCCAACAGGAACAACCCAATCCGGATGAATGTTGTCATACCATTCGGCTTCTAATGCCTGATCGTCTTTACCTTCAAAATAAGCAGTGCGGTTTCCGCCGCCTGTGTGGGTCGGACGTTCCCAACCGTCTTTCCATTCCACTCCGTTTATAATCGGATTTTTCTTATATACCCAGTATTTGTAATACAGCGGATCGCCGATACCGAAATCTTCAAAAGGCACGTTCAAAAACCAGTTGAGCGGATTGGTTAAGTTCTGATTCATGTGCGAACGCGGAGGATCATCGGAATTCCAACCGTTGAAACTACCGCGAACGTGTACGGAATCTTCCAAAGGATTGAACAGACCGACCTCGGTCAAGACATCCATATTTACGTTAAATTTCACATGACCGTTTGCTTTGTAAGTTACAACACTGTCGTCGTCAAAAAATACCGGCGGAACAACTTTGTCCTCTGCGCCGACAACTACGCGGCGATTCGGAACGTTTTCCCAGTTCGTAGCATTGATGACAAATTTGTATTCATAAGTTGCGTTTCTCGGAACTTCGAATGTAATGGTATAAATACTATCGACGCTGATATCGGCATTTTCCATGTGCGGCGCGGCAGCGGCATCCCAGCCCTGAAAAGAACCGGCTGCAACTACAAAATCTACGTCCGGATCAAAATCGCCTTCCAAAATTTTAACCGACATATCAACCGCAAGCGTCAAATTAACTTTAACCGTGTCGGCAGGGGGATTTACAATGTACTCTTCGTTATCAAAATAAACAGGGAAGAGCGCAGTATCGTTTGCAACCGTGATAGAACGGTTCGGCTGACCCTGTAATTCGTCGCGTCCCCAGGCGTCGCCGATCAGATATTTGTATTCATAGTCGCCGGGCGCAACTTGCAACGTTGTGGTATAAACCAGGTTGCCGTCCGCATCATCCAGAATTGGCGCAGTGGCAGGATCCCACGCAGGATCGGTGATTGATCCCGTTACACGAACAACGTCGTTATCCGGATCAAAAGCGCCTTTTTGTACCCAGCGCGTCATATTAACATTCAACATCACATTAACCAGACCTTCCGGAGCGGGAGTAAAAGGAACTTCTTCGGTGTTGTTGAAGTAAACCAGCGCCAAGGTGGTGTCGTTGTCGCCTACCGTAAGCGAACGGTTTGGCTGACCCTGCAATTCATCGTTGCCCCAGGCGTCGCCGATTACATACTTGTATTCATAACTGCCCGGATCGATGGTAAGGGTTGTGCTGAAAATAAAATTGGTCGAATCGACCATGTCCAGAATGGGCGCGTTTGCCGGGTCCCACTGCGGATCGACCAGATTACCGGTGACTCGCACAACCTGGGTCATGGGATCGAATTCACCCATTTGTACTTTAACCTTCATGCTAAGCTGAAAGGTTACTTCCACAGCCTGAGCGCTTGCAAAAGCCATGAAAACAAAGGCTACGATTAACAAGGTGAATTTCTTCATTCTTGCCTCCTCAAATTAGTTGACTTAAAACTTGGTGTTTGGATAATTGAATAAGGTAATTTCTTGCTCTGATCTGCCCACCTCCTCTCTTTTTCTTTAAAATGATAAAACAAAACCAAACGTATGCACATCGTTTAAATGTTTGAAATACTGAAAAGAGTAATCGATATTCAGGCTGAAATTCCCCAAACTTGGCGTATGATAACCGACGCCGAGGGTTAAACCTTCTTCGCGATCTTTCATATAAAGAGATTTAAAACCGCCTCTCAAAAAGACACGCTCGTTGAACAATGCCAATTCGCCGCCTAAATTCACATACTCGGAGTTATCGTTGGGATGCGCCGCCTCTACCGCCAACGTTAACCGCTGTCCCTTAACCGGATAAAAATCGCGCGCTATTCCGATTTGTAACCGCAAAGGTAATTCGTAACTTTCGGTTTCATAAAAGGCATTTAAGTTGGAATTATCTCCGGCAATGTTGGGATTAGGATCGTATTGGATTAACAAGTCGTCGCCCTGCATTTTCATTTTGGTTCCGAAGTTGCTGATGCTTGACGCCAGACGGATGCCGTAAAAGGGCGTAATAAACATTGTTCCGATATCGAGAGCAACGCCCTGCGCCGCGGATTGAGAAATCGTTTCACGGACGTATTTTAGATTAAATCCGATGACGAATTTCTGGGTAAGATGTCTGGCAAAGGTGATACCAAAGGCATACATTCCGGCGGAAAAATAATCGCCGGTCCCTTCCGGGTTGTTTTCGGTGGTCACCTCCATGTCGCCCATGGTCATGGCGGTAATATTCACTCCGAACGTTCCCAGGTAACCTGCCTTGAATATCGCGCCGATATAATTGAGTTTAATATCCACGAACCAATCGGTTTGCGTAAAAACAATCTGATCGCGTTCCACAAGGTCAATTCCGGCAGGATTCCAGTACATTGCGGTTGCGTCATTGGCGATGGAAGTAAATGCTCCGCCCATGGCATTGGCTTTTGGTCCTATGCCAACGCTCAAAAACTTCCCCGCTGTTGTTCCTGTTTTAGTTACACCTTGAGACCAGGCTAAAGCGCTGATCAGGTATATCATCACAATACTCTTAAATATGAATTTTATCATGCGCACTTTTTTCTCCTTCACTTTCACGGTCATTAAAAGCGCTTTTATTTAATGATTGCAAATTTACCAATCTTCTTACCTATTCCGGGAGCATCGACATGATAGATGTAAACCCCGTAGGATATCGAAAGATTATCCTTGGTCAAAAGATCCCAGTATGCCGTCCCGTTTTCAACCGGATTGTTCACTTCAATGGTTCGAACAAGCTCGCCATTGATCGTAAATATCCTGATCGTGCATTTCGCCGGTAAATGGGTGAAATGAATGGAACGGGGTCCGCGACCCGAGTTGTACGGATTCTTTGGCTCCCAGGCAGCCGAAGCAACATAAGGATTCGGAACGACTTTTATTTTACTCA
>JAADIP010000183.1 GCA_013151275.1 Calditrichota bacterium | reverse complement strand
CCTTAACGAATTGCCGTAACGCGTGATGAGTGACAAAGTGACAAGTAACTCGACAGGCTCCCTTCGACAGGCTCAGGGAGCTGCGCCAGCAGACACCCCGGAGAAGCCGCTTAACCCTTATACCCTTACGCGAAACAAGGCACAAGGGGCAAGTAACAAGTTACGAGTAACCAGAAACCAGTAGCCGGTGACGCTTACCCGGCTTGCAAAACCTTAAGCGCTTCAAAAACTTCGCTGTGGTGGGTATTGACCTTGACCCTGGGATAGACCTTGGCGATTTTGCCTTCGGGATCAATAATAAAAGTCGAACGTCGAACGGTTGATGCCCATGTACTCCCGACCATACAGGCGTTTTTTCTGCCAAACCCCGTAAGTTTCGCAAACATCGCTTTCCGCGTCGCTCAACAGGGGAAACTGTAAACCATGTTTTTGGGCAAATTTTTTATGCCGTTCTACCGAATCCTTACTGATGCCAAGTACAGCGGCATTCAGATTTTGAAAATCGGGTAAAGCCTCCTGAAAATTACAAGCTTCGGTGGTACATCCGGGCGTCATGTCTTTAGGGTAAAAATAGAGAACAACCCATTTACCTTTAAAATCGGAAAGTTTTACCGGCTTATTGTCCTGATCGGGAAGTGTAAAATCCGGCGCCTGTGTTCCGCTTTGTAACATAATGAAATTCCTCCGTCACTTAATTTGCATTTTAAGGCTGAGCGCTCTTCGATGATTCGGATAAACCCGCAGAACTTTATCGAGAAAACGAATCGCCTGTTTCTTCTCGCCTTTTTGAACCAGAGCCACAGCCATTAAATAATCGAGTTCGCTTAACTGTCGCTTATTCAACT
Source organism: Calditrichota bacterium (assembly GCA_013151275.1). GTDB lineage: Bacteria > Calditrichota > Calditrichia > Calditrichales > Calditrichaceae > Caldithrix. The sequence continues at coordinate 13,046 of JAADIP010000183.1, read as the reverse complement.
GCCGCTTTTGCTCCGGGTTGTTGATTACTTTATTAATAACGTCAACAGCACTTTGAACATTCCCGCTTACGATTAAGGCGCGGGCGAATTTTGCCTTTAAAAAAGCCGCTTTGGGATTGGCTTTTACGGCTTGTTGGTAAAAATAAGCCGCCTTTGTAAATTGCTTCGTCTTCAAATAAACATCGCCGATCTTGTACAAAGCCGTAGGATGGGTGTGGTCGTAATCGTAAACAGCCAAAAATTCATTCAGGGCGGGTTCCGATAAACCCATTTTTAACAAGGAATCCCCCACTTCAAAATGAGCTGCATCCCATAACAGACCGCCAAAAACGTGTTTGAAAGCAATCCGGTGAATAATCGGCGGTTCGAAGCGGCGCGGAGTAAAACGCGTCCGTCCGTTAAAGGGAGCGTGTTTCAGAAGATCCTCGATCTTCAGCTCTCCGATAGCAATGTCCAGATTAGTGTAATTTTGACACGAACGCTCGGGTTTTACAAATTTTGTAGTATCAATAAAATGAGAACGGACCATTGATTCAAAAAAGCCCTGCGCCAAAAGTTGATAGCCCTTCTCGTTAGGATGCAGGTGTTCCAGAAAAAGCGTGTTATCGGTAATGGAGTGTGGTGATCTCAGATCGAAAAGGGAATCCGACCGCACAAGGAAAACATTGTTTAATCGCGCCAGATCGCAAATAATCGTATTAATTTCGGACGGAGCTCTGAAAGGAATTAAATCATAATCCCTTGCCAAAACAAAATGGCTCTTCGCCGCCTCGTAATCCTGCAATTCGTAATAAATTTGTCCCGAAAGAAAATGCGCGAAAGAATTGGTACTGTCGCTTTGCAGTAATGTACTTAAAATGGTCAACGCCTGCCGATATTGTTTTTTGTTTATCAGTTGCCGCACCTTTTTGTAATCGGGAAAGGATGTTTCGGGATCGGTGTACCCGAGGGGTTCCTGATCCTTAAGATTGCTCGTTAACGTGCTCAGCAAAACGGGAATGTCGTTTTTATTGAAGGTGTTCAAAATTTCCGACAGGTTTGTTCTGAAATTGTTCATCGTTTTTCGGTAAATCGAACTTCCCGGAAGAATCGTGTTTTTTTTGATCATTGCTTCCATAAGGGTGGAAGAAGGTTTTTCGGCTTTTTTGGAAAACAACCCGATGAATTTCTCAAGAACCTGATAAAGACGCAGTTCCCGCAATTTCAGCATCCACTGAACCATTTCGGGATTCGATCCCAAAAAGCTGTTGGAAGCCAGACCGAGCGCCCCGTAAAATTCGTTATGTCCCATGTAAATAAGAATGATATCGGGATTTAGTTTAAGCAACTCGGGCGCCATGTTCCGGACGGTATGCGAATTAATCGCGGAAATCCCTAAATTAATAACCTCCCATTGTTTGAAGGGCAAAGCTCTTTTTAAATAGCATTGAAGAAAACGCGGAAAATTGATATTGACTTCAAACGGGAAACCCGCGGTGGTGGAACCTCCCAGGCAGAGAATTCGGACTGTGTTCGGCGCTTTAGCAACGGGTATTTTTTGCGGAACAAGTTCGGGAACGGCAATGTCCGATTGACTGAAAAACTTTTTCGGATATTCGGTGTTAAGGTAATAAAAATTACCTTTCCTGATTAAAAGAGGATAGCTGGTTCCGAATCCGGAAACTCGCAATAAACTTTCAACTGAAATTAAAATAAGCAAAGGCAGTATCAATAAAGTGGTGTAAAAAATAAAGCGTTTCATAAATTGCCCGCCGTTTAATCGTTCCGGCTAAAAATAGTGAAAACTGAAATGAAAACAAAAAGGCGATGCAGAGCACCGCCTGTGAAAATTGAATTAATCAAGCCTTTTTACGCATACCCTTTACCATCCAGTTTTTGGCTAACCACAGAATAATCGGAGTTGAGATGGCGATCAGACCGTAAATAAACCACAATTTTTCGGAATGAACGGGAAGTCCCGTATCCGGTCTGGGAATGTATTTTCCCACAAAATAACCGGAATAGAGCCCTGTGAGCACCTTGGTTAAAAACCACGGTAATTGACCGATTCCCATGTAAGCGCCGGTCTTGCCTTCGGGAGCTATTTCTGCGATCCATTGTAAAAATCGCGGCTGCCACATGGCTTCGCCCACGGACATGATCAAAATGTAAGAAAGGAAAAGAACGACATTGGGACCCAACGCCAAAAGAAAGGTGGGCGCAGCCATTACCAACGTGCCGTAAATCATCATTTTGTAAATATTGGCGGAAGCGGTAAGTCCCGCGACAATGGGCGCCAGAACAAAAATCAGAATAGGGTTAATATTTGAAAAAAGTTCAAAATATTGACTGACTACCGTACCGTGAAAGGCTCTGTCGAGATAGTAAGGGATGGTAAGCCAGTTATGAGCGAACAAGGTTTGAACGGGAATGAGCATAAAAATAAAAAAGATAAAGCGCAAGTCTCTGAACGGGTGATCCGGGCGGTGTCTTAAGAATTCCCAGATAGACAGGACAAAGCTTCCGGCGAGCAGGATGGCGGCGAATATCAGATTAAAATTAATTTTTTCGGTTCGTATGCCTATGACTAACAATAAAAAGAAAACCGTTAAAACACTGTAACCAATCAAAGGCACATTATTGATTTTTTGTGGAGATATAATGTGTTTAACTTTATTTTCGTCGTTTTTTTCGGCGGAATCGTTTAATTCGCCGGCAAGCTGATCAACCGCTTGTTGATCGGTTTTTTTGGTGAGAATAAAGACGGTGATTAACAAAGAAACAAACGTTAAAATCGCATACAGCCAAAACACGGCTGACAAACCGTTTGGAGGGAAAACGGATTTGAAATGATGTCTGGTTAAAGGAGAAATAAATCCGGAAAAAAAGGCGCCCAGATTCATTAATCCGTAAATAACCGCGTAACCCATGGCTGCCGTTTGAGGCGTTGTGTAGCGTTTTACACCGGCGTAACTGGCGGGCTGGTACAAGCCATAGCCCAGTATCATCAAAAAAAGACCGGCAAACATGACAAAAAACATGGGAGAACCGAGTCCCTGCCCCAAAGGAATTGTTCCGGACAAACCGACTAAAGCGCGCCCTAAAAACATCACCGCAAAAGCGATTATTAATGATACCCGCACGCCAAGTTTATCGGAAACGCCGCCTAAAATTAACATGGCAAAGGTGATTCCTCCGGTCACAAAACTGTAAACCCAACCGGCTTGAGTATCGGTCAGGGCGACGTTTTCGGAACAGTATTTACCGAGTATGGTCAGAATCCCGAAATAAACAAGACCCTCAATAATGTAAGGAACGTTGATTCCCCAAAGCGCTTTCGGAGCTTTAAAGAAAGCTACGAATGTTATCTTCAGTTCCTTGAAAGCGTCAGTGATCACCTGATCAAACGGTTTCTTTTCAACGGCTGCATCAGATTTTACTTCATCCATCTTAAGGCTCCTCTTTTGTAGCTTTATACTCAGGAAATTAATTTGTAAATATAAAGGTTAGAACGTCTCGATAAAAGGGGGATTGTCAAAAAACTTGCAGATAAACGGCGAACGTTCTTTAATCGGCGAAAATTTCCAAAAACCGTTGATCGGCTGAAGCGTGATCTTAAAACCGCGGAAAAAGGGAAAGAATAAGCGGTAACCAAAATGTTTTGATCTGCCTGTTTTCCGTCCCGGGTTCCCTGATTATTTTGTAAAATAATAAGGCAATTTTAATTTGTTTGTGTATTCGGGAGAGAATATATTGGTTTTACATAAGCCATTAACTTGTAATAGAATATGAAGGTTTACACCGGAAAATGAAAAAAATATTTTCATTTATGGAAATTAGTAACTATATTCTGTATTACTAATTCGTCTTTAGCCAAATGTCGGGGCAGGGGTATGAAAAATTGCTACCATCTCCAATTTTTTTTCATGATATTTATTTTAACAACACTGTTCGCATGCCGTGTTGATTACGCTACTTTGGAGGAACCCCAGCCCTCCTGGATTGCGGACGCCGTTTTTTATCAGATTTTTCCCGAACGATTTCGTAACGGTGACAATACGAATGATCCCGACAAAAAATCTCTTTACGGAAGTTACCCGCACGATACAACTTCGGAATGGCATTTAAGTCCCTGGACTTCCGATTGGTACAAATTGCAGCCCTGGGAAAAAGCAAATGGGAAAGGCTTTGCCTATAATGCGCAACGCCGGCGATATGGAGGAGATCTGGAAGGTATTATCGAAAAATTGGATTATTTGAAAGATCTTGGAATTAATGCCATTTACCTTAATCCCGTATTTGAATCCCCCTCACTTCATAAATACGATGCAACTACATATATCCACATTGATGATAATTTTGGACCGAATCCGCAGATCGACCAAAGAATAATTCAGGGCGAAGATCCGTCCGACCCCAAAACCTGGCGCTGGACATCGGCGGACAGTTTATTCTTAAAATTGATTCGGGAAGCCCATCTTCGCAACATCCGCATAATTATCGACGGCGTTTTTAATCATGTGGGAATTACGCACTGGGCGTTTCTGGATGTTCGGAAAAACGGTCCAAAGTCAAAGTTTAAAGACTGGTTTACCATTCTTTCATGGGACGATCCTTCCACTCCGCAAGACGAATTTAAGTACAAAGGATGGAACAATGTTGCGGAGCTGCCGGAACTGAAGGAAGATGCCAACGGTCTGATACCGCCTATTCGAGATCACATTTTTTCCGTTGTGGAACGCTGGATGGACCCGAATCAGGACGGCGACCCCTCGGACGGCATTGACGGCTGGCGTCTGGATGTCGCGGAAATGATTCATCACAATTTCTGGAAAGATTTCAGAATTAAAGTGAAAACCGTCAATCCCGACGCCTACATTACAGGTGAAATTTTTTGGGATGATTGGAAAAACAACAAGTTAATGAATCCGGCTCCCTGGTTAAAAGGGGATGAATTTGACGGTGTAATGAATTATCAATGGGCTGCTCTGGTTACCAATTATTTTATCGATAAAAAGAATAAAATTTCAACCGCTTCTTTTCTGAAAAGATTAGCGGAACTCGACAAACGGTACGATTACCGGTTTCGTTTTCAACTGCTTAATTTAATGGACAGCCATGACACCGATCGTCTGGCGTCCAATATTGTGAATCCCGATTTGTTTTATGATAAACGGGTTTCTCCCTTTGATAATCCTGAGTACGATGTTCGTAAGCCCAATGCGGACGAATGGCAAAAACTAAAATTGATCGCCCTGTTTCAGTTTACCTGTCAGGGAGCGCCGATGATTTATTACGGAACCGAATCCGGAATGTGGGGCGCCGACGATCCCGATTGCAGAAAGCCCATGGTTTGGGACGATATGGTTTACGAACCCGAGCGGGCGAATATCAGCAAAAAGCCGAGACCGGTGGATACAGTCGCTTTTGATTATGATCTGTTTGAATACTACAAAAAATTGATTCATCTGCGTCGTAAAGAGATTGCTTTGCGCCGCGGTTCGTTAAAAGTTCTTTACGGAAATAACGAAAAAGATGTGTTTGCTTTTACGAGAACTCATGCCGATGACGAAATATTGGTCGTGATAAATAACTCCGATCAAAATCAGGCAATTGAAATCAAAATGAATAAAAAAGCTCAATGGAAAAATTTACTGACCGATGAAGTCGTTTATCAAAAAGAGCTGCAATTGCCTTTAACGGTCAAAAAGAAAGCAGGATTAATATTAAAGCGGATTTAAGCGGTGTTGATAGGGAAGTTTAAATATATATCGATAATTTCGGGTTTATTATTAGTTTTTACGCTTGGCTGTAAAAAGGAATTAAAATTAGACGATCAGACGGTGGCGATTGTCGGAAAATATTCCGTTGCCTTTAAAGATTACAAATCAAGATATCAGGAATATCTTGACGCGACCTATCAAAAGGACAATTTGTTTTTACGTCTTGGCGTTTTGCGCAACATGATCAACGAAATTCTTTTACGGAATTATGATGACAATAAAGAGATTTTTGAAAATCCGGAATTTAAAAAAGAAATAAACTGGGCGAAAAAAGAGATGGTTTTAGCCTATCTTAAAGAAGAAGATATTTATTCAAAGATAGAAGTAAGCGATGAACAAGCCCGCAAGGCGTTTATGCGTCTGAACGAAAAAATTGCCGCTCGTCATTTGTACGCTCCGACCGAAGAAGAGGCGTATCGCTTGTACAACCTTTTAATGAAAGGCGCTTCTTTTGATTCTCTGGCTCGGGTTGTATTTACGGACTCCACGTTAAAAAACAACGGCGGTTATCTCGGTTATTTTACCTGGGGCGATATGGACCCGGCGTTTGAGGACGCGGCTTACGGGATGAAACCGGGAGAAATTTCCAAACCTGTTAAAACAGCGCAAGGATATAGCATCATAAAAGTAGAAGATCGCAAAAAGGCGCCCATTTTAACGGAAACGGAATATCTGAAGAAAAAAGAGCAGATCATCCGCATTCTCAAAATTTCCAAAAAGAAAGAGTATGAGCGGAAATATTTAAAGACTGTTTTTGATGAGCAAAAATTGAGTTTTAATGACGAGAGTTTAAAGCAATTACTGGATCTGATAAAAAACGGCGAATCTTCGTCAAAGGAAATTTCACCAACTGTTCTAAAGCGTGAAGCAGCCGAATATGACGGACAAAAACTATCGATCGGAACGGTTCTAAAAGAAATTCGACAAATCCCTTATTACCATAGAAAACGAATCGATAATTTGAAAAAACTTAAGGCGGCAATTAAAGGACTGTTGATCAATAACACGTTATTAAACATAGCGGAAGAAAAAAACTACGCTCAGGTTCCCGAAGTAAAGCGGGCGATTCAAAACGCGGAAAACAATCTCTACCTTAAATACAAACGCAAAGAAGTTCTCGCCAAGGCGCAGGTTCCCGATTCGGTGCTTCGGGTCTATTACAGAAAAAAAATCAAGAAATTTAACAAACCGCCGTTGATCGATGTTCGGGAGATTCTGGTAAAGGATTTTCAACGGGCATTAAGGTTAAAAAAGCGGCTTTTGGATGGAGAAGATTTTGCGGCGTTGGCTAAAAAATATTCCCTTCGTCAATGGTCGGCGCAAAAAGGCGGCGAAATCGGTTATTCCGAATTGGATCGATTCGGGAATTTAAAAAAGATTTTATGGGATGCGCCGGTCGGTAAAATTATCGGTCCCGTCAAAATCGAAGATTATTACGGGCTGTTTAGGGTAGAAGGAAAAATTGAATCGAAGCCCATGACTTTTGAAGAAGCCAAAGAGGCTGTTCTGGAAGAATATAAAGGTGAGTTTCAGACGGAGTTAATGCGGGATTATTTAAAAAAATTAAGACAAAAAGTTCCCGTTAAAAGGAATCTGAATTTAGTTAAGAAATTTATTTTATAAATCTTACAGTAATACAGAAGAGGTGATCTATGATAAAAAGATTCTTTACGGTGATCGGGGCGCTTTTACTAACGGCGACCCTGAGTTTTGCTGGAACCACGGGAAAGATTGCCGGAAGAGTTATTGATAAAAGTACCGGTGAGCCTTTACCCGGAGCGAATGTATTTTTAGACGGAACCGTTTTTGGATCCACTACGGATTTGGACGGGAATTATGTGATTTTAAATGTGCCGCCGGGAACTTACACCATAGTGGTTCAATATATCGGTTATCAGGAAATTCGCTATTCAGGTATCAGGGTTTCTATCGATTTGACAACGCGTCAGGATTTTGCGATGATTGAAGGCACCCTGGAAACTACGGACGTCATTGTTGTGGAAAGCGAACGAAAAATGGTGCAAAAGGATATTACTGCCAGCCAGGCGAGCGTATCGGCGGATGAAATTTCCGTTTTACCGGTAGTAGAGCTATCGGATATTTTGCAATTGCAGGCTGGAGTTACAAGGGATGCCGGCGGCGGTTTCCATATTCGCGGCGGTCGCTCAAACGAAATTGCCTACTGGGTAAACGGAGTTTCCATTACGGATGTGTTTGACAACAGTATGGGTATTGAAATCGATAATAACAGTGTGCAGGAGTTGCAGGTAATCAGCGGTACCTTTAATGCCGAGTACGGAAACGCAATGTCCGGTATCATCAATACGGTTACCAAAGAGGGCGGTCAAAAGTACGAAGGAAACGTAAAATTTTATTTTGGCGACAACCTGAGTAATTTTACCGACTATTTTTATTATATCAACAATTTTAATCCCCTTTCCGAATACAATATTCAAGCCAGCTTGAGCGGTCCCGTGCCGCTGACCAATAAAAAGGTTACCTTTTTTGTGAACGGGCGCTATAATAAAAACGACGGCTATCTTTACGGACAAAAACGCTATAATCCCGACGGCAGTTGGGCGAGCGCGGATACTCTTTTGCCCGTGACTAAAAAGGATGATCCGGAGGCGCGGTACGTAACGGGATCGGACGGCAAACTTTACAAAGTAGTGCCGCCGATGAGCGGAGATCCGGTTCCCATGAACTGGAGTAAAAAATACAACCTGCAGACAAAACTGACATTTTATCCCACGTCAAGTATTAAGTTTAACGCCGAATTGCTCTATTCATCCAAAAACTATCAGGATTACGACCATAGTTATAAATGGGAGCCAGGCGGTAACGTCAACAAGTTTTTCGATAGTTACAATACCTGGCTTTCTATGACTCATACTGTAAGCGCAAAAACTTTTTACACGGTTTACGCTTCGTTTTTTCAAAACGAATTCAACGAATATCTTTACAAAAATCCTTATGACCCGCGCTATGTTTACAGCGATACTCTTCAACCCATTGCTTACGCCTTCAGAACCGCTGGAACAAACAATCACCGCTTCAACCGGATGACCAGAACCTACGGTTTAAAGATGGATTTTACCAGTCAGTTAACGAACAATCATCTGGTCAAATTCGGAATAGAGGGTAAATCGCATATTCTGGACTACGATGATTATTGGCTGCTGGCGAAAAAAGACGAGGGCGGACAAATAATAAAACCGTATCAGCCCGAAGTTCCTGCCGATACCAGCGCCCGGCGCACGAAGTACAGGCGTCGCCCGGTGGAGTTCTCTTTTTATGTTCAGGATAAGATCGAATACCAGGACATGATTATTAATGTAGGATTGCGGTTTGACTATTTTGATTCCCGAGGGGAAGTTCCTAAAGATTTAAAAGATCCGAATATTTATTTTCCCTTGCGGGAGGGATTACAAAATATTCCCATGGACCAACGTAAGTCTTATTTTTACAAGAAATCCAAAGTAAAAATGCAGCTAAGCCCCCGCCTCGGAATTGCCTATCCCATCAGCGCGGAAGGCGTTATTCACTTTTCGTACGGTCACTTTTTACAAATTCCGTCTTTTCAATATCTTTACAGCGGGGGATATTACAAGGTCGGAGAATCGGGACAATTCTACGGTCCTTACGGTAATCCCGATTTGGACGCGCAAAGAACGGTTATGTACGAGCTCGGTTTGCAGCAGGGATTTTTCGGAGATTTTAAGATTGACGTAACCGGATTTTATCGTGACGTGCGCAATTGGATTTCCACGAGCCCACTGTACATCACCTATAACCGCGTGACCTATTCGATGTACATTAATAAAGATTACGCCAATGTTAAAGGTATAACATTGGTCTTGAAAAAACGATACAGTCATAATTATTCTTTTGATATCAGCTATACGTTTCAAATTGCGGAAGGAAGCAATTCCACCCCCGAAGAAGAATTCAACGCTCAAATTTCCAATTTGGAGCCCACGTTATTTTTGTTGCCGCTGGACTGGGATCAGCGTCATTTAGTGAACGGATCTTTTTACGTCGGAGGAGCCACATGGGGAGCAAGTGTGATTGCGCGATTCGGTTCCGGATTGCCTTACACTCCGCAAATTACTCAATACACCGCCGATCGCGGAATCCGTTGGGGATTGCAGAAAAACAGTCGGCGTCGTCCTAACCAGTTCAGTTTGGATATGCGTTTGAACAAATCGTTTGTTTTTAACGGATACCGTTTTACGACTTTCTTTAATGTTTACAATTTATTGGACAGCCGGATTCCGATAAATGTTTTTGCCGACACGGGAAAGCCGAATTACACAACGGATAAAACGCCCGACGATTTTACCAAACGCCCGAACACAGTGGCGGAATATCGTAGGTATCCGTGGCATTACGCTGAGCCAAGAAGAGTTCAATTCGGTATCGACTTTAATTTTTAAGAGAGAGGTGATCCATGAGACAGGTGATAAAAATATGGTCGATTATTTGGTTACTGTTTTTTACAACGCAAAGCCTGTTTGCTCAAAATAATCAAATCAACCATGTTCCCGGTAAGGAACGAGGTGATCCCAAATATCGTCGCAAAGCCCAGTTAGAGGGAAACAATATCCGAACAACCATTTTTAATTTCGGTCATACGGGAAGAACGGGCGCCGTTCCCATTTATGAAGAGACGCCTTATGAATGGCCCAAAAACACGGGAAAGGTTTACTTGGCTCAAACCACAATCTGGTGGGGAGCGGAAGTTACCGATGAAAACGGAGACCGGCAGAGAATCGTGATTGTGGACAACGGACGCACTTCCGACGAAGGCAAAAGCTGGAATATCGAACCGGTGCCCGGTTATTTTAATCCGGAATCCGAGAGTATTGCCAATAGCGTCGATCCGAGCACCTGGCCCGATTTCTGGCCCGATAAGATGAATATTGATCCGCGCAGCGGCTCCACGCCCGGCTGGCCCGGTAGCTGGAACGGCTATTTCGGAGAAAACAAATTTAACGCCGATCAGGAACTTTTTTACCGCGCCTCGGACGATCGTTACGACAACTATCTTTACTTCCCTGATTCAACCGATTTAACCAGACACGGTCTTGGCATCCTTATGGATGTGCGCGCCATGGCATGGTCTCAGATTTTGGTGAGCGATGTGGTGTATTTACTGCATTTTCTGAAAAATGACGGCACCAAGGATATTAAAAAATTCGCGGTAACCTTTGGCGTGGCGGATTTTGTCGGCGGAGACGGCGACTCGCAGGATGATATTTCCGAATTTGATTTGTTGGAAGACATCATGTGGAGCCGTGATTTCGATAATAAAGCGCCGACCTTCGGAAAAGACCCCGTGGGCATTGTCGGCGTTGCCTTGCTGGAAACTCCGGGAAACGCTCACGATCGTATCGACAATGACGGCGACGGAGAATCCGGCGGTCCCATTGTCACCGAAGAAATGTTAGAGGGAGAAGGCACGGAAGCCATTCTTGATAATCCCGGCGATCCGCGTAATTCGGACGGCATCGACAACAACCACAACGGTTTGATCGACGAGACTATTGCCCACATCGCTTTTGGCGATCAGGTGGGCGTTAGCTACGCCGACGGAATTGACGCCAACGGCAACGGAGAAGAAAACAGTCCGCTCGTCACGCAGGAAATGTTGGATATCGCCAAAACCGATTTCTATCAGGATTCGATTGAAGGTAAAACTTATTATTGGAATCGTTGGCCCGCTAAAGTGGAAAGCGATCCTATTCAGAAGGGTAAAATCCACTTAATAATGGTGGACGAGTCGGATATCGGAAAGGCTTTCAAAGATTACATCGATAATAATGATAACGGCGAAGACAACAGCCCGGTTGTAACGCAGGAAATGATCGATCAGGCTGCAAACGACGCCCCTTATTACCGTTACGCGGTTCCCGGTTCGGACATTATTTTGTACGATTTAAAGCAGGAAGATCTGGGTAAAAAATACGCGGACGGCATTGACAACGACGGCGACGGCGCGGTTGACGAGATGATCGATGAAGGCATTGACGAGATGATCGATGAACGCCGCGATGATTTTATCGACAATGACGGCGATTGGAATCCCTTGCTCGACGATGTGGGAATCGACGGAATTGCCGGAACCAATGACCTTGGCGAAGGCGACGGAAAACCCACTTCCGGCGCTGCTACCGATGACCCGGGCGAGCCAAACATCGACAAAACCGACGTTTCGGAAACCGATCAAATCGGTATTTCCGCTTCGGCGCGCACCCCTGCGGGCGGCTTGAATTTGAACAGCGACGCAACCCTGTGGTTCGATTTTATGATCCCCGGAAAATTCTACGACCCGCGCACCGTGGTTGCCGGAGAATACGACCTGTGGGTAACTTCCGGTTACTTCCCGATTAAAGCCGGACAAACAGAACCGATTTCGGTTGCGGTGATTTTAGCCAACGCCAAACAGAGCGATCCGGACGGCAAGTTACGCAAAGCCGCAGTACTTAAAAAGCGTGTCCGCGCTCAGGAAACCTACAACAACGATTATCAGTTTGCCAACGCGCCGATCACGCCTAAATTGACAGCGGTTCCGGGTGATAATAAGGTGACTTTGTACTGGGACGATCTTGCGGAAAAATCTTTTGATAACTACATCTTCAAAATCGGCGGAGAACCTTACGATTTTGAAGGATATCGTATCTATCGCGCAACAGACCCCGCCTTTCAGGATGCGCTCGACATTACCGACGCTTTCGGAACAAAGCGCTTCCGAATACCGATAGCCCAGTTCGACAAGATTGACGGAATTGTTGGTCTCGATTCGGTCGGAATAGACGGCGCCAATTTTTACCTTGGCAACGACAGCGGGTTGAAGCATACGTATGTGGATTCATCCGCTAAAAACGGGTTCACTTATTATTACGCCATTACATCGTACGATTTCGGATATCCTCCGGGAGGAATTCTGCCCACAGAGTGCCCGATCCGCGTAAACTTGCAACCGGACGGTTCGGTAATTTTGGGATCGAATGTGGTGCGCGTTACTCCGGAAGCTCCCGCTGCGGGTTACGTACCGCCGACCTTAGGAAACATCGATCACTTAACAGGTTCTTCCACCGGCAAAATAGAATACGAAATCATCGATCCGACAAAAATAAAAGACGGGCATGTTTATTACATTACTTTTGAAGATACGCTTAAACCTGGAAAAAGCGGCAAACCCGATACACTTACAACTTTCAGCTATACTCTTATGGATTCCACCGCGGATTCTATTCTGATAGAACAAAACACGCATCTCGA
>JAADIP010000193.1 GCA_013151275.1 Calditrichota bacterium | reverse complement strand
ATAACGCGGGATGTAAGCCCCATAACCGACAATTCCCACCGGCAAAACGGATTTCATAACCGATTGCATGCATTTCTCCGTTAATTCATAAAATATCATTAATAGTGAATAAAATTTCTTTCCGATTTATTCCCGATTAGACAAATTAAACAAGAATTCTCTTATGTATCAAGGAAATTTTCTTTTTCAAAAGATTTCATCAGTAGCGGATACATGTATTTTTATTCTGAGAAGGATTTGTGTGTTGTTATCAGAAGGATTAAAAACGGCTCATTACCAAAAGGTTTAAAAAAATCTCACTGATTTCTCACTTTAATTTCAACGACCGCGACCACAGATTAAACTGATCGCGCCGATTTGGCAGGTTAAGCTTGGGTTCTTTTGGTTTTGTAACCATTATTAACATTCTTTAATCGCGGCTCTTAAAACAATCGACCGACGACTAAATATCAATCGGAGTACGGTATTGCAAAATGATTTTCCATTCCCTGGGTTTTACCGGCTGAACGGATAAACGACTGCCTTTTTGCAAAAGCGTCATATCCCGCAATCCGGATAATTTTTTTAATTCGTCACGGGTTATCGGCGGATCGAATTCCTTTATTGCCTGAATCTCGACTCCAAACCAGCGCGGATCGTTTAAACTGCTTTTGGGATCAAAATATTGTGAGGAAGAATCAAAAGCAGTGGGATCGGGCTTTGATTCGCTTACTACTTTTGCAATACCCGCGATCGTCTGAGGTTTTATTACGCTATGATAGATAAAAACCAGGTCTCCCCGCTTGATCCGATCGCGCAAAAAGTTTCTTGCCTGATAATTTCTCACTCCGTCCCAAAAAGTTGTTTTGTCTTTTTCCTTTTTCAAGTCGTTCCATGAATAAGTTGAGGGCTCGGTCTTGAAAAGCCAGAACTTCATTATCAAAACATCCTTAAATTTATTTCCGATTCAGGATTCTGAAAAAATGTTATTTGAAAAAACGGATTGCTACGTCCGGCGTTACCTTTAACGCAGGATAACCGAAGCCCTGTGCGCATTGAAGATTCACGTTTCGACTCCTTTTCCGTTCAACAGGACATTTAAAACTTTTTACGACCCAACTTTTTACGACCCGTTTTCAGCAAAACGTTGAAACTGTTCGCGGTAATCCCATTCCTGTTCCGAAAATTCACGATCATCCGTTTTAATGAGCACATCGGCAATAAATTCGGCGACCTTTTCGGGAGGGATCAACTTTCCTTCTTCTTTTAGTTGTAAAAAGCGATCAATCGCCGGAAACACTTCGCGTTTTGTCTTGCGGAGCTGATTTTGCATTGGCGTATCCACCACTCCGGGTCTGACGCTGCCGACAAAAATACCTTTTTCGTTCAGTTCCTGGTTCAAAACCTGATAAACCATGTACAGCGCGGCTTTGGAAGAACAATAAGCGCCCCAACCGGCATAAGCATGACGGGCGGCTCCCGACGATATGTGCAAAATTCTCGAACCTTTTTTCAGACGGGGCAGGAGTTTTTGGGTTAAAAACACAGGCGCCTCAAGATTGACGGCAAAATGTCCGCGCCATTCTTCAAGGCTTATTTCGCTTAACGGTTTTACAGGCTCCAGAACCGCGGCGTTGTGGATCAAGAATTGTAAGTGAATATTTTGGGGTAAAGCCCGCGCGATTTTCTCTCTGTCCTCTTCACGGGAAACGTCCGCGCCGATAATGTGAATTTTTTCGGGATTGTTCGCCCGTGTTTCCCGTAATTTGCTTAAACGACGTCCCACAGCCAAAATATGAAAATTGCGTTTATTTGCCAGTTCAATACTTAAAGCGCGACCAATCCCGGTTCCCGCGCCTGTTACTATCGCCCATTTTTGCATATTACGCTCCTCTTAACTTTCAACACAAAATCCGATCTTTTCAAACATTTTAAATTAGCCGATCGATCAAAAACAGCGCCTTTTCTCTTAATTCTGAGTCGCTTATTTTTAACTCTTTTTTAATGCCTTCTATTTCCTCCGGTATTAACGCCACGCCTTCAATCAGTTCGCTTAGGAAATTTAGCGAAGAGTCGGATATCTTAATCTCACGCAAAATACCGTCCTTCAACGCATAATCGATTTTAACGGAAATTCCTTTGTAATTCAATGTTTTGTGAACCGTCGCCGGAGGCGATTGAGCGATATTCCATTGCCAACTTTCGTATTTTTCGCGGGCGATATCGTTTATTTCTTGCCATTCGTCTTCCGAAAAATATCTCCACGGCTCTTTTTCGTCAAATATTTCTTTGATAATCGCCGACTTCAAATCTTCGATCGAAATGGGATCGGATAAAAATTTTTTCAGATTTACCACTTTGCCGGGAATTGAACGGGAGGCGCGGGAATCGATTTCCGCATTTTCCGGAACCTTTAACGCCTTTTTCAGCGTTTCCAGATCCGAATCAAATAATAGCGTGCCGTGACTCAGCATTCGGCGACGACTGGTAAATTGCGCATTGCCGGAAACCTTTTTTCCGTTCAATAGCAGATTGTTTCTCTCATCGATTTCCAAACCTGCCCCAAGCCGGGCAACAGCTTTAACAATCGGTTGTAAAAATGTCCGGTACTGATTGAAATTTTTTAAAGTATGTTGAGTAATAAAGCTAAAATTGAGATTGCCCTCGTCGTGGTAAACCGCGCCTCCGCCGGAGATGCGACGGTAAATGGGTATTTGACGATCAAAGCAAAACCGCAGGTTGACTTCCTGCAAAACATTTTGATGCTTTCCTAAAATCACCGACGGTTTATTGACGTACAAAAACACATAAGAATAGTCGGCGTCCAGATTACGCACCGCATATTCTTCTATCGCCAGATTAACGGCGGGATCTTTAATTTCCCGATTGTCAATAATTTTCCACGAATTATCAAACATTGATTTCCCAAACGTTAAGCGGCTTCTCCGGTTAAAAGTTAAGCGTGTAATGGTTAAGGGTTAAGCGACTTCTCCGGTCATCATAATGCGTAATGCGTAATGCGTAATGCGTAATGCGTTATCTCCACAATCGATCAAAATCTTTAATAATTCAGCCAAGTTATTTTTTGGAGAATAAAAAATCATTTACTTCCTTACAAAAAGCATTTTACTATTTTCTACCTACTACTGCTTTCTGCATTCTGCTTTCTGACAATCCTTTTTTATTTTTTATTTTGTGTTTTTTATTATTCATTACGCATCACGCCCCTGTCACTTTTCACTCGTTACTTGTTACTTCCCCAACTCACTTTCAATTTCAAAAACCGGGCGGATATCAATCGGTAAACCGGACAATTTTTTGCGCAGCGCCGTTATGGAAGGAGTTTCTTTGGCGTATTTTGCCAACAGCGCTTTGGCTCCCTCATAATCGCCCTGCGCCTGAATTACCAGCAAGGTGTGCGCAA
>JAADIP010000021.1 GCA_013151275.1 Calditrichota bacterium | reverse complement strand
CCCTTAACCCTTAACCCTTAACTAAAATCAACGTGTCCTTCTTCTTCGGGAAAATGCCCGGAAATTTTAACTTCCTGCGGTAATCGGATTGTAAACCGGGTTCCCTCGCCGGTTTTGCTTTGAACCGATATTGTTCCCTCGTGTTCAAAAACTATTCTTTGAACCATGCTCAAACCGATTCCCGTTCCGTGGGCTTTTGTCGTAAAATAAAGATTGAATATCTTTTCAAGATTTTCTTCGGGAATGCCTTTTCCGCTGTCTTCAATTTCAAGAACAATCTCTTCGCCCTCTTTGCGGATTTCTATGGTCAGCGATCCGCCTTTATCCATGGCGTCCACCGCGTTTTGAATCAAATTAATCAGAACCTGGCGCATTTGATTGGCGTCCCACAGAACTTCGCCGTCCCAGTTAAAACGGAGTTGCAAATTGATGCTCTTTTCTTTCAGCAAAGCCTCGTATTGGCGGATAATATCCTTTAGCCATTTCTGCAAATGAAATTTTTGCGGTCTTAAAGGATCGGGACGCGAGAAGCGCAGAAATTCATTTATTTTTTCATTGATGCGCTTCACCTCGTTGTAAACAATAGCCGTTAATTCCTGATAAATATCGTGTTCTTCCTTCGGAGTAAAATCTTTTCTTAATTGCTGCACAATAGTGCTGATGCTGTTTAAAGGATTCCGGATTTCATGCGCAACGCCGGCGGCAAGCTGTCCCATGGCGGTTAGCTGCTCCTGACGTTTTAAGCGGTCTTCCATCCGTTTTTGATCCGTGACGTCCCGAATAACCAAAATGAAATTAAGCCGCTCGTCTCCGTCAAAAAACGAGCTTTTCGAAATTAAAAGAATTTTGTGCCGACCGGCAATAGTGCATTCTATCTGACGAATTTCATGGTCCGCCTTCTTTAAATCAAGACAAAAATCTATTTCAAATAACTCTTCAATCGAATGGTTCAGCACCTCCGCCTTACTCTTCTTAAACAACAGTTCCGCGGCGCGGTTAAAAATTTGTATTCCCGAGCGATCGTTAAAGACCAGAATCGCGTCGCTTACATTTTCGATAATGTTGGAAGAATAGGTCTCAACAACGGTGAATTGTCTTTTCAGTAAATCGTAACGCTGGCGAATGAAGATAAACGTCAGCATAATGGAAGCGATAAAAATGAGAATGAATGTAATAATGATCAGACGGCGGTAGATGCGGTCATTGATATTCTTCAACGGTTCGATCGAAAGTCCCAGCCGAAAAATTCCCACCAGATTATTTTCATAGTAAAAAGAACGAACGGCTTCGAACACGCTTAATGTGTCAAAATCGATGATCCGGTAATCAAACGTTTTCCGGACAAAGACATTTTGTAAAAACTTTGACTGAGAAACCGGTTCCAATAATTGAACCTTGCCCGCCGCCGAGACGATGGTAAACGAATCCTGCAGGGCAAGGTAAACAATCGACGGGTTTTCTTCGGCTAATTGTCTCACAAGATGCCCGAAACCCACCGATTGAGAAAGCGGTTTAACATGCGCCCAATCGATATCGATAACCACTGTGTTTGCTCCGGGAGTTACAAGGGCGCCAAAGTAATGCCGATGAGAAGAACCGACGGGAGAAGTTCTTCTCCAGATAATGGTATCGCCGCCCAGGGTGTGCAAATTTTGAATGCGCATTAATATTCGGTTTAAATCGTTATCGCCAAAGTTTCGGAACGATCCGTATTTTTTTGTGATTTTCAGATCCGGATCAAGAATAAGAATTCCTTCGGCTCCGACCGTTGAAGCAAGCGAATCGAGAAAGCCGTTTCTGAGTAATCGGAAACGGTATGCCGTTCTGAATACGCCGAGGATGTCAGCGATTTGATGTTTGAGAATCTGTTGAGAATGGGCGTTGCTTTTTAACACGCTTTCGGACGCCATGATCAGCGAATTTAAAGTCGATTCCGCCTGCGAGCGCATGAGTTCTATTAATTCCCGCTTGCTTTGACGAAGCTCGAATAAAGAACTGGCAATCAATAAAAGAGCGATGGATAAGTAAAGTATAAGAAGATATTTGTAATTCCTCAATATTTGAAGAACAGATTTAATAAACATTCGGAGTCCGTTTATCAATTTAATAACAAGTCAAAATTCTGTCATATCTTTTCCGAAAATCAAATTTTTCAGTCAAGATATATTTGACTGAATATAAGCCCAAAAAGGAAACAAAAAAAGCCATTACCCCAAAAGGATAATGGCTTAAAGAATCAGAACCGTCAGAATTTATTTCTTTTTTGGTACCGGATGAGCGATTTTTGCGGAATAGGTTTTGAAATCAAAAGGTTTGTAGAAAGGATTATCCTTGTTGTGACAGGTAACGCAATTTTTTTCCGTCGGAATAACCAATCCGCTTGCAATGGCTTTTTCGCGGTCAATCATGTTGCTTCTTTTCTTGTAAACGCTTCCGGGACCGTGGCAGGACTCGCAGGAAACGCCTTCTTCAATAGTAAGTTTACCCTTGGGATCGATCAGGGATTTGTCAATGGAAGCCATTGTCGAATGGCATTTTGTACATGTGGCATCTTTGGACGGATCGGCAATTTTGTGTTCTTTTGCGTACTTTAACGCTTTTTCGCTTTTTAATGATTCCATGGCTTTAGCATGAAGGCTGTTTTTCCAGACAGTGTATTGTTTTCCGATTTTTTTAGTATTATGACAAGTTTTACATTTAGCAACCCCTACATACTTAAAATCATTAGCCTGACTAAAAGAGTAGAGCACCCCTAAAGTCAGAATGACCATAAAACATGACTTGATAAATCTTCTCATAGTTCACCCCTTCGTTTTTTTGTTAGTTTTCCAACCGATGAAAAATCCGAGATCAAAATACTAAAAAACATTCATAGTTTCAAGAGTTATGACAATCCTTTCATTATTAATTCAAAATTAGAATATCTCAACCGAAATTCCACATCGACAATTATCGCCGAAAGTTAAATGAAATCCTGAAAAAAATGAAAAATAGTGAGAGCGCTCCGAAAAAACAGCTCGTCGCTGCTTTCCGCCTCTTTTTGTTTTTTGACAAAATTTTTTCCGTAATTTCCGCGCTGAGGCGACAAGGAGACCGTTTAAATCGGAAGAATTTGCTCCGAATTTTATGGTTTTCCGATTAAATGCTGAGAAAGCGGAAAAGTAATTTTTACCGACATTCAAAATTGAATAACAAAATTTTAAATTAATTGAAAATCGTTGTATATTTGGATTCTTTGAAGGGAAAAAGAAAAAGAGTTCGATGATAACAGATTCGGCTGAGGCGCTAAAAAAATATTCGGGAAAAAGATTTTCTTTTTTTCATTTTTTGCAGGTATTCTGTTGCTCGTCGCTGTTGCATGAATCGGAAAAAAAGTATAGTTTGGGTTGTATCATTTACAGAATTAAAAAATATTTTTATGTTTAATAGATTTTTCAAATTCCGATATTCCGGAATGAAATTACGTTTTTTTTTGTATTTCCTGCTTTTTGCCTACGTGCCTCTTCTTATTTTCAGCGTAATCGGCTACTTTTTGAATAAAGAAATACTGAAGCAGATTTACGAACAAGATCTGGAACGATATATTTCGGTCTGGATTGAAAAAAATCAAATGATGGCTGATTTTGACCGGGTGCTGTGTATCGCCTTTCTGGAGAGCGCGGAAAATGAAGCCCAGTTTATAAAAAATTTGAAAAAATTATCGATACATTACAATCACGAAGTTGTCGGGGTAATAACAGCCGGCAAACTTTCCATAGTGGATTCCTCTTCCTTCCGAAATTCCCGCTTATTAAACCATCTATTATCCCGTAAAGAGGAACTGCATTTTAATATTTCCGATTCATCGTTCTATAAATTCGTAAAATTGGATTCGGCGGTGTCGGTAATCATCAGGTATCCCTTCGAAGAAATTTTCTCCAGATTTGAGGTCACCGATAAGGCTTCGCGGATTTTTCTGGTCTCTTTGAATGACGGAATAGTAGTATCGCACGAGGAAGTTCGCGTGTTTCAGTTAAGTAATAAAAATGCCCGTCAAAAATTCGGTCAATTCCTTTCGGCGTTGACCGGGGACGAAAATTGGCTGACCATGTCGGCTGAATTGGGATCCGGATGGAAATTAATCTATCAGTCTTCCACCGCGATGATTTTTATTCCTTTGAAAAAATTTTTATTCCAGATTATCGTAGCAAATCTTTTACTGGGTATTCTTTTGTTCTTCTTCGCCATTTTAACGGCGCAAAGCATTTCAAAGCCCTTACGATCTCTGGTTTTTGCCGCCAACCAAATAAGCCGCGGACATCTTGGGCACAAGGTTCCGATTGAAGGCAAGGACGAAATAAAAGAACTGGCAAACGAATTCGAAACCATGCGTCAAAAACTGTTGGAATCTTATCAGAATCTGGAAAAGAAGATCGAAGAGCGGACCAAGGCTCTTCGCGAAGCTCAATTCCAGATTTCGCATCAGGAGAAGATGGCAAGTCTGGGAATTTTAGCCGCCGGAGTCGCGCACGAAATCGGAAATCCTTTAACCAGTATTTCGTCAATGGCTCAAATTATCAAACGCAAGGTTAAGGACGATTCAATAGAAGAATATATTAACACGATTTTGGCAAACATCGAACGCATCTCGAAAATAGTTCGCGAATTGGTGGACTTTTCGCGACCTTCCGGTTTGGAATCCTCATGGGTAAATATCAATGATGTTATTCGAAACGCCATCGGAATAGTTAAATACGATAAGCGCGCTAAAAATGTGAATTTTCGGTTATCTCTGGCGGAAGATTTACCCAATTTATACCTTGTGTCGGACCAGCTTTTACAGGTGTTTTTAAACATAATGATTAACGCCTTGGATGCCCTGAAAAACGGTAAGGGAACCATCGAAATCAATACCGCCCAATCAGGACAAAATGTTATTATCACCATAAAAGATGACGGCATGGGTATTCCCGAAGACCACCTTAATAAAATTTTTGAACCTTTTTTTACCACCAAAGAAGTGGGACACGGCACCGGCTTGGGATTGTCGGTCAGTTACGGAATAATCAAAAATTTTAACGGTAAAATTGAAGTTCAGAGTAAGGTTGGAGAAGGCAGTCGGTTTACAATTAAACTGCCTTTAAATACCACAACGGAGAGAGACCATGAAAGCTAATATATTGGTTGTCGATGACGAACGATCCATTCGGGATTCTTTAAAAATGGTGCTTCTGGAAGAGGGTTACGAAGTTCAGGTAGCCTCCGACGGAAAAGAAGCCCTTGAGCATCTCGATAAAAAAGATTACGATATTCTGATCACCGATTTAAAGATGCCCGAGGTGGACGGCATGCAATTAACAAAACGTTGTTTGCAGGTTTATCCGCAGATTTCGGTTATTATTATCACCGCTTACGGAAGTCTGGAAACGGCGATCGAAGCATTAAGGCTGGGCGCTCACGATTATATTTTAAAGCCCTTCGATTTTGACGACGTTCTGTTGAAAATTCAACGTCTGATTAAGCACAAAGAATTGATTCGGGAAAACATCGCCCTGCGCCGCGAAATACATTCCCGTTATGACTTCAGCAACATCGTCGGTCAAAGCCATCAAATGAAAGAGGTTTTTAAACTTATTCAAAAAGTGGCAAAAACCAAGGGCAATGTTCTCATCACGGGTAAAAGCGGTACGGGTAAAGAATTGGTCGCCCGAGCCATTCACTTTAACAGCGACCGCGCCAACAAGCCGTTTGTGGCTATTAACTGCGGCGCCATTGTGGGCACGTTGATGGAAAGCGAATTTTTCGGACATAAAAAAGGCGCTTTTACCGGAGCAATTCGCGATAAAGACGGATATTTTAAAATCGCCAACGGCGGAACTCTGTTTTTGGATGAGGTGGGCGATATTCCCCTGCATCTTCAGGTAAAACTATTAAGGGCTATCGAAGAAGGCGTGATTATGCCTGTGGGCGGAACCTCTCCGATCGAAATAGATGTTCGGATTATCGCCGCCACAAACCGCGATTTGGTGAAAGACATGGAAGAGGGCAGATTCCGCGATGATCTTTATTATCGTTTAAACGTGGTGGAAATAAAACTTCCTTCCTTAAACGAGCGTCGGGAAGATATTCCTTTATTGGTGGATCATTTTATTAAAAAATATAATTACGAATTAAAACGAAAAGTTATCGGTACGGACAACGAAACAATGCGTATTTTGATGAACTACCCCTGGAAGGGCGGAATTCGTGAATTGGAGAATGTTATTGAGAGGGCGTTGATATTATGCGAATCCGATTATATTACCAAAAAGGATTTACCTCCGAATATAATCAACGAAGAGTTCAGCAGCCCCATTCCCGATCGTTTGAAAGACGCAGTGGCGGTTTTTGAACGCGAACACATCATTAAAATTCTGAAGCGCACCGGAAACAACAAAGATGAGGCTGCAAAATTATTGGATATAAGTCTTTCATCCCTTTATCGTAAAATGGATGAATTAAATATAAAGAACATTCTCTGAAATTTTTAGGAGGCACTCATGATCAGAAAGGAAGATGCCCTTTCATATCATTCGGAAGGGCGGAAAGGAAAAATTGAAGTTGTTGCAACAAAACCTTGTATTACACAAAGAGACCTTAGTCTTGCTTACACTCCCGGCGTCGCCGAACCCTGCCGCGTAATTTATGATAATCCGGATGCGGTGTATGAATACACAGCCAAAGGAAATCTTGTAGCGGTTATTTCGAACGGAACGGCTGTTCTGGGACTCGGCAATATCGGACCTTTAGCCGGAAAGCCGGTGATGGAAGGCAAGGGCGTGCTTTTTAAACGTTTTGCGGATATCGATGTGTTTGACATCGAAATTAAGTCCGATGATCCCGAAGAAATCGTTCGAACGGTAAAACTGCTTGAGCCCACATTCGGCGGAATTAATCTGGAAGATATCAAAGCTCCCGAATGTTTTTACATCGAAGAGAAGCTCATCGAATTAATGGACATCCCGGTGTTCCATGACGATCAACACGGGACGGCGATTATTTCGGCTGCCGCTTTATTGAACGCGCTTTACCTGCAGGGCAAAAAGATTGAGGAAGTAAAAGTCGTCTTCAGCGGAGCGGGAGCCGCCGGAATAGCCTGCGCCACGCTTTATTGCGAGTTAGGTGTGAAAAAAGAGAACTTATATTTAGTCGATTCTAAAGGTCTTGTTTATAGGGGTCGAAAAGAGGGAATGAATCCTTATAAAGAGCGCTTTGCCAACGGCGATAATCCTGCGACGCTTGCCGATGTAATGAAAGGGGCTGACGTTTTTGCGGGCGTTTCGGTCGCCGGTTTGGTAACCAAAGAAATGGTAAAAAGCATGGCAGACAAACCGATAATCTTTGCGATGGCGAATCCCGATCCGGAGATCAGCTATCAGGATGCCATTTCCGTCCGCGATGATCTAATCATGGCTACCGGTCGGTCGGATTATCCGAATCAGGTAAATAATGTTTTGGGATTTCCTTTCATTTTCCGCGGAGCGCTTGACGTGCACGCCCGCAAGATCAATATGGAAATGAAAAAAGCCGCAGTTCACGCCCTGGCTGATTTAGCCCGTCAGGATGTGCCGGATTCCGTAATCAGAGCCTACGGCAACGAACCCATTCATTTTGGCAATAATTACATTATTCCCAAACCGTTCGATCCGCGCGTACTTACCTGGGAGGCTCTTGCGGTGGCTAAAGCTGCGGTGGAAAGCGGCGTGGCGCGAAAAGAGATCAAAGACTGGGATGCGTATCGCGACAGCCTTGAAAGCCGCCTGGGACGCACGCAGGAGGTTTCGCGCATTTTGATTAATAAAGCGAAAGATATCAAAAAACGTTTGGTATTGCCCGAAGGCGAAGAGATAAAAATTCTGCGCGCCACGCAGACTTTATTGGACGAAGATGTGGTTAAACCGATTCTTTTGGGAGACAAAGAGCGGATTCTGAAATTAGCCCGGCAATATGAACTTGATATCAGCAGAGCGGAAATTATCGATCATTCTCAGTGCAGCAAAATCGATCAATATGTGGATGAATTGTACCGTCTGCGAAAACGCAAAGGTTTAACGCGCGACGCCTGCCGCCGTTTGTTGTGCACCGATCATAATTATTTTGGAGTAATGATGGTGCGCATGGGCGATGCGGACGCCATGGTTTCCGGTGTTAATCACTATTATCCGGAGGTGATTCGTCCCGCGCTGCAAATTCTTGAAGTACAAAAAGATAAAAAATTTATCGCCGGTCTTTATGCCATGATATTCAAAAACGAAACCATCTTTTTTGCCGATACCACGGTTAATATCGAATCCACCGCGGAAACGCTGGCAAATACAGCAATTCTTGTGGCGGATAAAGTCAGAAAAACGTTCGATATCGAACCGCGGATAGCCATGTTGTCGTTCAGTAATTTCGGAAGCGTCCGTCACCCCTTTGCCGAAAAAGTGGCAAAAGCGACGGCAATGGTCAAACAAATGCGCCCGGATTTGATGATTGACGGGGAAATGCAGGTTGATCTTGCTTTTGACGTGGATTTGCGCGAAAAAGACTATAGCTTTTCCGACTTGAAGGGCAGAGCCAACGTGTTGATTTTCCCCTCGTTGGAAGCAGGAAACATCGGTTACAAATTGATGGCAAGACTGGGCGGCGCGGAAGTTATCGGTCCTATTCTGGTGGGTCTGGAAAAATCCGTCCACGTTTTGCAACGACACTGCGATGTGGACACTATCGTGCGGATGTGCGCATTTGCCGCCGTTGACGCCTGATATGAATTTTTAAAACCCCGGGATGACCGCATTCCCGGGGTTTTTAATTAATGATAATAACAGGAAGAGATTTGCCGATAATGACGCCTTGATTTTAAATTAATTTACAAATAAATACAGGAGGGCGTCATGCCAGAGCATCAAGCCCTTTTAAAATCAATTTCTTCAATTCTGGACGAACTTAACAGCGCCCGGAATTGCGAACGAATTTTGCACAACATTCTGGATCAATTGGTAAAGAGTCTGAATTGTAAAACTTGCGCCATTGTTGAATTGAATCCGATTACCGAATTTCTCGAAATCCGGAATTTCTATAATCTTTCGTGGAATTTTTGCAAGAATTACCGCAAGACGATGGATACGCCCTTGTTGCGGGAATTGATCTGGAACGGAGTGCCCATCAATATTCCGGACAAACAATACGCTTCAAGAGTGATTGAACAATTGCGCATGAAACATGATTTTAAATCGGCTTATGCGATAAATCTGATCGCTTACCAACAACCGCTCGGGTTTCTTTACGTGGATTCCGATGAAATCAATTATTTTACGGAAGATCGTCAGCAAATCGTCGATATCTTCGCCAAGGTAATTTCCACCTGCCTGTATCTGGAACGCCTGACCGGAAAGTTAAAACGTCTCGACCGGATCGATGAGGATTCGGGCGCGCTTCGTTTTGATTACTACTTATCGTTTCTCAAAGAGAATTTTCACAGAAGCTCGCGCATGAATGAGCCTTACTCGCTTTTATTGATTGATATCGAGAAATACGGGTCTATTATGACTCTTTACGGGCTGGATGTGACGCGTTCGTTGCTGCGGGAGATGGTTCGGAAAATCAAAGAACAATTGCGTCGTTATGACGAAATTTGCCGCTTCGGCGCCGACGAGTTTTTAATCAGTCTTCCGGCTACGGGCAGAGATGACGCCGTAGAGGTGGCTAAAAAGATTTGTGATTTATTCACAAAAAACACGTTTACTTCCCGAAAAATCCGGATTAATGTTTTTGTCGGAGTCGTTAGTTATCCGCAGAATTCGACTTCTCTCAACGGATTATTAATCGCAGCCAAAAATGCGTTGCAGGCTGCCAAACGCATGTCTCAAAAACCGAGAGTTGCCACTGTAACAACCGTTTATGAATAAGGAGAGGAATAAGGGATGCTGAAAAATTTTAAGCAGTTGCTAAACACCGTAACTCAAATGGAAAAACGAACGATAACCGTTGCCATGGCGCAGGATGCCGAAGTTTTACTCGCGCTTAATGCGGCGCAGTCGGCTGGACTGGGCGAAGCGATTTTGGTCGGCGACCGCGAGGAAATTTCCCGACTTGCCGAACAGGAACATATCGATCTGAAAAACTACGAGATTGTGGACGTAAAAGAGGAAAAAAAGTGCGTGCGCGAGGCGATAGAAATTGTTCGCTCCGGAGAAGCGCAGGTCATAATGAAAGGTTTGTGCAGCACGGCAAATTTTCTTAAGGGAATTTTGAACAAAGAACACGGTTTGCGCGCCGCGGATGTTTTGTCGCACCTGGCAATTTTTGAAAGTCCCAATTATCCCAAACTATTATTCATGTCCGATGCCGCCATGAATATCGCTCCGGATCTGAAGACCAAAATTGCCATTACCAATAACGCCATTAAAGCCGCCCATGCCCTGGGATATAAAAAACCTAAAGTCGCCATGCTTTCGGCGGTCGAAAAGGTGAATGCCGAAAATATACCTTCAACCGCCGATGCCGCGATTATCGCCAAAATGGCGGAACGCAAACAGATTTCAGAGGCAATTGTGGACGGACCCCTCGCCCTGGACAACGCGATTTCTCCGAAAGCAAATCAGGTAAAGGGTTTAAACTCAAGCGTCGGTGGGCGGGCGGATATCTGTATTGTCCCCAATATCGAAGCCGGAAATATCTTTTACAAATTAATGACCATATTGGGAAACGCCATGGTAGCCGGGATAATTTTAGGTGCAGCCGTGCCAGTGGTGTTAACCTCCAGAGCGGATTCCGAAAATTCAAAATTTCTTTCAATCGCTGCGGCGCTTGCGGTTAGTTAAAGGGGAGAACAGTGTTATGAGCGAAAAGATGCCGTTAATTTTGGCTATTAATCCGGGCTCGACCAGCACCAAAATTTCATTATTCGAAGGAGAAAAAGAGCTGTTCACCGAAAATATTACGCATAAAATCGAAGAATTAGCCCGATTTAACCGCGCCTCGGATCAGGATCTCTATCGGATGGAATTGATTATTCGTTTTTTACGCGAGCAAAAAGTACCGCTGGAACAAATTCAGGCTGTAGTCGGTCGCGGCGGTCTTGTCCGTCCCATCGAAGGCGGAACCTATATTGTAACCGAACAAATGGTGGCTGATCTTAAAAAAGGCATAATGGGAGATCATCCCTCCAATTGCGGAGGCTTGATCGCTTATGCCATCAGTAAAGCGCTGGGCTGCCAGGCTTTTATTGTCGATCCGGTTGTTGTGGATGAAATGCAGGATATTGCGCGCATTTCGGGAATGCCGCTCATTCAACGCAAAAGTATTTTTCATGCCTTAAATCAAAAAGCGGTAGCCAGAGAAGCCGCCAAAAAACTGAATAAAAAATATCGGGAATGTAATTTGATTGTGGCGCACATGGGCGGCGGCGTTACTGTCGGCGCGCATTGCAAAGGAAAAGTGATTGACGTAAACAACGGATTGGACGGCGACGGTCCTTTCAGCCCGGAACGCAGCGGATCGGTTCCTGTGGGTGATTTGGTTAAAGTGGCTTTTTCCGGGACTTATACTTATCAGGACATGAAAAAATTGATCAAAGGTCACGGCGGAATGGTCGCTTATCTCGGCACTCACGATCTGCGGGTTGTGGAAGACCGCATCGACAAAGGCGATCAGGAAGCAAAATTAATTTTTGAAGCCATGGCTTATCAGATCGCCAAAGAAATCGGCTCCTTAGCCACGGTTCTTTTCGGAGAGGTTGACGCCATTGCTTTAACCGGCGGAGTGGCTAAGAGTAAACGGTTCGTGAATCTGATTAAAAAACGAGTCTCTTTTATTGCTCCTGTTTTTGTGTTCCCGGGCGAGGAAGAAATGCGGGCGCTTGTTTTCGGAGCATTGCGGGTTCTGCAAAAAGAAGAAGAGGCTAAGACCTATTAGAATATTTAAAAGGCGTCTTCGAGCGTAGTAAAATCTGTCTCTTTTCAGATATTTTTACATCTAACCAGAATTATTTGTCTTTCCTGAAAATAAAATTTTGGGGAAAGATCAATGAGTTCGCTCTAAAAACCTTGTTCTGCCATTTCGGGCGCAGAGAGAAATCTGATAACTCCGACGAAAACAAAAGATTTCTCGCCGCTGCGCTCCCCGGGATGACAATTACAGACCTTTTTAGAGCGTACGCATCAATGTTTTCTTTATAATAAAAGGATTTAAAATGATTCATGTTTTTGGCTTAATTGCCGGCGCCGCGGTTGGATTGCTAATAGGAAAATATATGTCCAAATTCGGATTCGGCTGCCCTTTAATTTGCGATCCGAAAATCAGCACTATTTACTTTGCGTTAATCGGCTTAATGATTACTTTTAGTTAAACTTAAAGAAAGGATGAAAATGTCAACTCAAGTACGAGGCAAGGCTGTTCATATTAAAGGCGTAACGTTTACCGGTATTACCGATTCGAACCATTGGGTTCCGATGGACGGACCGACGAAATTCGGCGGTGAGGAAGGAGCCACCCGACCCAAAGAACTGTTATTGCTTTCTCTGGCGGGCTGTACCGGAAGCGACGTCGCCTCAGTTCTGACTAAGATGCGTCAAAAATTTACCCGCTTCGAGGTACATGTGGCTGCGGAAATGGCTGACGAACATCCGAGAGTCTATACCAAAATCCATATAACCTATAAAGTTTGGGGCGATGTAAAAGAAGAAAATCTGGTGAAAGCGATAGGTCTTTCTCAGGATGTTTATTGCGCCGTAACGGCGATGTTAAGAAAATCCGTGGAAATAACGTATTCCCATGAAATAAATCCCGCTGAGGATTAATCTCTTTTAATCGTAAAAGAAAAAAGTAAACGGATAATTTCCGTTTACTTTTTATTTTTATTAAATTTTTTAAATCTTATCCGAATATGAAAATAAATCAGGCAATTAAAATCAGGAAGAAATGTCATGGGAAACAAAGTGATTGATTTGGAAACTGCTCTTGACCGTCTGGGGGGAGATAAGGAATTTTTACTTGAGTTACTTGGCGAACTTGTTCAGCAAATTGATCAGAGTTTACCGGATTTGAAAAATGCGGTTGACAGCGCCAACTATGACGAATTGCGCTCCATCGCCCATGGCTTAAAAGGCGCCGCCGCTAACCTTGGCGCGGACAAGATCGCCGAACAGTTTCTGCAATTGGAAATGATGGGCAAAGAACACCGCCTGAACGGAGCAATTGAAGGCGTAGAAAATGCACGGGAGTTGAACGAAGAGTTGAAAAACTACATCACTACGCTTTAAAAAGGCTGATTTAAACCTTTAAAAAACACCGCAAAATTTTTATTTCCATCAATGAAAACGGGAATAGCCAAATTATTGCAGGCAATCGATTCCTGCAATTCAGTGATTTTTTAACCATTTCTCTTGAAGCGCAACAAAAGTGACAAAGTGACAAAGTGACGAGTAACGAGTGGCAAGTAAGACAAGTAAGACAAAAGTTATCAGAAAGCGGAGAGCAGAAAGCAGTAGTAGTGGGTAGTAAGAAGTAGGTAGAAAATAGTAAAATGTTCGTTGTTTAAGAGGGAAATACTTTTTTGTTCATTAAAAATATTTTGTATGAATTATCTAAGCTTTTAAGTAACGGCGGAGATAACTCATTACGCATTACGCATTACGCATCACGATGACATGAGAAGCCGCTTAACCCTTAACCCTTAACCCTTAACCTTTACACCTTTACACCCTTCAAAAAATCACGGTTCAGACACTTATTACGCAATAATTTCTGCGACCGTTATGTCGATAATCTCCGATCTTTGTCAGCGCATTTTTGAATATGTTTTTAGCTCCGAATTTTTCCGAAACGGTTTAATGATTGTGAAAAAATACATTAACTTGCATATATTATAATTTATTTTTATTATTTACCCTAAAAGTTTTTTTACCGGGGAATTTTTGCTTGGGGGGGAAGGAGCATGTCCTGTGTGTTATTTCGCATTTCAAATGAGTACTCTCCTATTTTCGCGTTAACAAGTTGAGTTGTTTCTTATATAGCATAAAACTTGTCTAATCAAAATAGGGGGAACTATGTCTAAAACACCAAGTTTCAGGGAGCAAATAGAGCGCTCCGGGGTAAGTCGTCGTGACTTTTTGAGGTTTTGCAGTTATGCAGCGGCGCTTATCGGATTGGATGCCGCCGGCATACCAAAAGTTGTTCAGGCTTTTGAAAAAAAGCCGCGCCCGCCGGCAATATGGCTGCATTTTCAGGAATGCACCTGTTGCAGCGAGTCGTTTATTCGGTCGTCCCATCCAATTGTTGCAGACATTATCTTGAATCAGATTTCCTTGGATTACACACAAACGCTTCAGGCTCCCGCGGGTGAAGCAGCCGAAAAATCAAAGACCGACACAATGAAGAACTATTACGGGAAGTATGTCCTGTTGGTTGAAGGGGCGGTTCCCATGAAGGACGACGGAGTTTATTGCACTATCGGAGGTCGCTCGGCTATTGATATTTTAAAAGAAGCCGCCGAGGGCGCAGCCTTGATTATCGCCTGGGGCAGTTGCGCTTCCAACGGATGTATCCAAGCCGCCAATCCTAATCCCACAAAGGCAACGCCCGTTCATGAAATTTTGGATAAACCCGTAATCAATGTTCCCGGTTGTCCGCCGATCGCCGATGTCATGTCCGCCGTGATTACGCATTTTCTTGTTTTCGGCAGATTACCGGAATTGGACGGTCAGGGTCGTCCCAAAGAATTTTATTCGCGCCGGGTTCATGACACCTGCTACAGAAGACCCTATTATGACGCCGGTTTGTTTGTTGAATCTTTTGACGATGAAAAGGCGAGAAAAGGATATTGTCTGTATAAAATGGGATGCCGCGGACCTGTAACCTACAACGCCTGCGCGGTTACCAAGTGGAACGCGGGAACGAGTTATCCTATTCAATCCGGGCACGGATGTTTGGGATGCAGCGAAAATAATTTTTGGGATAACGGACCGTTTTACAGGCATCTGGCTTCTTTCCCGGGATTTGGTATTGAAACCACCGCCGATACAATCGGTACTGTCGTCGGTGTAGGCGCTTTGGCTGGTGTTGCCGCCCACGCCATCACTACCAATATTCGCAAACGTAAGCTGATCAATAAGCATATCGAAGAGTCGGCTAACAATGAGAAAAATAAAGGGGAGGGTGAATAATTATGGCCAGACTTGTAGTAGATCCTATTACGCGCATCGAGGGGCATTTGCGCATTGAGGCTGTTGTGGAAAATGGCGTCATTAAAGATGCGTACAGCTCCGG
Source organism: Calditrichota bacterium (assembly GCA_013151275.1). Classification (GTDB taxonomy): domain Bacteria; phylum Calditrichota; class Calditrichia; order Calditrichales; family Calditrichaceae; genus Caldithrix. The sequence continues at coordinate 12,214 of JAADIP010000021.1, read as the reverse complement.
GACCATGGTGCGCGGTTTCGAATTAATCTTAAAAGGAAGAGATCCGAGAGACGCCTGGGCGTTTACGGAACGCGCCTGTGGAGTTTGCACAACGGTTCACGCCCTCGCCAGTGTGCGCACCGTGGAAGACGCGCTGAATATTAAAGTGCCCAAAAACGCTGAATTAATCAGAAATTTAATGTTTTGTACCCAGTTGGTTCAGGATCATGTAGTCCATTTTTATCATTTGCATGCGCTGGATTGGGTTGACGTCGTAAGCGCTTTAAAGGCTAATCCCAACGATACTTCACGAATAGCCAAAAGCATCTCCAATTGGCCCAAGAGTTCTCCAAAATACTTTCGGGATGTTCAGAACAGACTGAAGGCTTTTGTGGAAAGCGGACAATTGGGTATTTTTGCTAACGGATATTGGGGACATCCGGCTTATCAGCTTCCCCCGGAAGTCAATTTGTTAGCCGTTACCCACTATCTGGAAATGCTGGAATGGCAGAAAGAGCTGGTAAAGATTCACGCTATTTTCGGCGGAAAGAACCCCCATCCCAATTATTTGGTCGGCGGCGTTCCCCTCTCGATTAATTTGAATGAAGTAAATGCACTCAATTCCGAACGGCTGAATTTTGTCAAAAAATTAATTGATGACGCAATTCAGATAGTGGAACAGGTGTATATACCCGATTTAATCGCCGTAGCCGGGTTTTACAAAGACTGGGCAAAATGGGGCGGCGGTTTGAGAAACTATCTTTCTTACGGCGATCTGCCGACCCGCGGTTACAGTCAGGTCGATTCTTTCAAATTCCCCAGAGGCGTGGTGTTAGATCGGAATTTGAATGAGGTTCACGAGGTGAACGTACGCGACGCGGAAGAAATTAAAGAGTACATCTCCCACTCCTGGTATTCTTACTCGGGCGGCGATGACGTCGGATTACACCCCTGGGAAGGCGAGACGGAATTCAATTTTACCGGTCCGAAACCGCCGTTCAAACAGCTTAATGTGGACGGCAAATATTCATGGCTGAAAACGCCTCGCTGGAAGGGGAAAGCCATGGAAGTCGGTCCCTTATCGCGGATGTTGGTGGCTTACGCCAGCGGCAACAAAGAGGTTCAGGAAGTTGTTAACGACACTTTAAAACAACTTGATGTTCCGGTAGGCGTTTTGTTTTCCACTTTGGGAAGAACCGCCGCCCGCGGTCTGGAAACGAAATTGGTGGTCCACTGGATGAAAGGATTTTACAACGATCTGATCGCCAATATTAAGAACGGCGACACCAAAACCTTTAACGATGAAAAATGGGATCCGGATACCTGGCCCAAGGAAGCTCAGGGCGTCGGAATGACCGAAGCTCCGCGCGGCGCGCTTGCGCATTGGATTCGCATAAAGGACAAGAAGATCGAAAATTATCAATTGGTTGTTCCCAGTACGTGGAACGCTTCTCCCCGCGATGCAAATAACCAGCGTTCGGCTTATGAAGCCGCTTTAATCGGCACTCCTGTGGCGAATGTTGACCAACCCGTGGAAATTCTAAGGACTATTCACTCATTTGATCCTTGCATAGCTTGCGCGGTTCATCTGTATGATCCTCAAGGTAAATATGTCCGCCGTGTCCAGGTTCTTTGAGGGGGGAGGTGCATCAATGGCTGTAAAAAATGCTGTTTATAGACGGGTTTATGTATGGGAATTCCCGGTTCGGTTGTATCACTGGGTAAACGCCATTTGTGTGGCTTTGCTGATCGTTACCGGATATTTAATCGGGAAGCCGATTGCCATTGAATACGGAAATGAAGCCTATCAACAATATTGGTTTGGCACCGTTCGGTTTATTCACTTTGTAAGCGCTTTTATTTTCTTTTTTAATTTTCTGGTTCGAATTTATTGGGGATTCGTGGGAAACACGTATGCCCGGTGGCAAAACTTTATCCCGTGGAAAAAATCCCAGTGGCATGAGATCAAGGAAATTTTAAAAGTCGATATCCTCCAACGTGATGTCGGAGAGCGAATTTCCATCGGACACAACTCGCTTGCCGGTCTGGTTTACTTTTTGACCTTCCTGGTTTTCCTGTTTCAGGCTTTTACCGGATTTGCGCTTTATTCGAGTATGAGCTCTTCGTTCTTTCCGCAGCTATTCAGTTGGGTAGTGCCTTTTATGGGCGGTGATTTTGCCGTGCGGCAGTGGCATCACATGTTTATGTGGTTCTTTATTGTCTTTGCAATTATTCACGTTTATTTGGTTTTTTATCACGATTATGTGGAAGGAAGAGGAACCACATCGTCAATGGTCGGAGGATGGAAGTTTGAACGAGAAGAAGATCTCTGAAATTCTGATACTCGGAATCGGCAATGTCTTAATGGGTGATGAAGGCGTTGGCGCCTTCGTCGCCCAATTATTATCGGATGAAACTTTTCCCGAAAATGTTCGCTGTCTTGACGGGGGAACCGCGGGATTTATTTTGCTGGGAGAATTCCAGTCCGCGGACACCGTCATCATGATCGATGCCACAGTTGACGGACAAACACCCGGAACATGGAAAAGAATAGAACCCAGGTATTCATCGGATTATCCGCAAACCTTAACGGCTCACGATATCGGATTGAAAGACCTGTTGGACGCCGCGCAGATTTTGGGCAAAATGCCGAAAGTAATTTTATACGCCATCTCTATTGCGCCTTTAGGCAAGGTGGAGTGGGGATTGAGTCCGCAAATAGAAGCCGTTGTTCCCGAAATTTGCGAACAAATCAAAAAGGAAGTTCAAAGAAATATCGAGAATGTGAGCGTGATAAAGACCGATAACTAAGCCGTAATCCAAACAAATTCCCGCATCCGAATGTATCCCGTTACTGAAAATTTAAACAAAAAAAGCCCGTTTACGCGGGCTTTTTATAATTCTGAGGCGCGTTAATCTTTTTACTTTTTACCGAATAATTTCAACTCCGGTAAATTCTGTAAATCTTTTGCCCGCTCCGCAGAATACCCCAAAGCCTTAAAATCCAAAATGCCGTTGGGAGTGTGGCATTCAATACATTTACGACCCTTGGCTGTAATCCCGTGATTGATCATTAAAGACCCCATCTGCCTCATCCAGTGAGTTTCCGCATTTTGCAGTTTCCCGTCACGAATCGGATAAATTGTTTTCCATTCGTCAACGCCAAAATAGTGCATAAATTCGTCCATCATAAATTTTTTAAACGGTAATTCATACATCCTTTTTATGATCGGATTTTTAACAGCCGTCAAAACGGAAAGTTTCGAATTTCCGGTTTCGTAATAGGTGGGATAGTCAAAAGGAAGAATCATTGCGCCGAATGGTCCGGAATTGCTCATATCCTCAAACATAAAAGCGTTGAACAATTTAAAAGGATAGATTTTACTTTCGCCTTTTTGCATTACGGGCAAAAGATTGCGTTTTATCATTTCTTCGCGTTTTTTCATCATTTCAGGCGAAAGCTGAGTTAATGGATGTGTAGCCGTGCGCACATATTCTTCGACATTGATATCGTCATAAATCTTCTTTAATTCGACAGCCTTTTTGCGAACCGTCTCAATAATTTCAGGATCTGTGATGATAGCCATCTGGTTATCCAAAGGATTATAATGCCCGGGATTGGAAGGATTATCCCCCAGAGCATTCGCCAAAAAGGTTCCGTAACCGTTAAACCACAAAAAGATAAAACCCTTATTGGTCTTTCCCGAACGATAAATGTCCGTTGGCGTGTAAATTCCTTCTTCTTCGTTCCAGGTAGGATGTACCCAATCGCGTAAAACAACGTTTTCCTGCTGTAACTTTGTAATATGACAAGTTTCGCAGGCAAGACGATTCACGTGTCCGTTCAGAATAACGCGGTCGGCGGATTTAGTGTGCGGCGCAGAGGTGTGGCAATTTTCGCAGGCGACTTGTTTACCGGGCAAGTCATTGGAAACCAAGTCCACCCCTTTATCTCCTCTGGGAATTTTATGCCCCTCGGGAACATGGCAGTCCGTACACGCCATTCCCGCCCGGGCATGCACATCGTCTTCCGGACTGAAGCCGGTGCCGCGTTTGGTGCCAACGTGTAATAGTCGTTTATGCTTAAATCCTAATTTTTTTCCCGATTCATTATATTTGTAAATATCGCCCCCAAGGTCGTGCTGATGGCAAAACAAACAATTCTTTGCCGTGGGTTTTGTTACCGCCAATGCCGCGTGCATGCTCCTATCCTGATTCCAGCGCAAACCTCTTTCATCTTTAATGACGTAACGGTAATTCATGTTATAAGTTTGAGAGTGGCAAATTAAACAGTCCACGCCCTGTTTTGCTTCGTCGGGAATATCTCCTACGGGCATCATTCGTTCAGTGGCGGGTTGATAATTGCCGCCGATGTGGCATTGTCCGCACCCTTCGCTTCGCAATTCGATTTCCTGCTTGTGCGCGGGTTTGGATTTTATTAATGCCGCCCAACCGGTCCACGAAAAACTCCCGGGAATTCCGCAGGCGCGATCAATCTTTCCGACAGGAATCTGATGCGACCCCTTGGCGTTGACCTCCCGTCCGTTATAGCCATAAGTGGTAAATCCTGATGATGAACGTTGAAAAAGAAAATGAATGGAATTCAGTACGTCGTCTAAAGTATTTACGGTTTCGGCGGAGCCGTCTTCATGATGAACGGTCATTGTTTTATGACATTTAAGACAGGTTTTGGGACCTTCGTACCGCCGGATACCCGCGTTCCGAAAATATTCGATATGCTTGTATCGGGTGTTGTTTATGAAGGACGGAGTATTCATTAACATATTAATGCGAATCTTTCTGGTAAAATTATTCGATTCATTAGCGGTAATTTTCTGCGCCTTTTGTTCCCGTTCTTCTCTGGTTATTTCTCTCGCCAGGGCTTCAAATTCATTGTCGGTTAATTTTTTACTGCTGTCAAAATAAAGAGGACCGTTTTTTACGCCTGTGTAAGCTTCAAATAATGGCTCGTAAAGAAGACGGAACAAGACAAACGCCGTAATTACAATTCCAAGCGGAATTAATATCCGTTTGCCTGTACGGCTTTTAATAAACGATAAAAGTTTAGCCTTCATCAATCTTTCTCCTTTTTAGAATGATCTTCGTGTGTGATGATATGATAGCCCCCGATCATGCTTTTAAAGTTGCTTGCGGGAGTGTGACCGGTAGTTCCCAAATAAATGTGAGCGATTGTGAAAAGCGTTAAAAAATAAGCGACCACGGTATGTAAAATTGCCATCGGCAATAAGCCGCCAATACCCAAAAACTTATCCGGCGCATATTCGGGGAATAATAAAAACAAACCGCTGATAATCAGAACCGGCATAAAAACAAACATGACAAAAATATAGGTTACTTGCTGTAACGGATTGAATTTACTCTTTTCATCGGGATTAAAAGGATGAGGTTCTCCTTTGAAAATTCCAAATAAATAATAACGTGTTTGCAGATATAAACGATTCGGAAGACCTTTGAATTGAGGTAAATAGTATTTACCGTTCCAGGTAAATAAATTGTTGATTAAAAAGTCAAGATACATAAAAACCAACAGGATGCCGGCGGTATTATGGATCAAACGCGCTGTTTTAAAAGGAATAAACGGATTATCCGAGCCGGAATAATGCATGCTTATTCCGGTTAAAATTAATAAAATATATAAAGTTGCGTTTGTCCAGTGCCAAACGCGCAGCCAAAGAGGATATAAATACAGCTTTTTCATCTCAACTTTCTCCTTGTGGCTAACCATCTTCCGATTCCGTGTGCCAAAATTCCCGCTAACATCAGCAAAAAAATCAGAATGCTTAATCGGTCAATAAACGGATCGCGGGTCATTCCGACTACATAAGGCGAATTATAGACAATGGTTTTAAAGAAACCTGTTTTTTGCCTGCTTTCTTTTGACCGAAAACGATAAAGTTTTGAAAATAAAATAGAGTTTTTAGTATGGCAGGTTTCGCAATTTTTTAACGCCTTTTCCGCCGGAAGAATTTCGTGCGAATAGACATCACCCGTAGCCGGAGTATGGCATTCGATACAGCGAACGGATTTCCAGTGTAATTGAGCCTTGGGAAGCCATTGATGCGCTGTGATAAGATCATGGTAAGGTTCGTTAGTCAATTTTGATAGTTGCAGGGGAGCATCGTGACACGACAGACAAATTATGTTGTCTTCCGCTACCATCTTTTTGGGAATCGCCTCGCTAAAGGTGGTTTTAAATTCATGAGGATCATGGCAGGAAAAACAACTGAATTTATCGCCGAATTTCAAATGATGAACGCTCTTTTTGAATTCCTTCTCCCTCTGCCGAAAATTGAACTTCTTAAATTCCGATGCCTCATGGCACTGGGTGCAATACAAATTTTCTTCTTTTACAGATGGCGAATGAGGATATTGTAAAAACCCTTCTTCCGTGTGGCAATCAGTACAATTCAGGTCGGCATGATTGGAATGATTAAATTTTGTCGAATCCACGAATAAACTCACAATAGCGTTGGTGGTTGAATCTCTGTACGACAGAGTTTTCATGCCGTGACAACGCAGGCAGAATCCGTTTGAAACTTCGTGATCGGCGGCAATGATTACGGGAATTTCGGAAAATAATAAGAACATAAATAAGAATAACAGCTTGTGTTTTATTCTCATCATAAATCCTCACTATCGGCGGTTTAATCCTTTATATGTTTCTTTATCGAATCTTTAATTTTATCGCAGAAATAGGGACCGCGGTAAATAGGGCAGAAATAACAATCTTTATCGGCGCAGATCTCCGGTCTGTCGGCTAACGACCAACACGGACCTTCTGTTGTGTTGTATGCCGGGCATGATTCGTAAATCTCTTTTTTACATTCGGAAAACATAATCCAGCATGGCTGCATGGAAAGGATTTTTTTAATCCCTCCGATGTTGAGTTTTTCTTCAATAATCATTTTCCTGATGCATCGAATCCTCTCAATATCCCATTCTGACAGCATTCGCCTTCCGGATTCGTTTTTTTTCAAAATGATTAATCCGGATCTCTCGTAGAGGCGGATGGTGTGCACGCTGATTTTTAACATCCGTGCGGCAACACCGATGGGAAAAATTTGTTCATCCGAAGTTACACGGTTCATTTACTTACCCATATTTTAAAATATACTTAAACCTATATTTTAAAATATAACAAAACAATTTGTTTACTTCAAATGAAATTGAAGTGCTTATCGTAATTTTCAGCAGAATTTCTGAAAATCGACGGAACGGCGGAAATAAAATACGAGATTGTGTGCGCCGGATTGCGGAGAATTTAAACTGACGGAAACTTAGAATATTTATCAATGGTTTATTTAGATAATAAGTTCAGACGGTTTTACCGAAATTCCGTTAGGTAAAAGTTTTGATACTATTTTATTTTTTGATTAAATTTTAAGATTTATTTAAAAGGATGAATTAACGTGTTTTTCGATGAAAAATCAATTAAAGAATTAAGCTCCTCGGCAATTGTTAAAAGAGGTCGTGATTATTTTAATCAGGGGCGGGTAGAAATATTAGAACTCTCGGATGATAAGGTTTTAGCCAGGGTAAATGGAAATTATGAATATGAGGTAAGCTTAGACAGAAAGGGGAATTCCATATTTTATTATTGCGATTGTCCTTATCCGTTTTTGTGTAAACATATCGTAGCCACAATGCTCGCCGTAAATGAGCGCGAAAATAAAAAGAGTCTCCCTGTTGAAGATTGGAAGAAATTTTTTGAATATTTAAACGAAACCGAAAAGAAAGAGGATAACAAAAGATCGAAAATGGTATTTTTTTTAGCATTGGAAAAAAACAGATGGAGCATCCGTCCGATTCTCTACTATGTAAAAAAAGACGGGAATTTGGGTCGAAGATTATCTTTTAATTCTTATGATCTGGATGACAAGCGGTTAAACCTCACCTCTTCGGAAAAATTAGTCGTCAAATATCTGGAAGATTATTACTACGATTATTCGTATTTCGACTATGGGTCCGAAATGGGACAACTTTTATTACTGCTCAAAAACAGCATGGTTTTTTTGGAGGATGATTTAAAGGATCCTGTCTCGTTTTATCCGAATGATGTGGATTTAACGTTTGAAGTCGAGAAGAATCAGGAAGATTACCGGCTGTCGCTTTTTCTGAAAGACGGCGAGAAAAAAATCGCAAAAATCAACAACGAATTCAAATTACTTACTTCGGGTTATGTGCATTTTTACAAAGATAAAACCGTTTATTCCGTAAAACAGAATTTGAAGGAATCTTACCTGTTGCCGTTTACCACGGTAAAAGAAGGGATTGCAATTCCCGAAAAGGAATTTAATGATTTTGTCACTTCGCTTTTTCCCAAACTCATCTCAGCCGGGGCTGATGTAAAATTACCCGGAGAGATCCAGGTTACGGATGTGGAAGAATTGAACTACAAATACCTTTATCTTAGCGAAAATAACGGGGAGCTGCGCGTTTATTTAAAATTCGGATATTCGGACGAGGGAATAGAAGTAAATGCTTTTCCTTTTCAGAAATTTCAAATAATTGCCAAGGGTAAAAAGCTTTATAAGGTGATTCGGCAAAAAAGCGCGGAAAATTTGTGGATCGAATTTTTAAGGGAAAACGGTCTTGAGAAGAACATTGATGATTTTATTTTAAGAAAGAAAATCAATCCCATCGACTGGTTGATCGACGTTCTGCCGGTTTTTGCCGAAAAAGGCTTTCAGATTTTTGGCGAGGACAAATTGGATAAATTAAAGATTCGTCGCAGCACGCCTAAAATTATTTCCAGCGTTTCATCGGGAATTGACTGGTTCGATTTAAGCGTGGAAATCGATTTTGACGGATTGCGCGTTTCTTATTTCGAAATCATGGAGTCTTTGCGCAAGAAGAAAAAATACATCCGCCTGAATGACGGAAGCACGGTTCGCCTTGACGACGAGATTCTCGAACGGTTAGGATTGATTTCTCATTTTGCGCACGCCGATTCCAAAGAAAGAACTTTAAAACTTTCCAGAACGCAGGCTTTGCTTGTCGAACAGATTTTGAAGTCCTCGTCCAAAGCCGAATCGGACGACGCCTTTAAAAAGCAGATTAAAAAGTTCAGAAAATTTAAAGAGATCAAACCGCAGGAAATTCCCGAGGGCTTTAAAGGAAAGCTGCGCCCCTATCAAAAAGCGGGGTACGACTGGCTGTGCTTTTTGAATGAGTACGGATTCGGCGGCTGTCTGGCTGATGATATGGGATTGGGAAAAACGGTTCAGACGCTGGCGCTTTTACAACGGGAGAAAAATAATAAAAAAGGAACGAGTTTAATTATTGCCCCCACGTCGGTGCTTCCCAACTGGGAGCGCGAAGCTCAGCGGTTTACGCCCGAACTTAAAGTTCTGGTGCATTCCGGAACGGAGCGTGTAAAGAGCAGCAAACATTTCAAAAAATTTGATTTGGTGGTGACTTCGTACGGTTTGTTACGGCGCGATTTCGAATATCTGCAAAAGGTGCGGTTCAATTATGTGATTCTGGATGAATCGCAAAAAATCAAGAATCCTCATTCGATATCCGCCAGAACCGCATGGAATTTACGCGCAAAGCGCCGCCTTGTTTTAACCGGCACTCCGATTGAAAATAATCTTAGCGAGCTCTGGTCTCAGTTCCAGTTTATTAATCCGGGAATGCTCGGAAAACTGGACGCGTTCCAGCAATATTACGGTAAAGCCATCGAGCGGGAGGGCGATCGGGAAAAAGCCGATCAACTGAAAAAATTGATCTATCCTTTTATTCTGAGAAGGAACAAAGAAGAAGTAATTAAAGAACTGCCTCCAAAGGTGGAAAACATTCTTTATTGCCAGATGGATGAATGGCAGGAAAAAGAATATGAAAAATGGCGTGATTTTTACCGGGCGCAGATTCTGGAGCAAATCAATCAAAAAGGATTGAACCGTTCAAAAATGAAGGTTTTGGAAGGCTTGACCCGTTTGCGCCAGTTGAGCATCCATCCGGCAATGGTCGATTCCGGTTACGAAAAATCATCCGGAAAATTTGAAGCCTTGTGGGATCTTCTGGAAGAAATTCTGAGCGAACGGCATAAGGTTCTTGTCTTTTCTCAATTTGTTAAGGCGCTTACAATTGTGCGCAATAAACTGGATTCTCAGGAAACTCCTTACGCCTATCTTGACGGCAGAACAAGAAAACGCCAGCAGATAATCGATCGCTTCCAGAACGATCCGGATATTCGTATCTTCCTGATTTCTTTAAAAGCCGGGGGATTGGGCTTGAATTTAACCGCCGCCGATTATGTGGTGCACATCGATCCCTGGTGGAATCCGGCTGTTGAAAATCAAGCCACAGACCGGACGCACCGCATCGGTCAGAACAAAAAAGTCTTTGTTTATAAAATGATTACAAAAGACACGGTCGAAGAAAAAATTCTTGAGCTTCAGAACAAAAAGAAGCGCTTAGCCGATGAATTGATTAGCATGGATTCCGCTTTCTTTAAGGTTTTAACGCAAAAAGATATCGAACATTTATTTACTTAATCCGGATAGGTCTCCCTGGGAATTTGCTCAATCGGTAGTTTAATGAATTTACGATTCTGCGGATTGTCCGGTAAAATTGCATTCGGAATGATCCCAGGTTATTTTTAAGCCATGCGTATTTGGATTATTTCGGACATTCATGTCGATTACCGGGAAAATCGCCGTTGGATTGAGGAGATTTCCGGTGTTGACTACAAAGATGATATCCTCATTCTTGCGGGAGACGTAAGCCATAATTGTGATCTGCTCCGGCAGAGTCTTGTGAAATTAAGAGAGAAATTTTACCGTCTCTTTTTTGTTCCGGGCAATCACGATTTATGGGTAAGGGATCGGTTTTATCGGGATTCACTGGAAAAGTTTAAGGCGATTATTCGCTTTTGCAATGAAGCGGATATCGACGTGCAGCCCGAAAGTTTCGATTATTCTTCAAAAGAGAGAATTTTGCTCGTCCCGCTTTTTTCATGGTACCAGTTACCGGAAGAAGAAGGCAGCCTCTATCTTTTCAAACCCGGCGAAGACTCTGACAATCGGATGTGGAGCGATAATTATTTTGTCCGTTGGCCCGATAGCGGCTTTCAACCGGCGTCCTATTTTTATTCATACAATAAGCGATTGATAAAATCCGGCGTCGGAAGCAGGGTCATTACTTTCAGCCATTTTTTACCGCGGCAGGAAGTGATGTTTTCCGAAAACCGGACGCTTGACCGCGAGCGGCTGAAAAAATACGACCGTTCTCCGCAGTTTAACTTCAGCCGCGTCGCCGGTTCTTTTATTATTGAAAAGCAACTGCGCTTACTCGGTTCTGCCGTTCACGTTTACGGTCATCAGCACATTAATCGCGATCGTTTGATTGACGGCGTCCGCTATGTGTCGCATTGCCTGGGCTATCCGGATGAACGCAGGAGAGGAGCGGTTAGGGGCATTGAACAGGGTCTTAAGTGTATTTGGGATGGCGGGATGAGTGAAGAGTAACAGAGTGACAAGTAACGAGTGACTGGTAAGATAAATAAAAAAGATTAAAGTTCTTACAAGATTAAAGATTAAAGTTCATACAAGATTAAAGTCCTTACAAGATTAAAGCAATGACAGCAAACGGCAATCTTTTCCTCTAATTCATTATTTATTACGATTACCGGAGAAGCCGCTTAACCCTTACACGCTTAACAAACTGTCGTAATGCGTGATGAGTAACAAAGTGATAAAGTGACAAAGTAACAAGGTCGTGATGCGTAATGCGTGATGAGTAAAAGTGGCAGAGTTGGTTGAAGAGGAAAATTGTAAATCCGAAATTCAAATATCAAAATCCGAAACAAATTAAAATGACCGAATGACAAAAAATCAAAACAAAACTTTGTTAACGAGTAATATACTGAAATTCAGATACTATGCGGTTTGATTAAAGACCCCCCTTGCCTTCGGCGTTCCCCCCTTGAAAAAGGGGGGAAATTAAAAGGGGGGATCTTTGACGCAAAACAAAGCAAAATTTACAAGTTAAAACCCATAATGCGTGATCAGTAAGAAAAAAGAAAAAGGTTATCAGAAAGCGGAAAGCCGTGAAGCCAATCTTGCGTGGTGAGTTAGAAGTTCGCTTAACTCTTAACCCTTACACGCTTAACAAACTGTAGTAATGCGTGATGAGTAAAAGTGGCAGAGTTGGTTGAAGAGGAAAATTGTAAATCCGAAATTCAAATATCAAAATCCGAAACAAATTAAAA
>JAADIP010000223.1:1588-23505 GCA_013151275.1 Calditrichota bacterium | reverse complement strand
GCGGTTATTATTGACCGCAGATTAAACCACAGATTTATCTGATTGCACTGATGTCGCTGATTAGATTGAGGTGGTTTTGATTTTTAGTGCTTAAAATTGGAGAGTTTGTTTTCATCTTAATTCTCAAGTTCGCTCTGAAAACATTGTTCTGTCATTTCGATCCCGCCAATGCGGGAGAGAAATCTTATGATTCGGACAAAAGCGAAAGATTTCTCTTCGCTGCGCTCATCGAAATGACAATGACGAACCTTTTTAGAGAGTACACATTCTAATTTTAAATTCAATTTACTCTCCGTGCGCATGGTGGTTCTTCTTTCCCGCGGGTTGTGCAGATGACAACAGTTCCGATGTAAAAATTGTGAAATAACCTATTGATATTTATTGAGCTGATTTTAACTATACCTTTATTCCCCAATAACAGTCCCGAAAATCGGGGAATTATGAGCCAATCGGTTGCGCGCCGGAGGGATCGGAGCAAAGATACAGTTCAAATGAATTAAAAAGCGCTGAAAAAATTGGCAAAAATCGTATTGATTTTATATATTTTAAATCATTGTATAATCAAAGCAAATCTGGTTTAATCAAAATGATACGGGGGGACATGAAATCAAAATATCCTGGTATTAGCCGTATTGATTCCAAACACACCCATGGGTGGTATGTTCGGGTTTACGCCAACGGAGGCGTTTTTGTATCCAAATTATTCAGCGACCGCCTTTACGGAGGCAAACAGAAAGCCTTAAAAAATGCGATCATCTTTCGCGATCATAATCAGATGGTTGCTGAATTGGAAAGAGCTAAGTATCAAAGCACCAAACGCAAGCCCTTTTACAACAAACGCTCCAAAAACAACAAATCCGGAGTGACCGGCGTAAACGAAGTTAAAAGCATGAACAAAGGACGTCTGGTTCATTACTTTCAGGCAACCTGGAGCGAGAGCGGAAAGCTGAAGTCCAAAAAATTCTACGTTAACAGCAAGCGCACAAGAGAAGAAGCGTTTGAACAGGCTGTTAATTTCCGCAAGCAGAAAGAACAGGAATTGTACGAAGAGTGGCTTAAAAAGAACCAACTTCAGGAAGCGGAAGAAAAATAGTCCGCCCTCGGTTACGGGACTTGTGCTGATTTCTTTTTAATTCCGGCGATTAAGTAATTTGTTAAGCGGCGACAGGCTGCGGAAATTTCAGGGACTTCCTAATGCGGACCCCTGAATGACAGGGTAAATTTGCGCTTGCGCGGTTTTGACGAGTAAAAATCTCTGTTTTCAATTCTTATCAATTAACACCGAAATTCTTGCTTTTTGGTGCTGAATTTGTTGATGGTTAAGGGTGTAAGGGTTAAGCGTTAAGGGTTAAGCGGACCTCTTCAACTCCCTTAACACGGTAAATTATGATCACGGCTTTCTGCTTTCTGCTTTCTGACATTCATTTTTTACTCTAAATTAAACAACTAAACGCTTAAACTCGTCACTTGTTACTTTGTTACTTTGTCACTCTGTCACTCGTTACTCGTCACTTGTCACGTATCACGTCTTTCCGCTATTAACAACTTTTCTCCTGTATGGTACCGGCGTGTCCGGGTTATGGGTTATTTAGCCGATGCGCGGTAATAATATTTCCGGATCAGATTCCGTCAAAAAGCGCATCGAGTAAGCCGCTTACTTTTTCGAAGTCTTCCTCCCGGACATAAAGGTCCACGCCGTTGAAGGTTGAAGACGAAGTAGTGCCTAAAATACCCACATCCGGTGATTTAAGCACGCAGCCGATATTATTTTGTTCCAATATTTCTTTTGCCTGCTCGGCAAAAGAGCGATTGGGAAAATTTTTAACAAATCTTAAGTCCTGCATAAATAGTCCTCTTCTTTAATTCTTTCCATTAGTATATGGATTGTAATCCAACTTTGCAAGAAATAAGATTTGCGGATTAAAGCAAATTCTGCCGCCGCTTTTTTAAAGTTTATTCCGAAGATTAATTTGATTAAATAAATTTCAAAGTGTATTTTAATCGATGAATAATTTGTAAGTTTTTTCTAAACAAAACCATACACGAGGTGATTTTGGCGTAGTTTTTTCAGCCCTGTTTATAAATAAGCTCCTCAATAAAAACAAATCAAAAGAGGACCCGTCAAACAAATTTTTCCGGGAATTACCGCTAACGGCAGTTTTAAATTCCGGAAGTTTATCTAAAATTTAATGTCAGGAGGTTATATGACAAGAATTTTGAAATTAATTTTACCTTTAACGTTTGTTATTTTTCTGTGGAATTGTCAAACAGGAAACCAAAGCAAATTATCGGGGAAAATAATCGGAGCGGACGGCAAGCCGCCCGTTATCGCGCACATCCACATTGCCGAAGCGGGCGGTAATGTTTACAAGCCCCTAAAATCCGTTAAGGCAAACCCCGACGGAACCTTTGAGATCAAATTACCTCCGCAGAAATATCTCACCGTACTGGTCACTGCGCCTTATCATCAGGCTCTGGAACTGCCGCTGGCAAGGGATTCGAAGACTCAATCGGTGGAGTTGGATTTTCAGCTTCAAAGCTATCTTTTTAAGGATCCGATCGGCGAGGTGAAAATAACCGGCGATTGGAACAATTTTAGCTTCTCCTCCGCGCTGCCCATGCAAATGCAATCGGACAGCACCTACGTTTTTGAAGTTAAACCCACCGCCGATACGCTTGCTTACCAACTAATCGGATTGACCCAAAGAGAATTGAGTATAAACGGTACGCAATACGACTATCTGGTTTACGACGGCGGCGGCGATTACAGGTCTGTTATCCGCAAAACCGATTCCACAATGAAAATCGTTTTTAATCCTAAAGAACTGCCGCGTAATTACAATCCCGCGCTTCCCAACATCCTGCTGCGCTCGGGAAGTTTGTCCACCCAGGAATTCATGGACATCGCCATAGCAGAACAAAAAGCCGTTAACGCCTGGCGTCAGGCGCGAATGAATTTTATGCAAAAGTTCGGAACCGATCGCGGATTTCGGTTTGATTTTTCGGAGCTGAATTCTTTTCTGAATAAAAAAGAAGAAGAAACCGGCTCACAGGAAGTCAAAAACTTCATCGCTTTTCAACGGATTTTATTGCAGAGTTACGGCTTTTCCGTGCCCGATTCCGTTGTGAAAAAAATCGGCGAATCCGTCCCGCCCACTGACCCCATCTGGTCGTTAAATCCGCAGATATTGCCTTTTGTTCTGGAACGCACTTTCGGACCGGAAAAAGCTTACGCCATGCTGGAAGAAGCCCTTGATAAAATAGACAGCAGGTACACCCGGGCGTTTATCCTGATAAATATCGGAATGAAAGCCAAATATCAGCGCGATAACGAAAAAATGGCTTCGGTTTACAATAAGTTAAAATCCGATTACAATGATATGCAGATCGTTCAATACTACCTGATTCAGCTTAATCCCGAATCAATAATCGCCGTAGGAAAACCCATCCCGGAATTTCAATTTAAATCGTTAAAAGACGGAAGCATTATTTCCAACGAAACGCTAAAAGGGAAATTCTTTATTATGGACTTCTGGGCGACCTGGTGCAAACCGTGCGTGGGCGAAATGCCTTACATCCACAAGGCTTATGATCGCTATAAAAGGAAAAATTTTACCATTCTCAGCATTTCATTCGATCGTTCGGTTGACGATATTAAAAAGTTTCGTAATGGCAAATGGAAGATGCCCTGGTTACACACCTTTCTCGACAAAAGTGTTCGCGATAAGGTGGCTCAGGCGTTTGAGGTCAGCGGAATTCCCAAACCCATTTTAGTCAGTCCCGAGGGAATTATTCTGGCGATGGAAAACGAATTACGCGGCGAAGAGTTAGACAAAACGCTAAGAAAATATTTACAATAATTTCCCGCGATCGATTTAATAAAAAAGCCATGACTTTAAAAATCATGGCTTTTTTTATTCCGTTTGCAATCTTTCGATTAAGCGATCAACCAGGCTCTGCGTATTCCGGACAATATCACGGATTTGCCCGGGAGTCGGCTTTTCAAAATGAATGCCGGCTATCACACACACATTCGTCTTCAGGGTCTTGCTTAATCGGGCGGCAATCGGAAATACAAGCGAATCTTCTTTATGTCCG
The DNA here is from genome assembly GCA_013151275.1 of Calditrichota bacterium. Classification (GTDB taxonomy): domain Bacteria; phylum Calditrichota; class Calditrichia; order Calditrichales; family Calditrichaceae; genus Caldithrix. The sequence continues at coordinate 19,407 of JAADIP010000223.1, read as the reverse complement.
GGCAGGCTGATTACCGAGGCGTTGCTCTTATTCTTTTCGGCGCCGTAACAAACTCCCACCGCCACAGCGCCCAGATGCTCTTCTCCGCCGCGGATGGTTACGATCAAATCCTTACCCAAATAAAAAGCATTCAGACGAATGCCGTTCAATTCCAGATTGATGCGGTCGCTGCGCATTTTGTATTCTTCTTTTTATTAAACACGTTTGCCGAACAGACTAAATTTAAACATTTTGGCAGGGATTTAACAGATTAATTGTGGTTCAGATGTTTTTCGATTTCTTTAACAAGTTTTTCGATCACTTCATCGCGTTTGCCCGCTATTCTGCAGCCCGCAGCCCTGGCATGTCCGCCGCCGTTAAACGCTTTGGCTACTTTATTCACGTCCACGTGACATTTGGATCGTAAGCTGATTTTATGAAAATCGGGTTTAACCTCCCGAATGAACAATCCTATTTTCCCGCCGCGTACGGCAACGCTGTAGTTGGTCAATTCTTCTATTTCATGGGGATTGCTGTTCTTCATGTCTTCGTGATTCAAATAAATAACCGCCACGGCTCCGTTAAGATAACTTTTTATTGAATAAAGCCCTTTGCCGATGGTTCGCAGAGCGTCGATGCTGTTCTCAAAGAAAATGATATTGCTGATTTCCGAAGGATTTACGCCGATTTCCACCATCCTCGAACCGATGTACAAATCGCGGGCGTTGGTATTGGAAAACGAAAACCGCCCGGTGTCGTAAACAATTCCCGTGTAAATGGCTTTTGCCAGCTCAAGGTCAATTTTTACTCCGGATTTTTCGATGATCTCGTACACCATGGAGGTTGTGGACGAAGCGATTTCATCGATCCATTCCAGGTTACCCATCTCGTCTTCCTGAGGATGATGATCGATGCGCACAATGTGTTCTTTTTCCGGCAACAATTTGCAAACATCGCCCAGACGCTTGTAACCGGGAACATCCAGAATAATGGCGCTCTCTATGCGATGGTTGCGCGATTCGGAATCTTCAAAGTTTTCGACTTCCTTAAAAGGCTCCAGGTAGTCAAACCGCTGGTCTAATTTTTTATCGTGGAAAATCATCACCGATGATTTGCCCAGTTTCTGCAGAAACAGATGCGTTGCAATTACCGCGGCAATGGCGTCTCCGTCCGCATTAATGTGACCCGAGAGCAAAAAATGATCGTGCTGTTCAATAAACCTTAAAATACGCTGAACAATTTCGATGTATTTTTCCGGAGTCTTCAAAGGCAAACCTCCTTAAAAAAGGGAGAAATATAAGAAATAAAACGATTAATGCCAATCTTTTTTAGCCGAGCTTCGAATACAATCGGCGCGGTTTTAAGAATTTGTAGAAATCACAGCCAATCGTAGTTCTTTTTCCGTAACAGCTTTTTAAATGCCTGAACCCAGAACCAGCCGATCAAAATGCCGATACCGCTGCCTGCCAGAACATCGAACGGATAGTGAACGCCGACCGCCACGCGGGAGTATGCCACCAAAGCCGCTAATGCCCAGAACACATACTGATATTTTCGATAATAATAACTAAAGACCGCTGCCAGGGTAAAAAAGTTGGCGGCATGAGAAGAAGGCATGGAAAACGAAGATTTTTTACCCATCAGCAAATGCGCGCCTTCCACCACATGACACGGTCGGATGCGGTGAAAAAGCGGTTTTAAAAACTGATTTACAAGCTGATCCGCCGAAGCAACAGCCAAAAGAACAACGAGCACAACCCATCGACCCTTTGTCCCGCCTTTCCACAGCAGCAAGATGATGGTAATTGCCCAAATCGGATACCATGTATGTTTGTTAGTGACAATGGGCATGATAAAATCGGAAAGAGGATTGGCTAAATGGACATTAATGAACACAAAAAGAATCGTGTCGATGTGGTTCAGAAAAGCAAGTATTTCGGTCATTATTGTTTTTTCTCGGGTTAAGAATTTAAGGCATTGCAGACAAAAAAAGCATCCCCATGTCGGAGATGCTTTTTGGGTGCTGGAGGCGGGACTTGAACCCGCACGGGCATCTCGCCCACTACCCCCTCAAGATAGCGTGTCTGCCTGTTCCACCACTCCAGCTTTTATTGTTGATTTGGGGGCTGCTGAGGTTGTTCCCCCTCAACCGGCGCCAACGGCACGTTAGGAGTCGGCAGTTCTTTTTGCTGCTCCATACGTTTTTCAATCAAACTTTTTTGTGCGCTTTCCGAATGGGACTTGTAAAGCACGCTTATCATTATTGCCAGAATTATGTATATGGTTGCAATCCAGGCGGTGGCTTTACTCAAAAAATCCGCGGCGCCTCTTCCGCCAAAAATCGACGTGCTTCCCATTCCGCCGCCGATAGAACCGGCTAATCCCTGTCCTTTACCCGATTGCAATAAAATTACAATCACCATTATAATACTTATTAAAACAAATAGAACAATCAGCAAAGTGTACATAAGTTTTCAAACGCTCCTTTTTTATTACAAAATTCTAATTTAAACAGATTTTTACTAATTATCAATATATTCGCGTTGAAATTTAAAAATTCATCTGTCAAATAAAACATGCCGGGATTTTTTGAGAATTTAAAGCGCTCAATCCCGGCTTTTCTTATTCGCTTTTTTCAATTAAAATACCAAGAGCTCGTTTTTAAGATCGGAACCCGGAAACTGATTCCCGCTTAAACCGATAATTCCGCCGGGTTCCGCAAAAACAATTACGATTCAAATTTTAAGTATTTTGAGGCAGCTTGACTTATTTTTTCAACTTTTCCGCGATATGGATAATCTCCGCAAAGGAATCCGCTTTTAAACATGCGCCGCCGACCAAAGCTCCGTCGATGTCCGCCTGACTTAACAGCGATTCGGCGTTTCCCGGTTTTACGCTTCCGCCATACTGAATAACCGTCGCTTCGGCTGTTTCCCGTCCCAAAAGTTCGGCGATTAATTTACGAATCTCAAAATGGACTTCCTGCGCCTGCTCGGGAGTAGCCGTTTTACCGGTACCTATCGCCCAGACCGGTTCGTAGGCGACGATTACATTTTGAAGGTCTTCCGGCGTTAAACCGTCGAATGCGCCGCGAATTTGTTTGCCTATTACTTTTAAAGTAATATTCTCTTCGCGTTGTTCCAGCGTTTCGCCCACACAGACGATCGGTTTTAATCCGTTCTCAAGAGCGGTTTTTATTTTTTTATTAACCGTTTCTTCGGTTTCTCCGAAATATTGCCGTCGTTCGGAATGACCGATGATCACGTAATCCGCGCCCGTACTTTTTAACATTCCCGCGCTTATTTCACCGGTAAATGCGCCTTCCTTTTCCCAAAACATATTTTGCGCGCCCAGGTGTATCGCCGAATCCTTAATGATATCATAAACCGGAGCCAGGGCGGTAAACGGCGGACAGATAATCATCCGCGTTTTGGTGATATCAATGGTCTTCATGCGGATCTGATTGGCGAGCTGCTGAGCTTCGCTGTTTGTTTTGTGCATCTTCCAATTACCGGCAATTACGATTGATCTTTTCATTTTAACTTCTCCTTATTAAACGTCTGTCAGGGCGGCAATGCCCGGAAGTGTTTTGCCTTCCAAAAATTCGAGCGAAGCTCCGCCGCCGGTGGAAATATGGGTGAACCGATCTTCCATTCCAAACTGGGCGATTGCCGCTGCGGAATCTCCGCCGCCGATCACGCTGACAGCGCCGTTTTCGGTCGCTTCGGCAATGGCTTCGGCAATCTTGCGCGTTCCCGCGGCAAAATTGGGCATTTCAAACACTCCCACCGGACCGTTCCAGACGATGGTTTTCGCCTTTTTGATTTCGGCGCCGAACAGCTCAACGCTCTCCGGTCCGATATCCATTCCCATGTAAGTTGACGGAATTTCGGTTACTTTGACGATTTTGCGCTGGGCGTCGTTTTCAAAACGATCGGCGGCAACCACGTCAACCGGAAGCAGAAAATTCACCTTTTTCTCTTCCGCTTCTTTCAGAATTTCTTTTGCCATTTCCACCCGTTCTTTGTCCAAAAGCGATTGCCCTATTTCATAGCCCTGCGCCTTAAAAAAGGTGTAAGCCATTCCGCCGCCGATAATCAAAGTATCGACCTTATCGAACAGATTTCTGATTACATCGATTTTGCCGGAAATCTTCGCTCCGCCCAGCACAGCCACAAACGGAGGCGTGGGATTCTCAATTGCCTGTCCCAGATATTTGAGTTCTTTTTCGATCAAATAACCGGCGGCAGCCTGTTTAAAATATTTGGTAACGCCTTCGGTGGAAGCGTGAGCTCGATGCGCCGTACCGAACGCATCATTAATAAACAAATCGCAGCCTTCGGCTAACTGCTTTGCGAACTCGGGATCGTTTGCGGTTTCTTCTTTGTGGAAGCGTAAATTTTCAAGAAGAAGAACTTCGCCGGGTTTTAATTCTTTCTTCATTTTCTGAACTTCCGTCCCGATGCAGTCGGGCGCCATTTTAACTTCCACCCCTAAAAGTTCGCTTAAACGTTTGGCAACCGGCAACAAACGCAATTCTTCTTTTACCTGACCTTTTGGTCTTCCCAGATGACTGCACAAAATCGCGGCTCCGCCGTCTTGCAAAACTTTTTTAATGGTCGGCAACGAAGCCGTAATTCTCCGATCGTCGGTAATCTCCAGATTCTCGTTTAACGGCACGTTAAAATCGCAGCGGATTAAAACCTTTTTCCCCTTTAAATCCAGTTGATCTATAGTCAATTTAGCCATGGTACATCTCTCCTGTTTCGCTGATCAGACTTGTTGTCTGTTAAATGAAAAGAGAGGCAACTTAAAAGCGCCTCTCTTGTTCAAAATTACATGCTTGCCATTTTCTTTAGCAGGTCAATGCAACGGTTCGAATAGCCCCATTCATTATCGTACCAGCTAAGCACTTTAACCATGTTGCCGTCCATTACATTGGTGGAAAGGCTGTCGAAAATACTGGAATGAGGATTGCCCACGATATCGACGGACACGATGGGATCTTCGCAATATTCCAAAACGCCTTTCATCTGACCTTCGGCGGCTTCTTTCATGGCGGCGTTTATTTCTTCGATGGTTACGGTTTGTTCCAGTTCAACAACAAGGTCAACCAGAGAACCGTCCGGAGTGGGCACTCTTAAAGCCATTCCGTCAAGTTTGCCGTTCAATTCGGGAATCACTTTACCGACGGCTCGGGCGGCTCCGGTGGTCGTCGGAATGATGCTCATGGCTGCGGCGCGGGCGCGGCGCAAATCGCTGTGCGGAAAATCCAGTATGCGCTGATCGTTGGTGTAAGCATGAGAGGTAGTCATCAAACCGCGTTTTATGCCGAACTTATTATGAAGCACTTTCGCAATCGGAGCAAGACAATTAGTGGTGCAGGAAGCGTTGGAGACAATCAGATCGGTCGCTTTCAATTCATCGTCGTTTACGCCGATAACGATCGTGTTGTCAATTTCATCCTTTGCCGGAACGGTTAACAGCACTTTTTTGGCGCCGGCTTCAAGGTGCTTTGCAATTTGCTCGCGTTTTCTGAAGACGCCGGTCGATTCCACCACATACTCCACGCCTAATTCTTTCCACGGCAGGGTCGCCGGATCTTTAACGGCTAAAACTTTCACTTTACGATCGCCGACAATTAAATTATCCCCTTCGGCGCGGACCGGCAGAGGAAAACGACCGTGTATCGAGTCGTATTTTAACAAATGCGCTAAAGTCTTGGCATCGGTTAAATCGTTAATGGCTACGAATTCTATGTCTTTATCCTCAAAAGCGGCTTTAAAAACTAATCTGCCGATTCTACCGAACCCATTGATGGCTACTTTGATACTCATGACACTTCTCCTTTTTATATTTTTGGATTGTTCTCATTTAAATGCTGCAAACTAAAAAATCACTAAATTGAAGTCAAGTAAAAGTTATAAATTTCACTATTTTTGCATATAATTTTATTTGCCACTTATTATCGCTTCCTTTAAATTTTAGCTATGTTACTATTTCACAGGAAATTATGAATAATCAAAAAATTTTAATCAAAAACGGCTTAATCGTCACTGTTAATCCGCGCATGGATATTCTGCGCGGCGATATTTTGATCGAAGGAAACCGTATTCAATCCGTCGATTCGCGCCTTTCGGTTAAGGACACAGAGGTCTTTTACGCCGATGATTTCATCATTGTTCCTGGCTTTGTTCAAACACATATTCACCTGGCGCAGACCTTATTCAGAAACATGGCGGAAGACATGTCTTTATTAGACTGGCTATCCTCCGTAATTTTGCCGGGCGAGGCGAATCATACTCCGCAGTCGCTTCGATTGAGCGCGCAATTAAGTTTAGCCGAGCTGTTTCGCTGCGGCACGACAACCATCATGGACATCGGTATTGTCCGCCATGCGGAGGTTCTGTTCGAAAGCATTGCCGAAAGCGGAATGCGCGCCGTGTGCGGAAAGATGCTGATGGATTACGGCGAAGGTCCTGAAATCCTGCTCGAAAGCGCGGATAAAGCGCTGCGCGAAAGTCTTGATCTGTTGAAAAAATGGCACGGTTACGGCGACAACCGGATCCGTTACGCCTTTTCACCGAGATTTGTTTTATCCAGCTCGGATGAGCTTTTAAAACAACTATCGGAGCTTGCCCGCCGATACGATGTTATTATTCATTCCCACGCTTCGGAAAACAAAACCGAAATCGAATTGGTGCGGCAGCGTTTCGGAATGAGCAATATCGAGGTATTCGACCATTTCGGACTGACCGAGGCGCGTCTCTGTCTGGCGCATTGCATCTGGACAAATGAAACCGATCGAAAGATAATGAAAAAGAACGATGTTAAAGTATTGCACTGCCCGTCGGCAAATCTCAAACTGGGTTCGGGAATCGCGCCCGTTCCGGATTATTTGAACCGCGGCATCAATGCTTCGTTGGGCGCAGACGGCGCGCCGTGTAACAACAATCTCAACATTTTCACCGAAATGCGTCTTGCCGGTCTCATTCAAAAACATCTTCACGGACCGGAAGCTATGCCCGCGCCGGATGTGTTCAGGCTGGCGACAATCGAGGGCGCGAGGGCTCTCGGGATGGACAAAGAAATAGGAAGTATCGAACCCGGTAAAAAAGCCGATATTGTTTTCATAAAAAGAAATCAAGTTCATTCCATTCCTGACGAAAATATTTACGCCAAACTGATTTATACGACACAGACCGCCGACGTCCGGCATGTTATGATCGACGGAAATTGGATTATGCGCGACCGGCAGCTATTGACTTTAAACGAAGAAGATATAATTTCAAAAATAAAATTATGATTTAAATCGGATTTATCCTAAATTAACGGCATTAGCATACTTTGACTTTATCTCGTTTTAGCATGAGATAAAAGATTAGATCAAGGGTGGCAATAAAGCCCGGGAGTTAACAATGAAAAAATTAATTATTAGTTCAATGATGTTCATGGTTTTCATTGCTCTTTTAGCCTGTGGATCAAATAAAGAGGCTACCTTAAAAGAAACCCGCTCTCCCGAGGAAATTATTCAGGCGGGCGATATGTTATTTGCTCAGGGTAAGTACGAACAAGCATTGGACACCTATCAACGTCTGTTGATTTTTTATCCCACCTCAGACCTCGACGTGGACGCTAAACTGAAGATAGCCGAATGCTACAACAAATTGGAAAAATACGAAAAACAAATGGATGTCTTGCTTCAATTGCTGAAGGAGAATCTGATTCCCGAACGAGTTCCCGCCATTTATATTCAGCTCGGAAAATTCTACGAGCAGGCGGCGCTCTTTAATCCGGGAACATCAGGCAACGATACGCTCGATTACCAAAAAGCCATTGAATATTACGAAAAAGCAATTAAGTACAAAGACAGTAAAGACAAAGAGGCTAAAACGCAGGCGCTGTACCGAAAAGCCCTGGTTGAAGCCAAATTGGGTCAATTGGACGAAGCGATAAAGAATTATCAGGAAATCGTGGATAAAAACCCGGAATCTCCGTTCGCTGTTCTGGCGCAAATTAAAATGCAAGATCCGCAAAATACAGCCGAGCTTTCCACGTTCAGCGATTCTTTGGAAGTTTACAAAAGTCGATTGGGAAAACCGGCTACTCCCGAAAAAAGCGAAGCGACTCCGGAGGTAGAAGAATCGCAGAAAGTCCCCGCATTCGAGGAATATTTGAAAGAAAGTACCGAAACAGAAGAATCGCCGGCGGACACATCCAAAACGGAGATTCCTGCGGAACCAGACACTCTGAAAAAATGAAAATCGGAATCGGCTCCACAAACAAGGCAAAATTATCAGCCGTAAAAAGCGCCTTTGGTAAACTGCAACAGGCATTTTCTTCCGGCGTACCCGACCGGACGGAATTTACCGCCATTCCCACACAAACAACAATTCCCGACATGCCCCTTTCTTTGGAACAGATTGTCGAAGGCGCCATTCAAAGAGCGCGTTTTGTTTTTGAAAACATTCCGGATCTGGATATTGCGCTCGGATTGGAAGGCGGCGTCTTTCCCCTCGCCTCACCCTCTCTTTTCGGCAAATCGCAATACTTTCTGCAAAACTGGGTCTTTGCCTGCAACGGCGAAAAAGGATATTTGGGAAGTTCGCCTGCTTTAAATCTTCCGGAAAAAATCATAAAGGCTCTTTACGAAGAACAAAGAGAATTGGCGGAAGTGATCGACGAGTTCAGCGGAAAAAACGACGTGCGCTCGAACGAAGGCGCTTTCGGAATTTTAACCCGCAATCTCCTTACACGCAGCGCTTCTTTTGAAATTGCGGTCATTAACTCGATGATTCCTTTCCTGAATGAAAAATATGACCACAGATTACGCTGATTCCGGACCACAGATTAACCTGATTACGCTGATGTCGCTGATTAATTTTTGATTATTTGGATTTTCAGTGCCTTAATAAGAGAAGCTGTTTCCTATTGCAATTTTGACCGCAGATTAAGCTGATTCCACAGATTTCGCAGATTAATTTGAGTTTTTTGATTCTTAGCTCTAAAAATAGGATAACTTGTTTATTTTTCAATTTTAATTACTTTATTATTCCCTGTGCGCTTGGTGACTTCTTTGTGTGCTTATCATCTTGTTCTGTCATTTCGATCCCGCCAATGCGGGAGAGAAATCTTTTAACTCCCACAAAAGCAAAGATTTCTCTTCGCTGCGCTCATCGAAATGACAATGACGGATCTTTTTTAGAGCGGGCACAAACATTCATTGACAAAAGCTAAACGACAATCCACTTTAAGCGTTGATTAAACCGATCTTTTTTTCAAATATTTCCTGATTTTTGCCATCCAACCGGGACGTATCAGAGCAAGGGCTAAAATGATAAACAAAAAGCCGGGTAAAATGGGGATAATCAATCCCGAAAGCCCCAAAAGCAAAAGCCCCGCGACCCAGAAGTATTTGTGACTTCGGAATTTTTTTATTTCGTCCAACAGAGTCTTGGAATTCTGTTTTTTTGATTTCATAAGTTTCCACAACTTTAATTATTTAAAATTTATGCTGAAAACGATCCGCGCCTTCAAAAATCAACCCTTAAGTTTTTTGCCTCTTTTATTTTTTCTTGCTTTGTGTATTTTCAACAATCAATATTCGGCTTTTGATTTTCTGTCCACAAAATCATAAATCATAAATCATAAATCATAAATCATAAATCCACATATTCGTGTTTCCATGTTTCAAGATCAATTTTCTCGTAAATTTTTTGCAGCCAGTCATCTCCGAATTTATTGCTGAAATAAAGACTGCTCAAAATCCGTTCCTGCAATTCGCCGCGCGGAAGAATGAATTGATGAATGGTTTGCAATTGATTGACCATCAGTGTTTCTTTTTGTTTTGCCGAGCGCGTCAGACGATTTTCCAGATTCTCCAGCGTCTTTTCCATATTGTTAAATGATTTGCCCACAACCGGTTTTAACGTGGAATCGATATCCTGAATAAAATCTTCGTATTTCTTTTTGAATTCTTTCAGAATCCGGCGCAGCGACGCTCCCTCTTCCCAAAGGGGATTCAAATATTTTTGACCGATCGCTTCTTTTATCCAGCGGTTGACATCCCGGTCGGCGGATTCCGGCTCAAGCCCGTATTTCCGGAGCATGCGGCTAATCCGCGGCTCGATTAACGTGGCGGAAAAACGCGGTTGCAAATGAGGCATGGGAATTTTTAGAAAATCAAAAGCCGCACGGGTCTGCGCCCAATAGGCAATTTCAGCCGGTCCCGCCGCATAAGAAATCACCGGCAAAAGATAGCTTTGCCACAGGGGACGCGTCAGCACAGTTGAGGAGATCCAATCGGGATTTTCCCGAATCAGCTTCTTGAAAGATTCTCCAGAGAGCTCCTCTCCGCCGTCTCCGATTCTGAATTTGCTCCCGCCCGATTTCAGCACCGGTAAACGTTCGCTGCCGTTTTGTTTGTAAAACAGATAAGCGCGGTCTTTAAGAATTTTAACCTGAGCCGGAAATCCCTTTGACGTCAAATTATTCGTTTGATTTTCAAAACGTTGAACAATCCGCTCGTTCTCCTCAATAATCTGCTCAAAAAAGGGCAGACTTTTTTGTTTAACCGCTCCGTCGGTGGGATCGAACGTCAAAATTCCGAATTCCCGAAGCAGGTAATTGAGATGTTCTTTAAAACTGTTTATCCACGAATTTCCCGGTTTGTAAAATTCGCGCAACAGCTCAAAAAGAGGCTGTGTGAATTCCGTGGATTGCAGCCTGCTTTCCAGCTCATCTATTTTTTCGCGCATGTCGCCGGGAAGGATTCTCTGCGAAACCGGCAACCTGTCGCCCGATTTATTTTCTATTGTGAATTTTGTTAATTGATTGGATTTGTCAAAAAAGAAGGCGGAATTTATCTCCTCAAAATCATGATCTTCGCCTTCCAGCCAGAACACGGGAACGAATTTTGAATCAGGAAGCGATCTGTTCAGATGTTCCGCCAGAGCAACCGTTGTAAGCGCTTTTAAAACAGTGTAAAGAGGCGAAATAAAAATTCCCAGTTGCTGACCGGTAATAACGATCAACGGCTTTTCGTTTTTTAACCATTTTAGATAGCGCTTTGCCTTTTCATTTGCAAGCCCTTGGTTCTGGGCGATCAATTCATCCAAAGCAAACCGGCGGTTCTGATTGTTAATCCGGTTTGCCGCTTGACGCCAATCGGGTTTTAACGGCTGCCCGAAAAATTCTTTGACGGAATCGGCTTCTTTTAAATAGGCTTCAAAAACGGGATTCATGGCTTCATTTCTTTTTTGCTATTACAATTAAACGCGGACTGTCTTCGGTATAATCGCTTCCGAGGTAATCTCCCAAAACTTTTTCGATCCGGAAGTTCGCCTTCTCCATCAACATTTTCAGTTCGTCCAATCCGTACAGTCGCACCGACTCGTAAAAATACCGTCTTTTTCCGTTCTGTTCAATAATGATCTGCTTATCAACCCTGTTCCTGACAATTTTTCTGTTTTCGATGATCCGCATTCCGGATATGGTTTTCTCCGTGCGATTTTTCAAATTTTTGATGACATGCGGTTTATTTAAATAATCGAAAAATAAGACGCCGCCTGTTTTAAGAACCCGCCAGAATTCCGACAGAACCTTTAAGTTTTCTTCGTCGCTTAAGAAATACCCAAATGACGTGAACAGGCTGAGCGCCGCGTCAAAAGACCGTCCGAAGGGAAGAAAGCGAATATCCGCCTGAACAAAAGGCGGCTTTTGCGAATGGGAGCATTGCTCTTTTGCCAAAACGAGTAAAGCTTTTGAAAGGTCAATGCCGACCACGTGTCTGGAAAACCTGGCAAGATTACAGCTATGTCGTCCGTTTCCGCAGGCTGCATCCAGTATGAAACTGTGTTTATTCAAGGGAAGCGTTTTTTTAATCAGTTCAACGACCCGACGAGCCTCTTCTTCGTTGCGGTGAGAATAAACCTGAATGTACTCTTCGCCGAACCATTCTTTGAACCAGTTTTCTTTATAGCCATTGGTTATCAAGATACCACTGCAATGTTTGTTTAACTCCTTCGCTCAAAGCTGTTTTTGCTTCGAATTTTAATTGTTCTTTAATTTTTTTAGGCGAACAAATCCAAAAATCGGGCAAAAGCTCGGCGACCTTTTGTTGGTTGATAATCGAGGGTTTATGCGTAACTCTGCTCCACTGCTCGGAAAGAAAAGCGATCCCTTTGATCAATCCGAGGGGTACGGGCACCTGCAAGGCTTTTTTGTCAAAAAACTTCAACGCTTCGCGGGCAAGCTCTTCCCATGAATGCGGTCTGGGTTCGGCAATAAAATAGATTTGTCCTTCGGCTTTCGGATGCTGCGCCGCGATAATAATTCCTTTCACCAGGTCCTTTACATACACAAAGCTCAAATATTTATCGCGGTTCTGCCATTTTGGGATGATCCCCTTTTTGACGGTTTTAAAAAATTGAAACACGTCCGTGTCCCTCGGTCCGTAAACGGCGGGCGGACGAATGATTGTAACCGGAAGTTTATCACTTTGCCGCAAAACATACTGTTCCGCCATCAATTTACTTTTGCCGTATTCGCTTACCGGATGCGGTTCATCGTTTTCGGTAACGGGCTGCATCGAACTTGCGGGACCCGCGGCTGCCTGGGAGCTGATTAAAACGAATCGTTTTAGCGGTAATTTGTTTTCTATTATCGTATCGATAAGATTTTTTGTGCCTTCGAAATTGACGCGGTAGTAGTCTTCGTTTTTAAGCGCCTTGGTCAACCCGGCGGAATGAATTACGATATCGACGTCCTTCAAACCGGGCAGCAGGCTTTGACTATCAAAAATATTAGCGTAATAGCAATCCAGTTTTAAATCCGCAATCCAGCGTAAACTGCTGGAAGTTCGCAATAAAGCCCGGACATTAAACCCCTTATCGAGCAAATCCTCGGCTAAATGGCTTCCGATAAATCCCGTTGCGCCGGTCAAAAAAACATTCACCTGTTTACTCCTTTGAAAGGTGATTTTGCTTTATTTATTAAGAAAACATATATTAAAAAAGTTAATTAAAATTTGCAATCTTTAATAATTGGTATTTTTTGCATATATTAAGATTTCATTTAATCTTAAAATTTGTAAACTTTGATATGTTCTAAAAAGGGCTGGAGGTTTAATTGGATATTTTTGAAAAGTGTCGCAAGTTCACACGGGCTAAGGAAACAATCGAAGCGGGAATTTATCCTTATTTTCGTTCTCTGTCGGGCAACGACGGTCCCAGGGTTTTCATGGAAGGTCGTGAAATCATAATGATCGGATCCAATAATTATCTGGGATTAACGCATGACCCGCGGGTAATCGAGGCTGCAATCGAAGCAACGCGTTGTTACGGCACCAGTTGTTCGGGATCGCGGTTTTTGAACGGAACGCTTGATCTCCATCGTCAGTTGGAAGAAAAATTAGCCGCTTTTATGAACCGCGAAGCGGCGTTAATTTTCAGTACCGGTTACATGGCTAATCTGGGCGGAATTTCCACCCTGGTGGGAAAGGACGAATACATCATCCTTGACAAATCCGACCACGCTTCCATTTATGCGGGTACGCGCGCCGCGGTTGGGGTTCAGATCAAACGGTTTATGCATAACGACATGCAAAGTTTAGAACGGGTTCTTTCGCAGCTGGAGCCCGAAACGCCCAAATTAATTGTTTGCGACGGTGTTTTCAGTATGGAAGGCGACATCGTCAAACTGGGAGAGATTATTCCTCTTGCTCAAAAATATAACGCTCAAATTTACATCGACGAAGCCCACGGACTCGGAGTTTTGGGAGATCACGGTCGCGGCGCCTGCGAATATTTGGGATTGGAAGACCATGTCGATATTGTCATGAGTACTTTCAGTAAATCTCTGGCTTCAATCGGGGGATTTGTCGCCGGTCCGCAATATGTTATCGATTACATTAAACACCATGCCAGCTCATTGATTTTTTCCGCTGCGCCCACGCCCGCCGCCACAGCCGCCGTAATAAAAACATTGGAAATTATCGAAAACGAACCCGAACACATGCAGCGGTTACGTGAAATCAGCGAAATAATGCGCAGAGAGTTTAAGAATCTGGGATTCGACATCGGCGCCAGTAAGGACACCCCGATTATTCCCATCTACATCCGTGACGACGACAAAACATTCTATTTCTGGAAGCGATTGTTTGAAGAAGGGGTTTACTCCAATGCCGTTATCAGTCCGGCTGTCGCTCCGGATCAGGCGCTAATCCGCACCAGTTTTATGTCAACCCACACCGATGAAGATCTGGAGAAAATCCTGGAGATCACTCATCGCGTCGGAAAGGAAATCGGTCTTATTTAATATGAGGATTTAAAAAATGGCTGTCGAAGTTTTTGCCGTTCGCACAAAGAAAGAACGGAAGCAATTCATTGACTTTGAATGGAAGATTAACGCAAATACGCCCAATTGGGTCAGCCCGCTGCGCATGGAACGTGCGGATATGTTAAACCCCAAGAAAAATCCGTTTTTCCAGCACGCCGAAGCTGAACTTTTTTTAGCGAAAAAAGACGGCGAGATTGTGGGCAGAATAGCGGCGATTAAAAACGACAATCACAACCGCTTCCACAACGACAAGACAGGCTTTTGGGGATTTTTCGAATCGATCAACGATCAACAGGTGGCGAACGCTCTTTTTCAAGCCGCGGCTGACTGGCTAAAGGGGAAGGGTCTCGATTCCATGCTCGGTCCCATGAATCCCTCAACAAACGATGAATGCGGTTTACTCATCAAAGGCTTCGATACCCCTCCTTATATCATGATGACGCACAATCCCGACTATTACCCCGCTCTGGTCGAGGGCTTCGGGCAGACCAAGGCTAAAGATCTTTACGCATGGCTGCTTTCCACGGAAATGGCTTTAAAAAATATTTCCGAAAAAATGATACGGGTGGCGGAAAAAATAAAAGAGCGGCACAGCATTACCTTCCGAACGGCAAATTTAAAAAAACTCGATCAGGAAGTGAAACTGATAAAAGAGATTTATAATGACGCCTGGAGTAAAAATTGGGGCTTTGTGCCGTTCACCGACGCCGAAATCGACCATCTGGCGGACCAACTGAAACCCATTGTTGACGAAGACCTCTTGATTCTTGCCGAAAAGGGCGACGAACCGATCGCATTTATTTTAACCATACCCAACCTAAACGAAATTTTACAAAAAATCCCCAACGGTCGTCTGCTTCCCTTTGGTATTTTCAAATTATTATTCGGAATGAAAAAGATTAAGACCGTGCGGGTCATAACGCTTGGGGTTAAGCGGAAATATCAGCATCTCGGACTGGGAGCGATTTTTTACATCGAGACTATTCAGCGCGCCGATAAAAAGGGGTACATCGGGGGCGAGCTTTCATGGATATTAGAAGATAATCATCCGATGAACAGCGCAATTCAGACCTTTGGTTCGGAACTTTACAAAACATATCGAATTTACTCCTATCCGTTACAATAAAAAAAATCCGCCTGACCAGCGGATTTTTTTAAATAAATGACGGATTAATATTCATCTTCGTTATAATAATCCTCATTGGATGTAAACGCCGTGGAATTGTATTTTTTCTCTTTTTTGCAGAAATCGAAAAATTCACAATCCTGACAATCAAAATCGTCGCAAGTAACCATATCTTCGCAAGTACCGTTCAAATCCAATGTAATGGATTCTTTGTAGCAAAGCGCATCATGATTATAATGGCAATCCGAGCACCCACAAGTTAAGTTCTCATGATAACTCATAAGTTTCACCTCCTTACAAAAGAAAGCCTGTATCTAATTATAATTTTTTTTGTCGTGCTTTCTGAGGTAATTACTCCCCTCCTCCAAAAGCTTTTTTTCTTCTTCCGTTAAATTCAAGTAACCTACGCGGTTAATTTTGTCTAATAACTCGTCGATCACTCTTCGATAATATTCCACCTTGTCTTCGCCGCCTCCTTTTGTGTATTTCATTCTGGTGCGGTCGGTTTTGGTTTTTATTTGACTAAAGCTATCTTTGATTTTGTAAAACAGATACCAGTATTTTAAGTAGATATATCCGATTACAATACCGCCGAGATGAGCGGCGTGAGCAATGCCGTCGCCATAAGACCCAAATGTGGAAAAGAATGAGATCAGCGCCAGAAAAGCCATAAAGTACTTAATTTTAACCGGAAACAAGAAGTAGATGTAAATGTAGCGATTTGGGTAACGCAGGGCATAAGCAAGCATAACGCCGTAAACAGCGCCCGAGGCTCCGATTGTGGGGCTTGAAGAAAGAACGATGTTTAAGATTCCGGCGCCTATCCCGGTAATAAAATAATATTTTAAAAATTCGCGGGTGCCCCATTCACGCTCCAGCTCCGCGCCAAACATCCATAAGAACAACATATTTAAAAAGATATGCATGAATCCGTTGGGGTCATGCAAAAACATGTAAGTAACAAGCTGCCAGACTTTAAACTGATAGACGACGCCAATCCGATCCAGGGCAAATTGTTGCAGCATAAAGTTTCTTAGCCCATAATTCATTAGCATCATAAACCAGAAGATCGCGTTGGCAAAAATAATGTTCTTTACAGCGGGCGGCAACATTCCGCCCGGGCGAAGCCGATAAGGTCCGTTATTGTACATAATGTTTTTTCTTTATTTGGTTTACATCAACTTGGTAACGTCAATGGATTTAAAAAGTTTCTTCCTTAATTCCTTTTCATTTAAGGTTTTTTCGGGAAGCCTTTTTCCTTATTTATTAATCGTTAATACGCTTTTGCAAAAATTACCCTGCCTTCCGATTCGGATCCGCAGATAATACACTTGCCTTTTTCCTGTTCCCGTTCAAAGGGAATATTCCGAATAGTCGCTTTGGTATCGTCTTTAATTTTGGCTTCGCATTCGGGATTAGCGCACCAGTGGCTTTTTACAAAACCGCCTTCTTCTTCTATTGTTTTCTTAAAATCTTTATAGTCATCCACAATATGCGTAAACTCTTGCTGAAACTTACGGGCATTTTCCAGCATCTCTTTTTGCATTCTTTCAAGCGTTTCGCGGACGGTTTCCAAAACCCCGTTTTTCGGGATAAATTCTTTTTTCATCAAATCTCTGCGTACCATGACCATGCCGTTTTTAGCCACGTCTTTAGGACCTATTTCCAAACGCACCGGGATGCCCTGCAATTCCCATTCCGCGAATTTGTAACCCGGCTTATACTGGTCGCGATCGTCGAGGATAACCGTAAATTCTTTACCGAGCGTCTCTTTTACCTCGTTAGCGTAACTCAGAACCTGTTTTTTCTCATCTTCGCCTCTCCAAATCGGAACGATGACAATTTGCCGCTGGGCGATTTTAGGAGGCAATACCAAACCGTTATCATCGGCGTGGGTCATAATCAATGCGCCCACCAGACGGGTGCTTACTCCCCACGAAGTTGCCCAGACGTACTGCAGTTTTCCGTCTTTGTCCTGAAATTTAACATCAAAAGCCTTGGCAAAATTTTGTCCCAGATTATGCGACGTTCCGGCTTGCAGCGCTTTCCGATCCTGCATCATGGCTTCGATGGAATAGGTGTGCAAAGCGCCGGCAAATTTTTCGGCTTCGCTTTTTTTACCCGCAATTACGGGAATCGCCAGATATTCTTCCGCAAATGTTTTGTAGATTTTTAAGATTTTAAGCGCTTCTTCCTCGGCTTCTTGGTAAGTGGCGTGAGCCGTGTGACCCTCTTGCCATAAAAATTCGGAAGTTCTTAAAAACAGCCTTGTCCGCAGTTCCCAGCGCATTACGTTTGCCCACTGATTAATAAGAATCGGTAAATCGCGATAGCTCATTATCCACTTTTTGTACATGCTCCAGATAATCGTTTCGGA
>JAADIP010000223.1:0-1545 GCA_013151275.1 Calditrichota bacterium | reverse complement strand
CCGCCGATAGTCACAATAGCGCATTCGGGAGAAAAGCCTTCCACATGCTCGGCTTCTTTGCGCATAAAACTTTCGGGAATGAGCAACGGAAAATAGGCATTTACATGACCGGTTTCCTTAAACATGCGGTCCAGATTTTGTTGAATCATTTCCCAGATAGCGTAACCGTTGGGACGAATGACCATCGCACCTTTAACCGGGGAATAATCGGCTAATTTTGCCTGTAATACAACATCGGTGTACCAGCGTGAATAGTCAACTTTGCGTGGGGTAATCTTATCAGCCATAGATGCCTCTTTTATTTTCCTTTTTTAGTTAAATTAGTTAACAGAATTTTTAGTAAATCTGTTTCTATCGATAGGCGAAGGGATCGGGTAAGAAGATTACGACAATAAAAATCGGCGATTAAATAACCGTAGCCATAAATTCTTTTTTGCGCTTCTTGCTCCAATTTCTAAATTACCGACCTGTGCGTTAAACCTGTATCAATTTGTGCGCCTGGAGGGAATCGAACCCCCAACCTTTGGAACCGGAATCCAACGCTCTATCCAATTGAGCTACAGGCGCGCTTTACTATTCTGAAGTGGACGCAAATTTATTCTTTCAAAGTTTTAAAGTCAAGTAAAATTTGGGTTTTTTACAAAATATTAATTTCCGACATTATTTACTTGTTATGAAGTTTGGTTATCTTCTGCAAATCCCGATTTCTTCCGATCAAAACAAGAACATCATTTTCTTTGAAAATCGTATTGGCGTCGGGATTGTTGTTAATAATCGGAGGCAATTGTCTTCCGTCTTTTCCCTCCTGCGGAGTATGAATAGCTATCAGGTTAACGCCGAATTTTGATCTTAGCTCCAATTCAGCCGGCGTTTTTCCGACAAACACCTCCGGAACCTGAATTTTTGCGGCAACGGTTTCTCCGCCGATGTAAGTAATATCCAACAATCCCTGATGCATCAGACGATACGATAACCGCTCGGCTGCTTCCATTTCCGGAGTAATGACCAGATCAACTCCCACCGCCTGTAAAATTTTTGCCTGGGTCGGATTCGAGGATCTGGCGATTACGGTTTTTACACCCAATTTTTTCAAATGCACCGCGGCTAACAAATTCGATTCAAAATTCTCTCCGATGCAGACGACCCCCACATCAATATCTTCGACGCCGATGCTGCCGAGAGCTTTTTCGTCCATAGCATCCAGACGAATGGCGTAAGTTACCTGATCCTGTATCTCTTCGACCAATTCCATTTTTTGGTCCACGGCAATTACTTCAGCGCCTTTTTCGATCAAACTTACCGCCAATTCGCGTCCGAAAATTCCCAAACCGATAATTAAAAATTTGTTCATTTTTTACTCCGACGTTTAAATTCGTTAAGCGTATAAGGGTTAAGGGTTAATCGTTAACTTCTCCGGTCATCGTAATGCGTAATGCGTAATGAGTTATCTCCGTCATCGCTCAAAATCTTAAATAATTCAGTCAAATTATTTTTTGAAGAATAAAAAAACATCTACTTCCTTACAAAAAACATTTTACTATCTTC
>JAADIP010000182.1 GCA_013151275.1 Calditrichota bacterium | reverse complement strand
CTCTGATGAACCGCAAAGGGAAAATCAAAAAAATCACCGCGGTAACGCCTGTTTTTCTCAAGCGATTCATTTCTTTGAATGACCGCTGTTTTCGGTTCGGCATGCGATACAAAAAAAGCATGTTCGGCGGTTTGACTCTGCTGTTTGTGGTGGGCGGCGTCTTAGTGATTTTACTAAACAATATCAGAGTGATGCCCTCCATCGACGAAGGAGCTTTATTATTGGAATACGTATTGCGCCCCGGCGTTTCTCTCGGTGAATCGTACCGGGTGGCAGAACAACTGATCGGCGAAATTCGTAAAATCCCGGATGTGGATAATATCTATCTGAGAATAGGCTCGCCCGAAGGGACCTATTATATCGAAGATGTCAATAAAGGCGAACTTCTGGTAAAGATGAAACCCCAAAAGCTGCGCACCCAAAACATCGCTGCGATAATAACCCGGTTAAAAGAGAAGTTCTCGTCGCTGGACGGCGTGGTGTTGCTGTATCATCAACCCACGCAGGAAAAAATCGACGAGAGCTTTAGCGGATTGCCGGCTTTTTTCGGCGTTTCGGTCTCCGGCGATAATTTGGACACTTTGCGCAGTCTGGCAAAACGCGTGGAAATAAACATGCGCCAAAGCGGCGGACTGAACAACATCATCAACAATGCGCAATTTACCGTTCCGCAAATTGAGGTGACGCCCAAACGCGCGCAATTAGCATATTACGGACTAAACGCCGGACAATTGATGCGGCAATTATCTTTGGCTTTTCGCGGTCGGGTTGTGGCTCGTTTTGTAAAAGAGCAGTCCCCCGTGTCCGTTTTCCTGCGTTTACCAAAAGCAGACCGTAACAACATTGAAAAACTGATGAATCTGCCTGTTCGTACGCAAAAGGGAAGATATCTGCCGTTGAACCGCCTGGCAAACGTACGCATTCGGGAAGTTTCGCCGACAATTACCCATCTGAACGGACAGCGCGAAGTAACGCTGATTGCGGAGCCCGAAGGAAAGTTATGGACTGTGGTTTCCCGTCTGAAACAAAATCTGAAATCGGTAATGTTTCCGCCGGGATACAGCTATCGGATTCGCGGGCAGTATCAAACTTTGTTAAAAAGTATTCGCTCATTTGCTCTTGTAATTTTTGCCGCCGTCGTTTTTGTTTACCTGCTGCTCTATTTGCAGTTCAATTCTTTTTGGCAGCCCTTTGTCATCTTGTTAAAGATACCTTTGGATTTTATCGGGGTGTTTACGGCTTTGCTGCTGACCCGACAAACGCTGAATATTTCGGTGGGCATAGGTCTGTTAACCCTTGTGGGCGTATCTGTAAATAACGCCATAATCCTGATTGATATGGTCAATCGTCTGCGTCGAAAAGAAAACATGACGGTGGAACAAGCTTTGCTGCAAGCGGTGCATCTGCGTACCCGACCTATTTTAATGACCGGACTTACCACAATGCTGGCTCTTTTGCCGGCTGCCATCGGTTTTGGCATCGGTTCAAAAATTCATCAGCCCTTTGCCATTACTTTAATCGGCGGGATGGTTACGGGTATTTTTTTCTCTTTGAATGTAATTCCGGCTCTGTATGCGGCGTTTGCCCGAAGATTAAGCGGCTAACTTTCACGGCAATTCGAATCATTAAAAAATGCCATTGCTATTACATTAACACAGCAATGGCATTTTGTTTTGTTCTTGTTTTAGAAAAGATAGAAATACTCGGGCGAGCGCGGTTCGCTTTTTTGATAGATAATCTTGCGGATGGTTTCGTATTGCAGGTAGGGATATTCTTCTTGCAAAATCTCAAGCGTTCTTTGGGTAGAATATTGACGTTTCAATTCTCTGAAGCGCTGGCGGATTTGAAAATCGCGCACACCTTTTTCTCTGAGCAGATTATGTTCGATGAGAAATTGAAAGACGGAATCCGGTATGTGGGGTTTAAGGGGATTCTTCACCATGTTACACCTCCGATAAATTAATAGATAAGAATTTGGTAACAAGGTGAAGCGGCGGATTTCCCTCCGTTAAATTAAGCTTAATTGTCCTGTGTAATATAGCAAAATTCTCAATTTATGCAAGGGAAAATTTTTTCCCTTTTTTAATCGGCTTGCGATAGGTAGTCAGCTTGGTTAAATTTGAACTCATTTTAAAACGGAGACTGATGCCGAAAAAGTACTCTGAAATTAAGCAATAACGGATAAAGAAGGAAGAGAGCATGTTAGATTTAAAATTCATACGAGAAAATCCCGAAAAGGTAAAAGAAGGAATTATTGCCAAAGGTGAAATAGGCGACGTGGATCGAATTCTGGAGCTCGACGCCGCCCGCCGCGAGATCATTCAAAATGTGGAAAGATTAAAAAAACAACGCAATGAAAATTCGCAGAAGGTAGCCAGGTACAAAAAGGAAGGCAAGGACGTCTCGGAAATCATTGAATACACGCGCCGGATTTCGGAAGAAATAAAAGAGTTGGACGACCGATTAAAACGGATTGAGGAAGAACTCGATAAAGAGACCAGCCGGATTCCCAATCTGCCTCACGCCTCCACGCCGCGCGGCGCGGACGCCAGCCAGAATGTGGAAGTAAAACGCTGGGGAGAAATTCCGCAGTTTGATTTTAAGCCCATGAACCATCTTGAGTTGGGTGAACGGCTGGATATTCTCGATTTTAAACGCGGAGGCAAAATCAGCGGAAGCGGCTTTCCCGTGTACAAGGGCGACGGCGCGCGTCTGGAGCGGGCTTTGATTAACTTTATGTTGGATTTGCATATTGATAAACATGGCTACACCGAAATTTTTCCGCCTTTTCTGGTTAATAGGGAAAGCATGTTTGGCACCGGGCAGCTTCCGAAATTGGAAGAAGATATGTACCATGCCGAAAAAGACGATCTGTTTTTAATCCCGACCGCCGAAGTTCCCGTCACCAATTTGCATCGAAATGAAATCATCGAGGTTGATGAGCTTCCCGTTAAATATGTGGCTTATTCCGCCTGTTTCAGAAGAGAGGCGGGCTCTTACGGAAAAGAAACCCGCGGATTTTTACGCGTACACCAGTTTAATAAAGTGGAAATGGTAAACTTTGTGCGTCCGGAAGAGTCGTACGATTTTCATGAAAAACTATTACGGGAAGCCTGCGAAATTCTCGAACTGCTGGAAATTCCTTACCGTGTTTTATTGCTGTGTTCGGGCGATCTGAGTTTTGCCGCCGCCAAATGCTATGACATCGAAACCTGGTCTCCCGCCGAGGATAAATGGTTAGAAGCGTCAAGCGTCAGTAATTTTGAAGATTTTCAGGCTCGGAGAGCCAATATTCGTTTCCGACCCGAAAAGGGGGCTAAACCGCAGTATGTGCACACTTTAAACGGTTCCGGGCTGGCAACGTCGCGTTTGATGGTTTCTTTGCTCGAAACTTACCAGACCGACGAAGGAACGGTAATCGTACCCGGCGTTTTGCGAAAATATATGAACGGTAAGGATGTTATTCGTCGTAAATACCATAATGAATAGTTATTGGTTAAGGGTTTGAGAGTGGCAAGGTTACAGGGTTTATAGATTTAGTTGTTTAATTTGGAGTTAAAAATGAGTGTCAGAAAGCAGAAAGCGGAAAGCAGTTAAGCCGGTGATACGTGAATGGAGATGCCGCTTACACGCTTAACCCTTAACGCTTAACAGGTTATGCCAAAAAAGCAAGAATTTCAGTGATAATATAACAAATAAAGGTTAGCAAAATGTTGCGGACTATTTGGGCTTATATCTTTGCCGGTTTTCAAACTATTGTTTGTTCGTTGGCTTCCATAGCGGTCGGGATATTCAATCCCTTTTCCGAAACAGTAAACCGGGTTATTCGATTTTGGGCAAAGAGCATATTAAAAGTTGCCGGCGTAAAAGTAAAAGTTTACGGCAAAGAAAAGCTTAATCCGGATCAACCTTATATCTTTATCGCCAACCATCAGGGCACATTCGATATTTTAGCCGGGGTGGTGTCTATTCCCGGCACAATGCGTTTTATCGCCAAAAAGGAACTCTTTCGCGTTCCGATATTTGCTCAGGGAATGCGCGCGGTGGGCATGATTCCCATCGATCGCGGAAACAGCAAAGAGGCTCGGAAAACGATTAACGAAGCCGTGGAAACTTTACAAAAGGGAGTGTCGGTTCTTATCTTTCCCGAAGGCACACGCAGCGAAACCGGTGAAATTAAGCCCTTCAAAAAAGGGGGCTTTATTTTGGCTTTGAAATCGGGGCTGCCCATAGTGCCGATGGTTTTTAGCGGTTCTTTACAAATAATGAAAAAAAAATCCAAACGGCTGAACAGAGGAACAATACACGTTTATTTTCTCGATCCCGTGGATACGACAAAATATTCCTTTGAGACAAGGAACGAATTAATCGCCAATGTGCGGGAGCAGATTATTAACCACTATCGGAAGATTTCGAAAGAATGAAGCGATAATTTATCGGGAACGTTATTTTTTCAACGATTTTGAAGATGCCGTAGTTTGTTTTTTCTCCGACTTAAAAACACAAACCCGATCTCTGCCGCTTTGCTTTGCCTGGTAAAGAGCGCTGTCTGCCATTTTTACCAGCTCAATAGGGTCGTCGCTGTCCTCCGGGCATGAAGCCACGCCGATGCTTATGGTCAATTTGCAGGGAAGAGAATGAATTTTATCGGGGAAAGAATAGTTTTTGATTAATGTCCGTAATTTTTCAGCCAGGGGCAGCGCTTCTTCTTTGGTAATGCCGGGGAGAATAATGGCAAATTCTTCTCCGCCGTAGCGGGCGACAACATCCGTTGAACGGGTATTAAGTTCAAGCAAACGGCTGATGGCTTTTAAAATATTATCGCCTTCCACGTGACCGTGCAAATCGTTGTAGTTCTTAAAATAGTCGATATCAAGCATCAATAATGTAAACGGAGTTTTGTAACGTTTGGTACGGGCGACTTCCTTTTTAAGCTCGCGAATAAAGTATCGGTAGTTAAAGACATTGGTCAAACCGTCGCGGATCGCTTCTTCTGATTTAATTTTGTACAGATTTCTTAACTGATCAAAAAGCTGCATGTTCTCATAAATAACGGCGACCGATTGCAGAAAGGATTTTAAAATACGAATTTCATAGGTGGCAAATTTTTCGCCGTTTTTATTTTTGTCAATGTAAACCACAAACTGTTCGTCAATTTTGATATGGCTGCCGACCTCTTCCTGGGCTTCTTTGTTTTCGAATGAATAGTGTAAATCCTGACGCCCCAGTTCCTGCAAATAACTCAAAATAAAATTTGACGACTGAAAAAAGTCGCCGATTTTTTGCAGGCTGTCTTCAATCAATTGGTGAGAATCTTTTATCCATAGCAACCCGCCTTCCCCGCGGATCAGTTTAAGCAATTGTTTGCTGAACGGAAGCTCAACCTCCCGCAATTTCCCGTTAAAATTTCCGTAAGAAGAACAAGGCGTGATTATTTTTTTCTCGGGATCATGGCGAAAAAGCACACACCGCTCAACTTGCAGCCCTTCGACAATTTTCTCCGGAAGAACGTCGAGTAATTTTTGCGGATCGTTCAGAGTGCGTAAATAATTAGCCAATGAGTTCAGGTAAAACAACAGATCGTTATAACGAGCCAACTCTTCGCGTGAAGCGATTAAGTCGGTGTTCAGACGGGAAAGATTTTCATTTAAACTTTCAAGTTCGGTAACTTTGCGTTTTAAACGCTGAACCAGCTCTAAGTTGTAGCGCTGGAGAAATTCTTTTTCAAACTCCGGCGGAACCGATTCTCTTTTACCGGCGAGGAACTCTTCTAACTTAAAAATGAATTCGTTAACATTAATGGGTTTGCTAATGTAGCCGTCGCAACCCGCCGCCAGAACATATTCCCGCACATTCTTTTGAGTTGCGCCCGTTAACGCGATGATGGGAGTGTTTTTTAACTCGGGCAGACTTTTAAGGTGAGTGGTCACTTCCGAACCCTGCATATCCGGCAGCATAAGATCGACTAATATCAAATCGGGTTTGTGCTGTTTAGCCAGACGAATGCCTTCCAATCCGCGACCCGCTTCGACGTAAATGTAACCCTGATGGCGGATAATATCGCCCATCAAAGCGCGGGCGTCGGGATCGTCTTCGATATACAGGATTTTTTTCCTTTTCTGATTCATAGTCCTTACGCTCACTCGTATTTACAAAGAAGTAAGGTCATATCGTCTTCCATGGTTTCCTTACCGGTAAATTCGCGCACCTTTTGAACGATTATCTGGCGAATTTCGTACACGTTTTTATTTTTATGCCGTAATAAAAGATCAATAAGACGTTCCTGTCCGAATTCTTCTTCGGCTGCATTCATAGCCTCCGTGATGCCGTCGGTATAAAGTAAAATAATATCTCCTGGTTTAAATTCAAGTTCTTCCTGTTTGTATTCGATATTGGGCTGAAATCCGATAACGATTCCGCCGGTTTGCAGAAAAGTAATGGTTCCGTCGCGGTGTATTAAAATCGGCGGGTTATGCCCGGCATTGGTAAAGATAATGCGTTTTTTTTCCGTAGAGATTAAAGCGTAAAAAAAGGAGACATAATTCCCTTCGATGGTGCTTTCGTAGAGAAGGTTGTTTAAACGATAGACAATATCGCAGGCGGTCATAAAAAACTGCTTTTGGCTGCGCA
This sequence comes from Calditrichota bacterium, assembly GCA_013151275.1. Classification (GTDB taxonomy): domain Bacteria; phylum Calditrichota; class Calditrichia; order Calditrichales; family Calditrichaceae; genus Caldithrix. Next base: position 7,133 of record JAADIP010000182.1, on the reverse strand, counting down.
ATCCGGCTAAAACCAGAGCCATGGTAATGGCAGCCGGAGCGCCCTTCCCCACCACATCGGCAATGGCAATACCAACCGTATGATCATCGTATTTGATGATATCGTAAAGGTCTCCGCTGACGATTTTACTCGGAATATTCATGGCGGTAATGGAGAGATGCCTTATGCTGGGAAATCGTTGCACCAAAAGCGCTTTTTGAATTTTACCGGCGTTGATGAGTTCGTGCTCCAATGCCTGCTTATCTAACATAATTTTAAACTGATGGGCGTTATGGATGGCGATGGAAGCCATCTGTGCAAACAGTTGCAAAAGATCGACCAACTGCTTGTTAAAATAGGCTAATCGGTTGCTTTCAAGGCAAATAACGCCCAAAACCTTATCGTCAAAAATCAGGGGTATCGAACACTGGGAGCGCGTTTCCCGGCGCAGTGGATAATAATGCCTGGCGTTTCGCACATCGTCAATAACTTCGATCTGCCTGCTTTGTACCACCCATCCGCACGAGCCCTGTCCCACTTTAAGGTGCATATTTTCGATGGTATCGGGATTGTAGCCGTCATAACTGGTGTTTAACAGTTGTTTGCCGGTTTTATCGAGAAGGAAAATAGCGGCGGCATCGTAATGAGCGACCTTTTTCAACGTGATTAAAATAAAATCGAGAATGGTTTTGATGTCAAAAGAAGAGAGGATCTTCTGCCCGACTTCCAGAAGTTTTCTGGTTTGATAATTTCGGTGTTCCAGATCGAGGATTAAGGCGGTGTTTTCCAGAATAAGTCCTGCTTTTTTTTGAATTTTTTCCATCAATTTCCAGGCGTCCCAATCGCCGAAGAACGGGATTCTTTGGTGGTTAATCAGCAGAAAGGCGAATATGTGAGTATGACCGCGAAACGGTAAAATCGTGGTTAAATCGGCTGCTTTTGCTCTTTGAATGAATTCGGGAGGTAAAGAGGTGTTCTCAAAATTTTTAACGATCAGTTCGTTTAAGTCAACGTCTTTTAAATATTCCGTCTTTAAATCGAATGCTATTAATTCGGAATCTTGGACATTGAAGTAATGCCCGGGATAGTATTTATCGTCTTCGAGGATGTAAAAAATGTGCGGAATATCGCCGAAAAGTTGTTTGAAAGTTTCAAACAGGTCTTTGGTAACTTCGTCGTAGCGGGTTGCTTTGTTTAAGTCGTTGTTTAATTTCTCCAGAATTCTCTGGGCGCGGGTCGTGAGAAGATAGGATTTTCTTAAAAGAAATTTTCTGATAATTTTCAGAATAAAAGGTTGAAAGACGATCAGCAGAAAAATGGTAATCGTAAATGTCAGAAATACCGAATCGGTTAGTTTATGAAAAAAATAATCGAAAAATACAAAGAGAACCAGTGCAGAAAGATAGATTAAAACAGTTTCAAAAAATTTCCGAGCAGTCAAATTCACCCCCATGGTTTATGGGCGAATTTAGAGAAAAAGAAATAAATATTCAACAAAGGATAGAATCCAACAGCAATCAGAGGCGCTTGACGGTTAACAGGGTGATATCGTCCATCTGCGGAAACCCGCCGGCAAATTGATCGAGACGCTCTACCAACAGTTCGTTAAAGGCTTTGCTGGAAAGTTTATTCCCGTGTGTCTTTAAAAATTCAATAACTCTTTGTTCCGAAAAATCGTTTTGATCGGGATCCATGCATTCCGTCACGCCGTCGGTGAACATGAGCAAAAGGTCGCCGCGGTTAAATTGTCCGTATCCCATTTCGTAAGACACATTCTGCATCACGCCTAAAATCAAGCCGCCAGTCAGCAATTCTGTAATCGATTGATCGGGATGCAGGATGTAAGGCGGGTTGTGTCCGGCGTTGACATATTCGAACTTTCCGGTAGGGCAATTCAGTTTGAGAATAAAAAAGGTGATAAAGTGTTCCACGGAAGTATTTCGAAAAATGAGTTGATTTAATTTGGAAGTGATTTGCGCCAGCGTGTAGTGTTCGTCGCAAAGGGTGTGCAATCCGGCTTGCAAATTGGACATTAAAAGCGCGGCGGGCGTTCCTTTTCCCGAAACATCCGCGATGGTGAAGATAATCTCTTCTTCGTTCAACCGGATAATATCAAAATAATCTCCGCCCACTTGTTTACTGGGAATGTTTAAACCGTGAATATCATAATCGGTAACGGCGGGAATCCCCGAAGGAAGCAAGCGGTCCTGAATGCTGCGCGCGATATTGAGCTCTTCTTCCAACCGTTCCTTCTCAATCGTTTCCTGAATCAGACGGGAATTTTCAATGGATATCATGGCGATATTAGCCAGAGTGGAAATAAATTCCAGTTGCAGTTGATCGTAAGGCTTTTGATCCATGCGCGGACCCAAAAAGATGAATCCCTCGACCTTTCCCTTAATATCCATGGGAACCACGAGCTGGATTTTCAGCTTTTTCAATCCCGAATAATCGGATTCATCGTGTACCATCAGAGGCTCCTTAAGCGAGCTTAACTGATCGCAGAAGGACAATACCTTTTTACACGCGGCTTGCGGGAAAAGGGAACCTTTGTTAAAAGCCAATTGCCATTCGGATTTTTTTCTCAGAACGATAAAAAACTGGTTGACCAGCATTTGTCCCATTAACGAAAAAGAAAGCTGTTTGAGAATTCCAGGTTCGTCAAAAATTTGATTGAGCTCTTTTCCGATTTCGAACAAGGTGTTAAGCTCTTGAATTTTTTGATCAAGAGAGCGGTTTAATTTTTTCAGTTGTTCGAACATTAAAGCGTTTTCAATAGCCTGCGCGGCGATGTTGCTTAACGAAGACAAAAAATCGATTTCGTCTATTGTAAAAGGCTGGGCGTTTAATTTTCTGCTGAAACCGATAATGCCTTTGTTTTCGTCCTGGAAAAGCAGCGGCAAAAGCAGTTCAATTTGCAGCTCCTTAAAAAAACCGACCCATTTAAAATCCGATTCAAATTCCGAGACAAGCAGCGGTTCATCGGGAAAGTTGCGAATTTCGACGGTTTTGTCAAGCCAGTCCTTGGAAACTCCTTTGACGTTTACGATTTTGAACTGATCGTTTTCTTTTTTAAGAAGACCGATTCCGCGGCTGAGCATCATTCTGCCCATGGGGATCAGCAAAATATTATCGAGAATGGATTTCAGATTGAGCGAAGAGTTTAAAAGCTGGCTTAATTCAAACAAAGCCGAGAGTTCCAGCAACCGTTTGTCTAATTCGTCGCTTTGCAATTCGTTTTTATGGCGCTCTCTAAAGCTGCCCAAATAAGAAAGCTTCATTTTTTTGAACCTTTTTGACTTCGATATTTGATTAAGCTGACCTGAGTTTTTTTGCCCGGCTCGATGTTGAATTTAACCTTATCCATCAGCTTTTTCATCAGATGAATTCCCAATCCTCCCGGGCGGGCGTGCTTGATAAATTCATCAAGTTTGGGTTTGGCTAATTTGGATAAATCAAATCCGTTCCCGCGATCCGTAATCATAATCTCAATTTTTTCGGGATCGATAAAGACATCGATTTCAATCATCTTGCGGGCGTCGTATTTATAGGCATGCTTAATGACATTTGTGCAGGCTTCATCCACCGAAAGTTCGATTTGATCCACTTGCTCGTCATTAAAGCCGGCTTTTTTTGCCAGCCGGTTTATAAAATCCCGAATAATTTCAAGATTTTCCGTGGCTGCCGATATTTTCAATCGGTATTTCTTTTTTACTGTTTGTTTCATATTCTTCATATTTATTATTTCGTATGAATAAAAAAAAAGTTGCTTAATTTGCCCGTTTAAAATTTGGAACAGGCTTCTTGTTCGTCGTCATAAATTTCAAACAATGCCGGGAAACCCAACAAATCGAATACCTTGTAAACCCTTTTGGAAAGATTGGAAAGCTTGATATCGCCTCCGTTAGCCCGAACCTCTTCGATAAAGCCCATAAATACTCCTAATCCCGCGCTGCTGATGTAATCAAGGTCTTTAAAATTCACGACAATTTTATAGCGTTTTTTCTTAATCACTTCTTCCAGAGCGTTTTCGAATTGAGGTACGGTATGTGCATCCAAAAAGCCCGAAAGGTAAAGAATGGAAACGTCGTCTTTGGCAACATGCCTAACTTGAAATCCGTTCATTCACGTCCTCCCACTTTCTGTAGTTTATTGTCTTTTACTCTGTTCGTTTTAAAAGAATCAATGTTAAATCGTCATGTAAACTTTGGTTTTCGACGAATTTGAAAATATCGTCAATGAGAATTTTCGTCAGCGTTTCAACGGATTGTTGTCCGTTTTTCATCAGAATCTGCGCTAAACGCTCTTCGCCGTACTCCTCGTTATTTTTATTCATTGCTTCGGAAAGACCGTCCGTGTAAAAAAGCAACACGTCGCCCTGATTAATAGACAACGTTTGCTCCTCCAGCATTTTCTCGAATATGGGACCCTGATCAAGTCCGACGGCAATTCCCGAAGGCTGGTACATTTCCACCTTTTTCTCGTCTTCTTTAAAATGGATGACCGGACAATGTCCCGCTCTGGCAAATCGCATTTGATTGTTTTTTGAATCGATATTAGCGATTAACAGGGTGATAAATGATTTCTTTTCCAGTGATTCGCTTAACACATTATTGGCGTGGCATAAAATTTCCCTGGGCGAATGAACCTGTTTGGCGATCGATTGAATAATGCCTTTTGCTTCCGCCATGTAAAAAGCGGCGGAGGTGCCCTTTCCGCTTACATCGCCTATCACAATTCCTAAATTATGATCTTCTTCATAGAAAAAGTCATAGTAATCGCCTCCCACTTCGTAAGCGGTAATGGTTAAGGTTTCCAGAGTGTAATGCCGGAGTTTCGGTTTTGTTTGTGGCAGCAGACGAAGCTGAACTTCCCGTGCGATTTGCAGCTCCCTTTCCAATCGTTCGCGTTCCAATGATTTTTTCATCAAGTCCGCGTTTTCCAGCGCTATCGCCACCTGATTGGCAAAGGCTTCCAGTAAATTGACGTCATCCGGATCAAAACCAAAGGTGTTTGATTTGGCGGCGTACAGAATTCCGAAAAACTGTTCATTGGCGCCGATAATCGGAACGCCCACCAAAGAAGCCACGGAGGTTTTTAAACCCGAAAAATAATTTTGTTTCGATTCCTTTTCCAGATCGTTAAAAACATAAGGCTTTTTTTCTTCCATAATTTGAGCGCTTAATTGGCGAATATTGCCGCGTTCCAGTTTCGATGTTTCGGTAAAAGAGAGATTTTTGGTTGCCGCAACTTTTAACTGATGATCGTCCGGATCCACTAATTCGATCCATGTGTAATGCGAACCGGTAACTTCGATAATCAGATTCGTAATCAATGCGGAGAGTTTGTTCCGGTCGAGCTCCACGGAAATTGCCCGGCTCAAATTTTGCAGACTGGCGACCTCGCGCATTTTACGTTCAAAAACGCGGGCTGTCGGCAGTTGCAACAACAGGTACAAAGCCGCAAAAAACGAATAGAATAACAGAAAAAACCAGGTGGTATTAATAAATACGCCCAAAGCAAGACTGTGATAGGGGATCGGTAATTCATACGCATAATCAAAAAGGTAAGAGATTGCCCATAAAAACAAAAACGAAACAAAAAGATAATAGTATTTTTCCTTACGGGTGAGATAGGTAATCCAGCTATTGCGTATTCCCAACATTATCAAAAAAGACAACACAACGCTGAAGACGGTGTTGTTGTAAATTCCCGAGCCTTTAAAAGTAAGGTCTAAAGGCGCTTTCAGCATCACGGTCAATAAGGCGGTAACGGCGACCAGTACAAGGGTGATGTAGAAATATAATTTGGTTCTTTTTTTATACTTGTAAAGAATTAAATTCCGAAGCGATAAAATGAAGCCGATCATTGAAAATGTGCCGATAAACGAGACGATATTTGCAAAGATAATAGATTTTAAATTATCGCTTTGCGGGGGAAAATCCATTACGATAAAAGTGGGATTAAAAATTAATTTTAAAATAAAAACCAGAGCATAAACCGAAACCAGATTTAAAATAATGTACTTCAGATTTTTTTTAACGTCGGTTTCGTTAAAAATTTTGAATCTGCTAAGGTAAAGATAAACCAACCATACGCTAAACGAGCAAAGTCCCTCGTGCAAATATTCCAGACTGTTGAAAAAACCTAAAGTTTTAAGATTTAATAAATCCGAAAAGAAAGTGATTAAATTGATTGAAACAATCAATCCGAGTAAAATGTGCCTTGTTACTTGTATTCGTTTCATTCGATATAAACCTTATATGGGTACGGCGCGTCGGAATAAACGCCAATTAAGCTTCCGTCGGGTCGAATATGCAAAAGTTTGTGAGCGCCCCGATCTGCGATAATAAGGTTTCCGTTGTAATAATTAATGATAAAATCCTGAATATATTTAAAACCGGTCAGTGTTTTCAGACGTATTCCCGCATAAGAAAGTTGCATAATTTTTGCTGTTTGTTTCTCGTTTTCGGCAACCCACAGCGTCCGGTCAACAGGACTTTCTCGTATAATGGACAAAAAAGGCGATTTATAAATTTGTTCAATGCTATCCGTCAAAGTCGAATATCGGTATAAATTACATTCATCGCCATTTTTATCGATAAAATAAAGTTGCGTGCCGTTCCGGTTCCGATCAAGAAAAATAAGATTATTAAAAGGTTGATCGTCGAAGCTGCGGACGGACTTTTCTTTGTTCCCGGTGAGCGTGTAAACGAAGATCGTGTTCTGCCGTTTATCCAGAACATAAGCCCTGCCGCTGAAATCAAAGACGATTTGCGCCGGCTTTTGCAGTCGATTATCCAACAGAACCGGCGCTTCATTGTTCAAAGGAAAATATTTGTAGAGCGCGCCGGTGGAGTCGGTAATCCAGAAACTTTTTTGAACCGGTTCGTAAGCGCAGGCATAAGGATATCTGATATCCGTAACTTCCTCGATTAAGGCTCCCGTTTGCAGGCTTAACAATTCGGCATAATGGTAAAGCGGATAGGTAATTAAAGCCAAGCCGCGTTTTTTGTCAAAAGCCATTTCCTGCGGAATCCAGATTGCGTAATGTGTTTTGAATTTATGCTGCAGATCGTAAGAAAACTGATAGATGTCTTCGCTCCACCGGTCCAATAGCCAGATTTTTCCGGGTCCGGGAATGGTTTTTAAAA
>JAADIP010000082.1 GCA_013151275.1 Calditrichota bacterium | reverse complement strand
GAAGATAGTAAAATGTTTTTTGTAAGGAAGTAGATGTTTTTTTATTCTTCAAAAAATAATTTGACTGAATTATTTAAGATTTTGAGCGATGGTGATGATAACGCATCACGCATTACGCATTACGCATTACGCATTACGCATTACGATGAATAGAGAAGCCACTTAACAAGGGACAAGGAACAAGGTAACCCTTAACCCTTAACTCTTAACCCCTATACCTTACAGGATATATCTGCTCAGGTCTTCATCCTCCACAATCGATTGCAGCGTGTCGGAAACCATCTTTTTGTCGATTACAATTTTCTCCTTCTTCTTCTCGGGAATTTCAAACAGAATTTCTTCCAGTAATGTTGACATAATTGTGTGCAATCTGCGCGCGCCGATGTTTTCCGATCGTGAGTTGACCATGGTGGCGATGCGTGCTATTTCGTGAATGGCGTCGTCGGTAAAGGATAGTTTTACGCCCTCGGTTTCGAGCATTGCCTGATACTGGATAATAAGGGCGTTTTTGGGTTCGGTTAAAATTCGCACAAAATCATCTTCGGTTAAACTGTTTAGTTCCACGCGAATGGGAAACCGACCCTGCAGCTCGGGTATCAAATCTGACGGTTTGCTCACATGAAAAGCGCCCGCGGCAATAAACAGAATATGATCGGTTTTGACCATGCCGTACTTGGTCAATACCGATGTTCCCTCGACCACAGGCAGTAAGTCGCGCTGAACGCCTTCTCTGGATACATCGGGACCGTGTTTACCGCTTGATCCTCCGGCAATTTTATCGATTTCGTCCAGAAAGACGATGCCCGAATTTTCAACCCGGTGGATGGCGATGCGAATGACCTCTTCCATATCAACCAGCTTTTGCGCTTCCTGCTGCGTCAGAATTTTAAGGGCTTCGGCGACCGTGGTACGGCGTTTTTTAACTTTTTTGGGCATTAATCCGCCAAAGAGATCCTGAATGTTCAGACCCATCTCTTCGATGCCCATGGGAGAAAAAATTTGCATCATTGGCATACTATCAGCCGGGGTGTCGATTTCAACCATGCGGTCGTTTAATTGTCCGGCAAGCAATTGTTGTCTTAATTTTTCGCGGGTTCGCTGGTGACGGAGTTCCAGCTCATCGTCTTCCTGCATTTCGCCCACGGGTTTCGGTTTGTGGGAAATAGGCGGTAAAAGGATGTCCAGAATCCGCTCGATGGCGTGTTCCCGGGCTTTGGTTTCAACGGCTTTTGTTTTTTCTTCACGAACCATCTGCACGCCGATTTCAACCAGATCGCGGATTATCGATTCCACATCGCGACCCACATAGCCCACCTCCGTAAATTTGGAGGCTTCTATTTTAAGGAAGGGCGCTCTGGCAAGTTTGGCGAGGCGTCTGCTTATTTCGGTTTTTCCGACGCCGGTGGGTCCGATCAGAATAATATTATTGGGCATAATCTCTTCGCGTAATTCGGGACGAACCTGTTGTCTGCGCCAGCGGTTACGCAGGGCAATGGCGACCATCTTTTTTGCTTTGTCCTGCCCGATGATGTACTTATCTAATTCTTTAACGATTTGTTTTGGCGTTAATTCAGCCATTTTTTTAACGGTGTTGCCGGACAATAGTCTTTTTTTGTTTTCTTCCATTACAGAACCTCCACCCGAATGTTGTCATTTGTGTAAATGCAAATTTCAGACGCGATTTTTAAAGCCTCGCGTGCAATCTCTTCGGCGTTAAGGTCGGAATGACGCACAAGACTGCGGGCTGCAGCCAGCGCGTAGGGTCCGCCCGAACCGATAGCGGCAATATCGTCGTCGGGTTCGATAATCTCGCCCGTGCCGGAGATAATAAACGTGTTTTTTTTGTCCAGTACGGCTAAAAGCGCTTCCAGACGACGCAGGTATTTGTCCGCTCTCCAGTCTTTCGCCAGTTCAACCGCCGCTTTTGCCAAATTGCCCGAATACTGGTCAAGCTTTTTCTCGAACCGTTCAAACAAAGTAAAAGCGTCCGCCGCCGCGCCGGCAAAACCGGCTAAAATTTGCTGATTATACAAACGACGTATTTTAGTGGCGGAATGTTTCATTACTGTATTACCGAGGGTCACCTGACCGTCACCGGCAAGCGCCACCTGCCCTTTATGGCGAATACCTAAAATCGTTGTGGCACGGATAATCATTGGAGCATCGTCATGCATTTTTACTGTTCCTTTTCTTTATTGAATTATTTCCTGTAACTCGTTAGCGCATAATTTGTTCAAATGCGATAACATGAATCCGTCCGGATGACACATTAGCGGTTTGATCGGCAAATGCGGTGAAAAAATTGAGTGAAAATTACAATCCTTTTCGTAATCTTGCCACAGGAATCTGAAGTTGTTCACGATATTTTGCCACTGTCCGACGAGCAATGGGAAATCCCTCTTCTTTTAACATCTGGGCAATTTTGTCATCACTCAATGGCTTATGCGGATCTTCGTTGGCAACAATCTCTTTAATACGGTTTTTTATTTTACGTGTGGATATTTCTTCTCCGTCTTCGTTTTCGATTTTTTCGTTGAAAAAGTATTTTAACTCAAAAACGCCGTAATCGGTTTGAACATATTTCCCGTTTGCCACACGACTCACCGTCGAAATGTCCATATCGATTATTTCGGCAATCTCGCGCATGGTCAGCGGTTTAATGTATTCCGGACCTTTCTCAAAAAATTCCCGCTGTTTCTCCACAATCGCTTCCATTACCTTTAACATGGTGAGCTTTCTTTGATAGATCGAAGTTATAAACCAGCGAGCCGATTCAACCTTTTTGCGGATATATTTTCGGGTTTCTTTATCGTATTTTTTTCTGTTCATTAACATCTTTTTGTAGATATTGCTGATGCGCAGGGGAGGGATGTTCCAATCGTTGAGACTGACCACGAGTTTGTCGTCTATCTTTTCCACAACAAAATCGGGAATAACATAATTGCTGCGGGTGTCAAAATCGCCTTCGCCTGGTTTGGGATTTAGCTTGAGAATTACGTCGATGCTTTTCTGAAGCTCATCTTTGCCTATCTCCAGCGCGTCCATGATTTTTTGATAGCGCTTGTTTTTGAAATCATCGAAATGATCTTTTATGATTTTATAGGCAATCGTGTCTTGCTCGCCCTTTTCTTCCAATTGGACCAGCAAACACTCCTGAAGCGAGCGGCTGCCAACGCCGGTCGGATCCAAAAACTGAATTTTCCTTAGAATTTTTTCAACGGTCTTTAAATCCGTTTCAAACATTTTAGCCACGGTTTCCAGATTCAGATTGGGGTCCAGATATCCGTCGTCGCGAATATTCCAGATCAAATATTCGCCGATAGAGAGTTCTTTGTTGTTCAGATCTATCATGTGGAGCTGTTCCAGAAGATGCTCCGGAAGGGTGGGTTTATGAATTTCGGGACGTTCGAATTCTTCTTCGTTTTTATCTTTGGGAATGCGAATTTCGTAGGCGTCTTCATCGTTAATGAAATTTTCAAGATCGCTGTCTGCCTGCGCCTCTTCCAGCTCTTTGTGATCGTATTCGTCATCCTTGTGGTTCTGATCCAAAAGCTCCAGCTCTTTGGTGATTTTTTCAGCCTCTTCGTCGTTTGGTTCTTCGGGAGCTTCTAACTCTTCATCCTGCTCCTCATCTTCTTCCTCTCCCTCTTCCAGAACAGGATTAATCTCCAATTCGCTTTTAATTCTTTGTTCCAGACTGAGCAACGGCAATTGCAGCAGGGTCGAAAGCAAAATCTGCTGGGGGGTCAAACGTTGTTCCAGACTCAATTTCATGTTCTGTGAGAGACTGATCATAAATTACATCCCGTTTATTAAATTGGCACGATTCATGTAACAAAGTTATGGAAAAGCTAAGATAGTGTCAAGATAGTTTGTCAATATTAATCAATAAACTTTTATTCATTTCCAAACCGGATTGGCGTAACAATAAATGCATCCGAAGTAACAGGGCTGCCTGCGATAGTCGCCGATATCTACGGAACGCGTGCAGCCGCATTCCTGCCGCGAAGGCGCTTTTGCCACGCTTACAGGTTCCTGGGGGCAGAGGCGATTCAGCAAATATCCGTCAATGCAGCGCGCCTTTTGAATACCGTTTATCCGCAAAAGAAAATCATTACAACAGGCGTAAAGTTGAAAACCGAATTCGCGGGCGACGGCGGTCAATTCTGAAACCGCTTTTAAAACGATTTCATCCTGCTGATCGATTAATTTGAAATCGGGGAATTTTTGGGACAACCGTTTTTGAAATTTCGAATAGGGTTGAGCAACGCTGAGGTAGCAGCGGGTTATGCCCAAATTCGAGATCTCTTTTGCCAGTTTTGTGAATGCTTTCGGATCATGGTTTGTACGAATATCGGAACCGCGGCTCCAAAAGACCAGAGGATCATAGCGCCAGATGATTCGATCGGCGGAATAAAACTTAACCAACTGCTCAAGTTGTTGCAACTGCCTTTCCACGGGCATGGGACTCTTTTCGAGAATTGAAGGGGGCAGAATGGTAAAATGGAAGAACAGTCGGTAGGCGTCGAAAAATTCACGTTTTTTTAAAAAATGTCCGTAATTACGCGACCAGAACACAATCCAGCTCACGCTTTGAGGCGTTAAATCCACCCGGCGTACTGATTTCGGGTAAAAGGGATTGCGCACCTCAACCCAGCCTTGTCGGACTGAATCGATAAACCAGTTAAGGTAAAATGCCGGAATATCGGTTCTTCTCGAAGCCGAGATAACGGTTTTCATGTTTTAGCTTTACCTTCCCTAAAAATTTTATTTTCGGGAAAGTACATCTTCCGGGTCAAAGCGCTTTTTCCAACTTCTTGGCAAAAAATTCGTTTTCTTCCGGCAGCCCCACGGAAACGCGGATGCAGTGCGGCAAACCGAAAGATTTTAAGGGACGAACAATAACCCCTTCTTTCAGCAATTTTTCAAAGATCGTGTTAACGCGTTTTTCTGAATCGAAAATGATCGTAACAAAATTGGTAAACGATTTTAAATAAGGAATACCCAGGCGATCGAATAAATCGTAAAAATATTGTTTACCGATGCGATTGTTGTGCAAAGTCTTCTCCAGAAAATCCACGTCTTTCATGGCTGCCACAGCCGCCGCCTGCGCCGGAGCGCTCGGTTCAAAGGTCAATTTTATTTTCATCAGGTTTTCGATTAAATGCTCATGTGCAAAGCCGTAACCGATGCGAACGCCAGCCAAACCAAAAGCCTTGGAAAAGGTACGCAAAGTAATCACATTGTCGAGCCTGTATTGCATGGAATCGGGATAAACCGGTTCGTAATGTGCAAACTCAAAATAGGCTTCGTCCAGAATCACTAACACGCGCGGAGGCACTTTGTTGATAAAACGTAAAAATTCGCTTACCGTGAAGATCGTGCCGGTGGGGTTGTTGGGATTTGCCAGGTAGATCAATTTGGTTTTTGGCGTGATTCGTTCGGCAATGGCTTCCAGATCGATCCGGTAGTCTTTGAGCGGCGTTCTGATGAGCTTGATGCCGCGGGATTGCGCCTGAACGTCAAAGGTAACAAACGAACCGTGCGAAGTGATGGCTTCTTCGTCATCCAGAAGAAAAGTGCGCATAATGATGGAGATGATTCCCTCCGAACCGTTACCGGCAAACACGTTTTCGATTTTCACGTCGTAACGTTCGGCTAATGCTTTGCGCAGAACGTAGCTATCGGGACTCGGATAGCGATTAACGTTTAACAGAGATTCCTGCATGGCTTGCAGCGCCATGGGAGAAACCCCGATGGGATTTTCGTTTGAGGCAAGTTTGACGATTTTGGTTAAACCCAATTCACGTTTCAGTTCTTCGATCGGTTTTCCCGGCTGATAGGGTTTTAATTCCTTAATGTGTTGCGGAACCAACGGCATCTTTTTCCCCTTCCTGAACGTTTTCTGCTTTGTTCAAAAGTTAACAAAAATTTTCTTACAAAAAAATCTGTTTTTTAATTTTTAGAAGGAAAATAGCACGTTTTGAGAAATTTAACGGAATACTAACAAAATCCTAACAAAAGTCAGTTAAAATAAGCCGTGTAAAAAAGAAAATGAGACTCATTTAAAATAGGAGGAACAAATGACACGAACGACATTCCGGATCGCCTTCACGGCGCTGCTTGTTCTGGTAGTATTATCGCTTGCTTTGACGAGCTGTAAATCGGAAAAGGGCGGAGTTAAAACAAAAAAGGTCGAAATGATCAACGGAGCGGGAGCGACTTTCCCTTATCCCATTTATGGTCAATGGGCTTATAAATACGAAAAATTGACCGGCATTAAAATTAACTATCAATCCATCGGTTCCGGCGGCGGAGTCGCTCAAATCAAGGCAAAGACGGTTGATTTCGGCGCATCGGACGCTCCGTTAACCAAAGAAGAGTTGGATCAGGCGGGTTTGATCCAGTTCCCCATGGTCATTGGCGGGGTTGTGCCTGTGGTTAATTTGCAGGGCGTTGCCGAAGGAAGCATTAAATTCACTCCTCAGATATTGGCGGACATCTATTTGGGAAAAATCAACAAATGGAACGACCCGATACTCAAAAAGTTAAATCCCGATGTGAATTTTCCCGAGGAAGCGATAACCACCGTGCATCGCGCGGACGGTTCGGGAACCACCTGGATTTTTACCAATTATTTATCAAAAATTTCTCCCGATTGGAAAGAAAAAGTGGGATTCGGCAAAGCAGTTGCCTGGCCCCGTGCCAACAGCGTGGCGGGAAAAGGCAACGAAGGCGTGGCGTCGTTTGTCAGAAATGTTAACGGAGCCATCGGTTATGTGGAATACGCTTATGCTCTGCAGAATAAAATGAACTATGTTCAATTGCAGAACAAAGACGGTAATTTTGTCAAACCCGTTATCGAAAGTTTTCAGGCTGCCGCAGCCAATGCAGACTGGGCGAACGCTCCCGGGTACTATCTGGTGCTGACCAATCAGCCCGGCGCGATGTCTTGGCCCATTACCGGCGCGTCTTTTATTTTGATGCATAAAATTCAGAAGAAAAAAGAACATGCAAAATCAGTTCTGGAGTTTTTTGACTGGTGTTACCGGTTCGGCAGCGAACTTGCTAAAAATCTGCATTATGTTCCTGTTCCGGCAAAAGTTTACACTCTGATAGAAACAAGCTGGAAAAACGAAATTAAATCCACGGACGGGAAGCCCGTTTGGGATAAATAATTTTCAAAAGAGGGCTTCCCTGGGAAGTCCTCTTTACCTTACAAACTGCGCGAAGGACTGAAAGTCAGATGAGGATTCTACAGGAACGAAGCACACAAAGCCGGAGTGACGGTTTTTTTCGTTTATTGACTCTTATCGGAGCCGGAATTATTCTGGTTTTGATGGCATTAATCGTTATCGAATTGGTCTTAAACTCAAGATTATCCATCGAAAAATTCGGATTCCGATTTCTTTACACCAATATCTGGGACCCGGTGCGTCAGGAATTCGGGGCGCTTTCCAGTTTTTACGGAACCATTATTTCCACAATAATCGCCATGGTAATTGCCGTGCCTTTGAGTTTGGTGATTGCCTTGTTTCTTGTGGAAATGGCGCCGCCGGCTATCAGCAGATTCTTCGGAATTGCAATTGAGCTTTTAGCCGCGATTCCCAGCATTATTTACGGGATGTGGGGATTGTTTATTTTTGCTCCTTTAATGGCTAAATATGTTCAACCGTTCTTTAAGAATATCAGCGGCAATCTGTTTCTGTTTCAGGGTCCGCCGATGGGAATCGGTATGTTAACGGCTGGCATTATTCTGGCGATTATGATTTTACCCTATATCAGCTCGGTAATGCGCGAAGTATTTTCGATGGTGCCCGCTGTTGTTAAAGAATCGGCGGTGGGCATGGGAGCCACTACCTGGGAAATGGTCAAGGTAATGGTTCGTTACGGCATTCAGGGAATGATCGGCGCAATATTCATCGGACTCGGACGCGCCATCGGAGAAACCATGGCGGTGACCTTTGTAATCGGCAACAGTCACGTCATTTCGACTTCCTTATTCGCGCCGGCAAACAGTATTACAGCCTCGCTTGCCAATGAATTTGCGGAGGCTGCCGAACCGATGTACCTGAGCGCTTTAATCGAGCTTGGGTTGCTGCTTTTCTTTGTAACTTTGATTATTCAGATTATCTCGCAATTATGGTTACGCAGAGTTCAGAAAACAATGGGTGTGCAATGATTCCGAAATCAGAAAAAAAGAGAATTCTTGTTGATTTGATTATCCGCATTATTTCAGCCGCCAGCGCCATGCTGGGATTATTTATTTTATTATGGATTTCTTACGAAGTTCTTATCCGCGGCATCGGGGCTATAAACTGGAGATTCTTTACGGAGCTGCCTACTCCGCCCGGGGTGGGCGGCGGCGGTTTGGCTAACGCCATTGTCGGCACGCTGTTAATCACGGTTCTGGCTACGTTAATCAGCGTTCCTTTCGGTTTTTTGGCGGGAATTTATTTGAGCGAATTTGGCGGAAATTCCAAGTTCGCGCAATGGGTTCGGTTTTTCACCAATATTTTAATGGGCACGCCTTCAATCATTATCGGGATTTTTGTCTATACTATTTTAGTCAGACCGCTGGGACATTTTTCCGGATACGCCGGCGCAGTGGCTCTGGCTATTTTGATGCTGCCGTTGGTGGCGCGCACAACGGAAGATATGCTGCAACTGGTCCCGAGCGCGTTAAGAGAATCTGCTCTGGCGCTGGGCATGCCGCGGTGGAAAGTAACCATAAACGTTGTGTTCAGAGCAGCCAGAAAGGGATTGATCACCGGTACCCTGTTAGCCGTAGCCCGAATCAGCGGCGAAACGGCTCCTTTGTTGTTTACCGCGTTAAATAGTCCCTACTGGCCTCAAAACCTGGGGCGGGCAACCGCCAATTTAACGGTGACCATTTTCAATTACGCCATGTCCCCCTATTCCGACTGGCAAAACGCAGCCTGGGGCGCTTCGTTTTTAATTACTTTCGGGGTGTTGGTCACAACGTTGATTGTACGTTTTTTCTTGCGCGAAAAGCACGAGTAACAAAAAGGAAATGATAGAGTGGTTACAACAATCAGAAAAGAGTTGGAAGTAATGAACGAAAGAGAAATCCAGAAGGGCGAGGGCAAAATCATTGTCCGTAACCTGAATTTTTTTTACGGCGAAAATCAGGCGCTATATGAAAATAACATTGAAATTGCGCCCCGCAAGGTAACCGCGATCATCGGACCGTCGGGCTGCGGAAAATCCACGCATTTACGGGTGTACAATCGAATTTACGAATTGTACCGCGATCAACGGGCTGAGGGCGAAGTTCTGCTGGACGGCGTGAATATCCTGTCTCCCGATACCGATTTGATTAAACTGCGGAAACGCGTGGGAATGATCTTTCAGAAACCGACTCCCTTCCCCTTGTCTGTTTTCGAGAATGTGGCTTACGGACTTAGGCTTCACTACAAACTGAACAAAAGCGAATTAGCGGGTCGCGTCGAAGAAGCCTTAAAACGTTCGGCTCTCTGGGACGAAGTGAAAGACAAATTGAATCAACCGGGTACGGCTCTTTCCGGCGGACAGCAGCAGCGGCTTTGCATCGCCAGGGCAATAGCCGTGGAACCGGAAATTTTGCTCATGGATGAACCGACCTCGGCTATCGATCCCATTGCGACCGCAAAAATTGAAGAATTGGTGGAATCTATTAAAAATCGTTACACCATTGTCATCGTGACGCACAATATGCAGCAGGCGGCGCGTATTTCGGATTACACCGCTTTTTTCTATAAGGGGTACATCGTTGAATACGGCAAAACCAATCAGATTTTTACCAATCCCAAAAAGAAAGAAACCGAAAATTATATTACCGGAAGATTCGGATGATCTCAGGAGATAAAAAAGATGAGCATGCATTTACAACGTGATGTGGAAAAATTAAAGAAAAAGATTTTAACTTTAAGTACAATAGTGGAAGAGGCGTTGTACGACGCGGTTCGGGCTTTAAAAAGCAAGGACGAAACTCTGGCAAAAAACGTGATTGAGAATGACGCCAAAGTTGATGAAATGGAAGTGGAAGTGGAAACCGACTGCCTGAAAATATTAGCCCTTCATCAACCGGTTGCAACCGATTTGCGCTACGTGATTTCGGTTCTGAAAATTAATAACGATCTTGAACGGGTAGGGGATCTGGCGGCAAATATCGCCCAACGCGCGCTTGAATTGAAATATTTAAGCGAAGTTCAGTTACCGTTCGATTTCAGCGAAATGGCGGATAAGGTCAAAAGAATGCTGCGTCAAAGTTTAAATTCGTTAATCGATCTGAATATTGAGAATGCCAAACTGGTCTGCGCCATGGATGACGAAATCGATGCCATGCATCGGCAGTTGTACAAGATTATCGATCGCAAAGTAAAGGAAAATCCGGAGCTGGTTCCGATATTGTTGCAGTATCTTTCGGTTTCGCGGTATCTGGAACGCATCGCCGATCTTGCCACCAATATTGCCGAAGACGTGGTTTACATGGTCGAGGGCACCATTGCCAGACATCAACCGGAAAAATTACAAATCGATAAGTGACAACAATTGACCATTTTGTCGTAATTATTTTAGTCAATGCCCTAAACCACCGATAGTAATTAATGCACAAGGAAGTAGCACGCCCCTCTAAGGAAAGAAGCAAGAGCGAAAGCCACTCCGATTTTTCGGGGTGGCTTTTTTGCTAGGAGCCGTCTTCTTCCCGAAATGCGACTAAATGAATAAAAATGCATATTCATGCAAAAAAATTTGCTTTTTTTGCGCTATTCCTTATATTGTCTGGAAATTCATAATCAAGAACAAGAATAAAAATCGATTTGTTATGATGATGCACGCATTACTACAACACCATTCTCTTTTTTCTTCCCACCGACCTCGGGGTCCGCGACGATCCTGAGATCAACGCCCGTTTTTTTTTCGATTCAAAAATATTAACAATAAATAACATCTTTTTTTCCATGGAGGAGAAATGACCGATAAGAAACAACCGAATAGCGCTCATGTAACTATTTTTACCGCGTCCGAAGAACATTATGAATACGCTGACGATATTTGCGCAACCATCGAAGAAGCCGCCAAAATCCGCGGAACAGGTATTGCCAAACGGAAGCCGGAATACATTCGCTCAAAAATGCGCGAGGGCAAGGCGGTTATCGCCATTACCCGCAAGGGAAAATTCGCCGGATTTTGTTACATCGAATCGTGGGGAAAAGAAAAAAATTATGTAGCCAATTCGGGTCTGATCGTGACTCCCGAATTTCGTGAATTGGGGCTCGGAAAACTGATTAAAAAAGCGGCTTTTGACCTTTCGCGAAAAAAATATCCCAAAGCCAAACTATTCGGAATAACCACGAGTCCGGCTGTAATGAAAATAAACTACCGGCTGGGTTATCGTCCGGTCACCTTTTCCGAATTGACCGACGATCAGGAATTCTGGAACGGCTGTAAAAGCTGTGTGAATTACGATATTCTGGAACGAACGAATTATAAACATTGTTTGTGCACCGCCATGCTCTATGATCCGGCGGAAAAAGAAAGAGATCAACAAAAAATTAGCGAGCAAATCGATGAAGAAAAAAGTAACGTTAGCCTTTAGCGGAGGTCTTGACACCTCGTTTTGCGCCGAATATCTGGCGAACGAACACAATCTGGAAGTGTACTCCGTAACCGTCAATACAGGCGGATTTAGCGAGAGGGAGATGCGGGAAATTTCGGAAAGGGCAAAAGCACTCGGCGTTAAAGAACACCGGAACGTGAATATCGAAGATCGCTATTACGACCGATGCATTCGTTATTTGATTTACGGCAATGTTTTAAGAAACGGAACCTACCCTCTTTCGGTAAGCGCGGAGCGTGTTTTTCAGGCGATGGCTATTGCCGATTACGCAAAAGAGATCGGATCGGAATACATCGCTCACGGCAGCACGGGAGCGGGCAACGATCAGGTTCGCTTTGACATGATCTTTAATATCCTTGTGCCGGAAATGGAAATTTTGACGCCCGTGAGAGATCGGAAACTTTCGCGCGATGAGGAAATCGCTTACCTGAAAAAGCGGGGCGTTAAATTGGATTGGAGTCAGACGGATTACTCTGTTAACCAGGGTTTGTGGGGAACGTCCGTGGGCGGAAAAGAGACCTTGCGTTCCGACCTTCCCCTGCCGGAAAACGCCTATCCTACAAAAGCGAGCAAAACGGAATCGAAAGATCTGGAATTACAATTTGAAAAAGGGGAGTTCGTCGGTTTTGACGGCGCGCGCTTTGAAAATTCTTTGCAAGCAATTAAAGAGCTTGAAAAATTAGTTTCTCCTTACGGCATCGGAAGAGATATTCATATCGGCGATACCATAATCGGCATCAAGGGTAGGGTAGGTTTTGAAGCCGCCGCTCCCATGGTGATCATCAAAGCGCATCAAACGCTGGAAAAACATGTGCTCACAAAATGGCAGTTGTACTGGAAAGATCAGTTAGCCAACTGGTACGGAATGCTGCTGCACGAGGGTCAATACTTCGATCCCGTAATGCGCGATATCGAGGCGTTTCTGGAACACACTCAATCCGTGGCGGACGGGAAGGTCTTTGTCCGGCTGCATCCTTACAGATTTGAAATTCTCGGGATAGAGAGTCCGAATGATTTGATGGACAGCCGATTTGCGGCTTACGGCGAAATGAACTATCAGTGGGACGGAGCCGACGTGCGCGGATTTGCCAAGATTATGGCGAATCAAAGCAGAATTTACCGCACGGTTCACGAAAAAAAGGAGAAGAAGCCATGATCCGCGCGGGTATTGTGGGAGGCGCGGGATACACGGGCGGAGAGCTGCTCAGAATTTTGCTCAACCATCCGTGGTGCGATGTGAGGTTTGTTTACAGCAGAAGCCAGCAGGGACGGCAGGTGACCGAAGTGCACAGCGATCTTATCGGAGAGACCGATCTGCGCTTTGAAGGGGAAATTCATCAGGATGCGGATATTCTTTTTTTGTGCATGGGGCACGGTGAATCGCGGAAATTTTTAAGCGAGAATAAGATTGACCCTAAAATCAAAATTATTGATTTGAGTCAGGATTTCCGAATAAAGAGTCCCGATCAATATCCGTTTGTTTACGGTTTGCCCGAAGCTTTTAAGGACGAAATCAGAAAAGCGGGTTACGTCGCCAATCCCGGTTGTTTTGCCACGGCTGTTCAATTGGCTTTGCTTCCCCTTGCCAAAGAAGGTCTTTTAAAGGATGAAGCGCACGTTTCCGCAATCACCGGATCCACAGGTGCGGGACAGTCTTTAAAAACGACCTCGCATTACAGTTGGCGCAATAACAATGTTTCGGTTTACAAGCCGTTCACGCATCAGCATCTGGCGGAAATTCGTAAAACGCTGCAATACTTCGATCCCGCGTGGCAGGGAGAAATGGCGTTTATTCCTCTGCGCGGAAGTTTTACCAGAGGCATCTTAGCCGCGGTTTATACAAAGGTTTCGGAGCCGCTTGAGAATATTCGGGAGATGTATCGTTCGTATTACGACGAGCATCCTTTTGTTTTTATTGTTAATGACAGCCCGGACGTCAAACAGGTTGTTAACACAAATAAGGCTTTGCTCTACCTTGCCAAACACGACGACCGGCTTTTGATCGTCAGCGTGATCGACAATCTGATCAAGGGCGCGTCGGGACAGGCGGTTCAAAACATGAATTTACTGTTTGGTTTTGACGAGACCATCGGTTTACGCCTAAAACCGTCGGCTTTTTGAGACGTGACGGGTGACGAGTAACAAAGTAACAAAGTAACAAAGTGACAGAGTAACAAAGTTACAAAGTTACCAGCAGCCAGTTCCGCTTAACGAATTAATATTGAAATTAATAGACTGTGCGTCTTGAAAATAAGCCCCCCTTGCCTTCGGC
>JAADIP010000152.1 GCA_013151275.1 Calditrichota bacterium | reverse complement strand
AATGGGAATTTAACGGAACGCCCTGGGACGAAGGGTCGCTTTATCAAAAGTGGAATCCCGCGTCTCCGGAACGCGTCCGCAGATTTAAAACACCCATGCTGGTGATTCACGGCGAACGCGATTACCGCGTGCCTTACACACAGGGGTTGCAGATTTTCACGGCGTTGCAGCGTCAGGGCGTGAAGTCGCGTTTACTATTTTTCCCGGACGAAGATCATTTTGTGACCAAACCGCAGAATGCGCGCCTGTGGTGGAAAACGGTACACGAGTGGTTTGCGGAATTTTTAAAATAGACGTTTTGTTGTAAAATTATTCCGGACTACTGAAAGGGAAAATCCATGATCTCGGAAAAAACAAAACGGTTGATTATTGAATTTCAGAAAATCGAAATTACCGAATACCATGTGTACAAAGCGTTGGCAAAAAGAAGCAAGGGCAAAAACCGGGAGGTTCTTAATCAAATTGCCGATGACGAATTGAAACATTATCAATTCTGGGAAGAACAAACAGGGGTCAAAATCAAACCCAACCGCCTTGCCATCTGGAGGTACCTGATTATTGAGCGTATTTTGGGCTTGACTTTTACCATAAAGATGATGGAAAAGGGCGAAGAAGAGGCTGAAAAAAAATATTCGCTGGTTATCGACGAAATTCCCGAAGCCAAAGCCGTCATGGAAGACGAAATTCATCACGAACAAATGCTGGTGGAAATGATCGATGAGCGGCGTATCGAGTATATCGGCTCCATGGTTTTGGGATTAAACGACGCTCTTGTGGAATTAACCGGAGCCTTGGCGGGATTCACTCTGGCTTTGCAGAACGCGCGCCTCATCGGAATGGCGGGCTTGATTACCGGAGTGGCGGCTTCGCTTTCCATGGCTGCCTCGGAATATCTTTCCAAAAAATCGGAAGCCGGGGGACAAAATCCGCTGGTCGCTTCTTTTTACACCGGGGTCGCCTATATTTTTACCGTGACATTGCTGATCGGTCCGTTCTTTGTTTTTGAACGTTATTATTTTGCCATGTTAAATACTCTTGTATTTGTGCTCTTGATCATCTGGTTCTTTTCATTTTTTGTGTCTATTGTAAAAGGTTTAAGTTTTAAACATATTTTTGTCGAAATGATCGCCATCAGTCTTAGCGTGACGGCTATTTCGTTTTTTATCGGAATTTTAGCCCGTAAATTTTTAGGAGTGGAAGTATAAATTTAATGAACGAATATCCCTGCAATGCGTAATTTCCTTCAAATTGCCTTGATTTTGAGTCTGGCAATTATGACTTTCTGTTCCTTCCCGGAACGGAAAAAACCGGTGCGTAAAAAGCCGGTTACGCTTAAAAATCAATCTCTGCCGGAAATTGTACTTAAAGACGGTCAAAATCACCAATTTACTTTTACGAACAAAGCAGCGGGTTTTTTTGTCGGAAACACCCATCAATACAATCAAACCGGTTTTGAAGGCTGGACGGTGGATGAAGTTCATGTTCTTACCGATTACAGGATTTTAAAGAATGACCGCGAACTGCTGCGCTCCGAAATCAAGCGCTTCAAATACCATCCTTACGGTTTCGAGCGATTGTACCGTGACGGCACTTTGGAAGAATTTACTTTGCTGGACTCGCTCAACGCCATCCTGATCCGGCTAAAAGTCCGTGACGACGATGACCTTTTTACTTTAAATCCGATCGGAAGCGGAAGCAAAAAAGAAATTCAAATCGGTCCTGAGCAACCGAGAGTAATTCTCGAAACGCAGGTTCCGGAAAACGGATTTCTGGTCATCGATTATTCGAGATCGGCAAAAAAAGAGCATTTGTTTTTGCTGCGTCTTGCGGATTCTTCACTGCAGGATTCGCTTTCCGCAAAGACCGTTCAAAAATATGAAAAACTTGTTCAAAAACGCAAAGAACGCTTTAAGCGGCTTTTGAACCGCAGCCCGTTTTTAGTTCCGAACAAACCGCTTCAGGAAGCGCTTAAATGGGCTGTTCTTTCTCTGGATGCCCTGGTCACACGGCAGCGGGGGGACGGAATTTGGGCGGGACTGCCCTGGTTCAATAATTACTGGGGGCGCGATACGTTTATTTCTCTTCCAGGCGCCCTGCTGGTTACCGGTAAGTTTGACGAAGCAAAATCCATTTTAAGAAATTTCGCCCGGTTTCAGTTAAAAGATCGTTCCGATAAACGTTTGGGAAGAATACCAAATCGGATTACCAACAACGAAGTTATTTACAACACAGCGGACGGCACCTGGTGGTTCATCCGTTCGTTGTACGAATATTTTTTGTACACGGGCGACCGGAAATTCCTGAAAGAGATGTTTCCCGTCGTTCGTTTAGCTATTGAAGGAGCGATCAAAAAACGTACGGACGGTTTGGGCTTTTTGCGGCACGGCGACGCGGAAACCTGGATGGATGCCGTGGGATCGGAAGGACCGTGGTCTCCGCGCGGAAACCGGGCTGTGGAAATTCAGGCTTTGTGGTACACGGCTCTGAACATCGGCGTTAAAAGCGCCCGCATTTTAAAGCAGGACTCCGGTCTGGCGACAAAATGGAATCAATTGGCTGAAAAAGTCAGAAAAAATTTCGAGCTGTATTTTTGGGACGAACAACGCGAATGTCTGTTCGATCATTTGAACGCGGACGATTCGCCGGATCTTTCATTGCGTCCCAATCAGATTTTTGCGCTTACCGTACCCGATATCGACGACATTCCGCCCCTTCTTTCCAAAGAAAAGCGGTTTAAAGTCGCCCGCAAAATCACGGAAAATCTGGTCACCGAACACGGGGTTCTTTCGCTTTGGTTCAAAGACCGCAATTTTCATCCCTATCATCACTATCTGCCCTATTACGTTCCGGATGCCGCTTATCATAACGGATTGATCTGGACCTGGCTGGCGGGACCGGCAATCAGTTCTCAGGCGGAATTCGATCAGCTTCAGGTTATGAGCGCGCTCTATGGGGACGAAGCCAGGCAGATACTGAGATATGACGCCATCGCCAATTATTCCGAATTGCTGGAGCCTGTATTGCGCAAAGGCAAATCCCAGCCGCAAATATCCGGAACGGTTTCGCAAGCCTGGAGTCTGGCGGAGTTTGTGCGCAATTTTTATCAGGATTTTGTGGGCTACCGTCCGCTGGCATACAAAAATCAGGTGACCTTTAAACCGCATCTGTCCGAAGCAATTCCGAACATTCGCTCCCGATTACCCTACAAACAAGGCTTTCTGGACGTTCAATTAAGTAAAACCGAAACAGGCTATCGAATTCATCTGCATTCCGGTTTAAAGAACGAACGAATCGACGGATTCGTGCTTTTTCCGGAGGATTCTTTGCCCGTTACCATATTCTTGCCCGATTCCGGAACTGATTTTGAGTATGAATTCATTTCCATGGATTCCACTGCGGATTCAGTTAAAGCAAAACGAGTGTGGAAATTGGCGTCCGTTGATCCCGATCTTAAATTTGCCGTAATTCACGATCTTCCGTTTACATTGTTAAAAGCGGCTCAGGTCTTTTTTCCCCTCGGACACAACGGTCCCACGGTTATTTACAAAAAAGATAAATTAAACGACGATAAAGGCTCAAACGGCAGGTACCGATATCCGCAAAACAAAGTTTTTGATTCGGGCATTGCGGATATTAAAAGTTTTACTCTGTACGACAACGATTCGACCTGGGGATTTAGAATAGACCTGCGCAATCTGACCGATCCGGGATGGCATCCGGAATACGGCTTTCAGCTAAGCTATTTAGCCGTTGCCGTTTACGACGAACAACTCGACGGCTCCGCCTCGCGTGAAATCGGAAGGAACGCGCATTACCGCCTGCCCGCCTCCAGAGCTTTTAACCGCGTAATTTACGTGGGCGGCGGCTTCGAAATGCGCGATGCGCAGAACAAGCGTGTGGCATTATTTGTTCCTCTGGATAAAAACCATCCGTTGGGCTTTTTGGCTCAAAAGCAAATTCGTTTTCAGATACCTAAAGCTCTGTTGCCCGGATTAAACGCCAAAACGCGCATCAGTGTTTTAGCCGGATTGCAGGACGATCACGGCGGTTCGGGGCTGGGCGATTTTCGTGAAGTTCGGATTAAAGCCGGTCAGTGGCAGGGCGGGGGAGCCGTTAAAGACGATAACGCCCCGGCTGTTTTTGACGTATTGTTTATTAATTGACCGCAGATGACCACAGATGACCGCAGATTAGACCACAGATTAACCTGATTACGCTGATTAAACTGAGGTTATTTTTGATTTTTAGTGCTTAAATAAGAGAATTTGTTCCAATTGCAATTTTAAATTTATTTTATTCTCTGAGCGCGTTGCGCTTCCTTTGTGTTCCTTTTGGTTGTTTTTACTGCGGAGTCGCGCGGAGGAAGCGGAGTTTTTTATTTTTATCAACAAATAAGAGAGATTTGGTAATTTGTGTTTAAATTGCCTTCAGCCTCTTTGACTCTTGGAAAATAGCATTAAAAAATTTCACACATTCCTGGTAACCGCTGTTTACTCCTCTTTTTCCGAAACAGCCTGCGCTCTTTGAATCAATTCAAACAACGTTACAACTTTAGGTTTCGGGCTTTTAAAAAGACGGCTGATTTCTTCTGCGGAATAATTGGCGCTCAGATATTCATCGATCGGAATTTTCTCAAACCAGCAATCCCGGATTTTGGTGCACAGTTGCCCCGAATTTTCGGTCCGGCAATAGTCGAAAGTAAGAAGATGACCTAATTTCCGGCAATACAATTCCACATTATCAAAGTGATTTTTGTCCATCGCGCTTTGCTCCTTCATTGGCAAAAAATCCGCAGACCAAAAGGTCTGCGGATCAATTCGTTCTTAGTTTAAACCGGCTGATTAAGGTTTGGGCAAACCTTCGATTGATTTAAGAAATTTCTTCAACACTTCATCCGGCAGAGCGTAATCCTGCAATTCTCCGTCAAAATATTTGGCGTATCCGCTCAGATCCATCAAGCCGTGTCCGCTCAAATTAAACAGAATCACTTTTTCTTTGCCTTCTTCTTTTGCCTTTTTAGCTTCCTGAATGGCTGCCGCAACCGCGTGGCTGGTTTCGGGCGCTACGATAATTCCTTCCGTTCTGGCAAAAGTAACCGCCGCCTCATAGCTTTCCAACTGATGAAGCGCCCTCGGAGAAATCAAACCGTCGTTAATCGCGCCGCTTACCAGCGGAGCAATTCCGTGATATCTTAAACCGCCGGCGTGGATGGGAGGAGGTATGAAAGCGTGTCCCAAAGAATGCATGGGCATCAGCGGCGTCATTTCCGCGGTGTCGCCGAAATCATAAACATAAGGCGCCTTGGTCATTGTCGGACATGAGGCGGGTTCAACCGGAATAATATCGATTTCCGCGCCGTGAATTTTATCATAAACAAACGGAAAAGCCAGTCCGGCAAAATTGCTTCCGCCGCCGGCGCAGCCGATAATCACATCGACTTTTTTCTCGCCGATCTTTTCCAGTTGCTTTTTCGTCTCCAGACCGATAATCGTTTGATGCAACATCACATGATTCAGCACGCTTCCCAATGAATAGCGGGTTTTTCCCGTCGGATCGCTCACGGCTTCTTCAATCGCCTCGCTGATGGCAATGCCCAGGCTTCCCGGAGTATCGGGCTGTTCAGCCAGAATTCTGCGTCCCGTTTCGGTTTCGTTACTGGGACTCGGAACGCATTTGCCGCCCCAGGTCTCCATCATTATTTTACGAAACGGCTTTTGATCAAAACTGATTCGCACCATAAAAACCTTACATTCCAGACCCAACAAGGCGCAGGCAAACGAAAGAGCGCTTCCCCATTGTCCGGCTCCGGTTTCGGTGGTCAACTTTTCGATTCCGAATTGTTTGTTGTACCAAACCTGCGCCACAGCCGTGTTCGGTTTGTGGCTTCCCGGAGGCGAAACGCTTTCGTTCTTATAATAAATCTTTGCCGGCGTACCAAGATATTTTTCCAGCGCCACCGCCCGGTGCAACGGAGTGGGACGCCAGCGATACAAAATCTCGAGTATCTCTTCGGGAATATCTATCCACCGCTCCGCACTCACCTCCTGTTCGATTAAATTCATCGGAAACACGGGCGCCAACATATCCGGCGTAATCGGCTTGCCGTCCGGTCCTAAAGGCGGAGGCAACGGAGTGGGCAGATCGGGCGCCAGATTATACCATTGCCGAGGAATTTCATCTTCGTTCAACAATACTTTAATTTGCATTGATCCTCCTTAAATATTAAGTAATCTTCCTGTTTTTATTTGTTTATTGAAATCGTTTTACCGCTTTTTTAAGAATGGAATTTCGCTTCTTCAATTCTTTGGAGCCGCGGGTGATTTTGCACAAACTTAAATGCAGCTCTTTGGCGATTTTTCTCTGCGGCACACCCCGGTCAAGCATCTTTACGATTTGCCATCTGGAAGAAAGCGTTTTCATTTCCGTGGGCGTTAAAATGCTCTCCAGAAATTTGTAGATTGTTTTCTGATCGTCGTTTTCTGCCAAAAATTGACAAATTTCTTTAATGTTATTATTCATGGCGTTTCTTTAAATAGTAACTGTTACTGTTAATAGTAACGCAAATTGTAATAAATATTGTGTTGCAAGTCAAATATTTTTGAAAATTTAATTTTTTAACAAGAATTTCCGGAGGAGGAGCGATTAAAATTTACCGCTGATATTTTCCACCGTAATATCGTTAACGTTTACATTGTCCGAAAATTCGGTGGCAGCCAAAACCGCCTTAGCCACATCCTCCGGCTTCAGCATTTTAGACCGATCCCACGGTAAAGAGAGTTCATCGTGCATGGGGGTGTTTACGGATGAGGGATAAACGGAAGTCACGCGGATGTTTTTTTCCGCCAGCTCCGCCCGCAGCGTGTCCGCCACGGCTCTCAAAGCGAATTTTGAAGCGCAATAAGCGCCCCATTCCGCAAACGCCGTTTTACCGGCTGCGGAATTGATAAAAATCAACTGTCCCGGCGAAGTAATAAAAGATTCAAGATTTTTAATGAGAGCCACCGGAGAAAGGAGATTAACCTCAAGCACTTTTCGCCAGTCTTCCATGGACATTTCCAAAACTTTTCCCACTTTTGCGATTCCCGCATTTAACACCAAAAGCGAAAAACGTATTTCCGAATTTCGAGCCCATTCCCGCAATTTTTTAAGATCCGCTTCCGAGGTTAAATCCACGCCCAGCCACCGGGCATGACCGCCCTTAACTATGATTTCCCGCGAAACTTCCCTCAGCAAAGCTTCGTTACGCGCCAAAAGCAGCACATTGTAAGAATTTTCCGACAGGATACGGGCAATCGCAGCGCCGATCCCTCTGCTCGCGCCCGTGACCAGCGCCCATTTAAAATGCCGATTCAACGCGCGGACTCCTTATTAAACTTAAAAATTCTGCTCTTGTTTTTTCGTCATCTTTAAACGAACCAAGCATGGCAGAGGTGATCATTTTTGCTTTGCCTTTTTCCACGCCGCGCATCATCATGCACATGTGTTGTCCTTCGACCACAACGCCGACACCGTCCGGGTCCAACGCTTCGTGTAAAATATCGGCGATCTCGCGCGTCATCTTTTCCTGAATCTGCAAACGCCGGGCAAACATATCCACAATGCGGGGAATTTTACTTAATCCGACCACTTTGCCGTTTGGAATGTATCCCACATGAACGACCCCGAAAAACGGTAAAAGATGGTGTTCGCACAAACTGTAATATTCGATATTGGCGACAACCACCATTTCATCGTATTCAACGTCAAAAATAGCGTTATTGATTAATTTTCTGGGATCTGTACGATAGCCCTTGGTCACTTCACGATACATCTTAGCCACGCGAAACGGCGTACTTTTTAAGCCCTGGCGTTCCGGGTCTTCGCCGATCCCCAAAAGTATCTGCCTCACCGCGTCTTCCATACTCTTCATTTTTAGCTCTTCCTTTCCAGTTCAAAATAGTTGTTGTTCGTTTCCCATAATTTTATTTTGAACAATTTATCTCCCAAAAAATTCTGCAATTGATCCCACAAATATTGAACAATTTCTTCTCCGGTGCTTCGATGCGTCCTGAAGTAACCAACTTCCATGTCCAGATGCTTGTGATCCAGGGGATCAATAACCGAGTGCGCAGCCCGGTCAATATCTTGCAGAGGAATGATCATTCCGGTTTCCTGATCAATTCTTCCTCTGATCGTTATTTCCAGCGTGTAATCGTGTCCGTGCCCGTTCAAATTGTTGCATTTATCGTATAAGCGGGCGTTTCCTTCATCGTCCATTTGCGGCGCATGAAGTCTGTGAGCGGCGCTGAAACGATACACACGCGAAAGACTAACCTGAAGTTTCATGATTCTCCCCGCCAGACGTCCACGTACAAATCATGCCTTTCGTACAATCTGATTTTTTGCAGTTTGATATTTTCACGCTTCGACAGCCGCTCGTCGATTAACTCAAACAAAACCAGCGCAATGTTCTCGGTAGTGGGCACCCGATCTTTAAAGTAAGGCGTGTCCAAATTCAAAAATTTATGATCAAACCGCTCAATAATCTTATTCACAATCTCTTTTAAAGTGGAAAGATTGATGATCATTCCGGTTACCGGATCAACCGTTCCGCTGACCGTTACATGCAGTTCGTAATTATGCCCGTGTCCGTAGGGACTGGTACAAAGCCCAAAGACCTGTTTGTTTTTTTCGTCGGACCAATCGGGCTTCCAGTAGCGATGACTGGCTGAAAACTCGAATTTTTTTGAAATCGTCACCTGTTTCATTTTTCATGCTTCTCCCTGTCGTCTCATCAAAAGCAATCAACTAATTATTTTTATTTTCTATTCCGGAAGCCAATAATGTTTGAATAAGCCGCATGAGTTCAAATCCCGATCGATCCCAACCGAAATTCCTTACTTTCTTTTTCCCCCGCTCGCCCATCTTTTTTCTCAACCGCGGATTTTGAAGCAAAGTTAATAATTTATTCGATAAATCACCACAATCGCCCGGCGCGCACAAAAAGCCTTCTTCTTTGCTCACTACTTCGGGAATAGCCGTGGTTCCGCAGGTAACAATGGGCAACCCGGCAGTCATGGCTTCCAAAAAAACAATGCCGAAGGTCTCGTGGTAACTGGGCAGGCAAAAAATATCCGCGGATTTGTAAAAGTAAGCCAGTCTTTCCTCATCCGCCAGATCATCCTCAAAACGGACAAACCTTTCGATTCCCGATTCTTTTGCCAGTTTTCTGTTTTTCAGAAAATCGGGACCGCCGCCGACAATGTTCAGCCGTACTTCGGGAATAATTCCGCACACCCGGGCAAACGCCTTAATCAAATCGCTTACCCCCTTCCTCGGATACTGGCGCGCCACGCAAAGAATAGTCGGATTCCGGTTTTCTTCGACCTCGACCCGTTTCAAACGATTTTCCCACTCCAAAAGATCGATCCCCAACGGAATAATTTTAATCCGCTCAAAATCCACTCCGTACAGTTCGCCCACCTTACCGGCAGCGTATTGCGAAGGGACGACAACCGTTTCAGCCTGCCGGACATTCCGGCATTCCCGTCTCGCCAGGTGTTTTAAAATTTCAGCCGTTCTGCCTTTCTCAAAACGGACAATATCCGCCAGAATTCCGGCATTAAGAACGATTTTAGGCGTCCCAACAGAATTTAAAGCAAAGCCGTCGAAATCGCTTCCGATAATAAGATCGTAACCGCGCCAATTTTTTCGAACAATTTTTTTATTAAACGAAATTCTTTGAACCGCCAGATTCAAATACGATTCCGCTTTAAAATCGGGATGGATGAGGTCAACATTTTGATTCAATCGGGTTAACGCCTTGTAATAGCCGTTAATCATCCGCACCACGCCCGATCCTACGGTAACGTCTAAGGGGAAAGAAGTAAAAAGCGCTATTCTATACGCAGGAAAATCAGCCATTTCCGAACAAGTCTTCGCCGTTGATCAGGGAATTTGAAAAATCAAAGGAAATCGCAAGATCAAATTCTTTTGCGATATCATTGGCAAAACTCTGAATTTGAGCCGCGATGCTTTCGTCTTCGCCCTTGATCAGGGTATTGACCAACCGTTCGAAAAACCCGTCGGGCGAACCGTAGATCTTTTTGATTTTTCCCTCTTCAAGAACACATCTCGCCATTAACAGGGCGTCCTGATGAACCTTTCCTTCCATCAGCGTAAAGGGGAATAACTGCCGCACCTGTTCCAGCAAACGGTTTCCGGCTTGAATAATCTTTTCCACGCGATCGTAAGGATATTTGTGTAACTGAAGGTCAACGCCGGTTTCAAGGAAAAAGAGCCTTTCCATAAACACGTTTACCACGCTTCCGCGCCAGATCATCCCAAACTGCGGAGCAATGATTACCGGAGAAGGATCCAGTTTTTTAACCTGTTCCACGGCAAATTGAAGGCATCTTCCGCTGGGGATCCATTCGATATGATAATCCCGCACATTGTCCCAGTCGTCTTCGGCGGCAAACAGACGATTGGATTTTTTATAATTAAAAACCGATCCGAACAATAATCCCGAATAAAGAACGCGCGTTTGCGGATCGTACAGCAAAAAGGAGCCCCGCTCGGGACAAAAGGGCACGGGAATGAATTTTAACCGATGTTCGGTGATCAGTTTAAGTTGTTGGTTTTTAAGCGCGTCGATCAATTTTACATGCCGCGTGTTGATATCGAAAGGTTTTAAACGCTTTAAATTTTCCTTACTGGTAACAAACACTATTTTCGGATTTTCTTTTTGCAGATTTTGCCAGTTTAAAGAATATTCCGTTTCCGTGTGCATGACGGCTGCGATCTGCAAATTGCCGATATTGCCGATAATGGAGGAAATTTTGTCTTTGTAATGCTTATGATATTCGGGAGCGCCCGTTTCCACCAAAAGATTAATCCGCCGATCCGAATGCTCAAAAATTCTTAAATACGAATTGATCTGAATTCGTCTTTCCATGTCCTGGTAACCCACCCACCAGGTTTGCTCGGTAATCGGTATCGCTTCGTTTAATTCGGGTCTGGGCAGGCTTTGAGATTTCTTTTTGATCAATTCAGGTTTAAGTCCGATATCGACCGGTCTGATCACAAACAGACCGCTGTTCCATAAACGCAGAGTGTCCAGCGCCTTTGTGGGAGATTGATCGCCGTAATGAATTTCTTTGATGTCCCCTTTTTCAATAATAATTTTACCTGTTTCGCCCCTGTTGTAAAGCAATACTGTGCCGCTGATACTTTTATCGTTGCACATTTGCAGAATATCGTCAACGGAATAATCGATAAGGCTGCCTTTTAACTGACTGGCTAATTCGCGCGTGTTTTTAATTCTGCGGAAAATCGCTTCTATTTTAGCCATCACTTCATCAAAATTAAAAGGTTTCAGAATAAAATCATCGCCGCCTGCTTTAATGCCTTCGATCAGCCGTTCGCTTTTTGCGGTTAAAAAAATGAACGGCAGATTACGCGTTAATTCGTGATTGCGAATCATTTTACAGAATTCGATACCGTCGGTATCGGGCATGGCAATATCGGATAGTATCAAATCCGGCAGTATTTTATTAATGGCTTGCCACGCTTCGTCCACATTGAGCGCGGTAAGCACTTCAAAATCTCCGGATAATTCAAATATGCGTTGTAACGACAGCAAAATCGATTCTTCGTCATCAACTATCAAAACGGTTCTACGATTAGCCATTTTGCGGCTCCTTTTAAATAACTGGCAGGCAAAAGATATTAATAAAAACCGCTCGATTCAAAAGATTTGATTTTTCCGCTAAAATTTATCATTTTTGTCTTGTTATAAACAGTAAAACGGATGAGGAACTTATGGCAGATTTGTTGACTAAAATTCGCAAAGCGCTCGAAGACAGCCTTGACACGGCAAAGACAAACGCTCAAAATTTAAAAGATATCGCACAGGATTACGGAAAAGCAGCCCGATTAAAATTTGAACTGCATCAATTAAAAATAAACAAACGTAAAAAATTGGAGTTATTAGGCAAAACCGTTTTCCCTTTTCTTGTTTCCAACGATTTTAAGGGATTAAAAAAACACGAAACCCTTCAGGTGATTATTGACGATCTCAAAAATATTATTAACGAAATTCAATTGACCCAAAACGAGCTGGACCTGCATCTCAGTAAAAAAGATGAGGGAGAAGAATCGCCCGAACCTCAGCAGAAGGTAAAAGAAGAGATTAAGCAGATCGAAAACGAAATCGAATCCCGTCTGGAAGAGATAAAGCAAATTCAGGAAGAGACAAAAAAACAAGCGAAAACCGTTAAATCCAAAAAATGAAAGATTAGACTGTAAACTAAAAATTTGAATATTACATAAGTCCGTGGGGGTGCTCCTAGCTATTCTGGGGCTGAGAACATACCCCTTGAACCTGATCTGGATAATACCAGCGCAGGAAACGGTGATGATAATCTTATTTATTAAAAGCCATTTCCTGCCTGGGAAATGGCTTTTTTTATTTTTAATTTTTAATTGTTTAAACATATCGGAGGTGTACGATGCGTAACAACATGTTTGTTATTCTTCTTCTAACAATTTTTTTTAGTCTGGGAACTGCCATTGGCGCCAATAAATCACACACTGTTACGGGACGCGTTTTCGACGCCCGCACTCAGGATCCCCTGACCGGAGCCAATGTTTTTGTTCCTTCCACATCCATCGGCGCGACAACGGATATCGACGGTTATTTTAAACTCCCGGCGCTGCCGGACGGCAGTTATCGGATAGTAATCACTTACATGGGTTACAGCGCCAAAACCATAAATCTCAACAATCTGAACAAAGACACGACTCTTACCATCGGCTTAACTCAGGACATCTTATCCGGTCCGAGGATCAACATTGTAGCCACCCGGGCGCTTGAACGCGTGACGCCCATTACTTTCAGCACTCTAAAGCGCGAAGAGATCAGCGCGCGCAGAACCATTCAGGATATTCCCGAACTGCTTTCGGAGCTGCCTTCCACCACGTTTTTTTCCGAAAGCGGCACCGGACTGGGCTACAGTTACCTTAGCATCCGCGGATTTGATCAAAGGCGTATTTCGGTGATGATTAACGGCGTCCCGCAAAACGATCCCGAAGATCACAATGTTTACTGGGTCGATTTTCCCGACTTCCTGACCAATGTGGAAAACATTCAGGTGCAGCGCGGCGCGGGCAGCGCTTTTTACGGTCCCGCTGCTATCGGCGGTTCCATTAATATTCTCACCAACTATTTTTCGCTGAATCGTGAAATTAAAGCCTCGTTCGGGATAGGTTCTTTTAACACAAAACGGTATTCGCTTTCTTACAACACCGGCTTACTGTGGAATAAAATTGTGTTCTACGCCCGGGCTTCACGAATACAGACTTCCGGTTACCGCGATCGAGCCTGGATCGATTTTAAAAGCTTCTTTTTGGGCGCGGCTTACTACACGCCCAACAGCTCTTTGCGCGTTCAATTTTACGGCGGACCCATCGAAGACGGCTTAACCTATACCGGCATCCCGCGTTCGTACAACGATAATTCCAAATTGCGCAAGAAAAATTTTAACTGGTGGGACTATGCCGGCGACGGTAAAACCGTCTATTATTCCGAACGACGCACCGATGAAATCGAAAACTTCAATCAACCTCATTTTGAGATACTTCATGAATACCGGCTGAATAACCGGACAACAATCAACAACACCCTTTTTTACATTAAGGGCTACGGCTTTTTTGATTACGACGGAAGCTGGGGCACTCCCGAGTACTTCCGCTTAACGCCCGAATTCGGTTACAATGTGCAGGGCATTCCGTCGGATGCTCTCATTCGCGCTTATGTTGACAACGATCAGGTGGGCTGGTTTCCGCAAATTGTTTACAAAGCGCTTTGGGGAGAACTCGTTTTGGGGGCGGAATTACGCGCTCACCGCTCTTTGCACTGGGGTCGCCTGCAAAAAGGGACGGGATTACCCGCGGATGTCGTCGGAAAAAATGCCCGGCGTTATTACCAGTACAAAGGAAGCAAAGATATCGCCTCGTTCTACATTCATCAAACTTCGCAAATTCGCCCCAAACTGACCCTGATGTCCGATATTCAATTTACCTACAAAAAATACCGGCTGTACGACGAAAAGTTTATCGGCACGGATTTCAGCGTGCCTTATCGTTTTGTAAATCCGAGGATCGGTTTAAATTACAACCTGAATCCCAAATTGAATTTGTACTCCAATCTTTCTTTCACTCAACGTGAACCGAGACTCAAAAACCTTTACGACGCCGCGGAAGCCAGTTATCCCGAAGATTGGGGTTACAAAAAGCCGCAATTCGCCCTGAATCCTGACGGCAGCTACAATTTTAACAAACCGCTGGTCAAACCCGAATCTCTGACCGATTTCGAGATCGGGCTGGGCTATTACGACGACAACCTGAATTTAAACCTTAATTACTACTACATGAATTTTAAGAACGAAATCGTAAAAAGCGGACAATTAGACCGTTTCGGTCAGCCCATTACCGGCAATGCCGAACGCACCCTGCACCAGGGAATTGAGTTGAGCACGCGCTTGCAGTTAACTCCCAAATGGCAGCTTTCAATGAATTTTATGAACGGCAAAAACAAACTATTGTCCTACAGAGAATTTGACTGGTCGGGCAACGCCACCGATTTAAGCGGAAATTCCATTGCGGGTTTTCCGGATATAATCGCCAATTATCGTTTGACGTACAGTTGGAATAAACTGTACGCTTCGTTGAACTGGCGGTATCAGTCGGCTTTTTACACCGATAATTACGAAAGCGAGCGCAACAAAGTTAACGCCTTCGATCTTTTTAATTTTGATTTGCGCTACCGGTTCGTTTTAATGGCTGGGACAAAACTGACGACGCAACTGCGTGTTTCCAATTTATTGAACAAAAAATATCTGGCGCACGGCGAAGGTAAGGAGTTTTTCCCGGGCGCTCCGCGAAGTTATTTTGTAAATTTCATGATTGAGTATTAAACTTGTATTTAAACAGGGGGTTGTTCCCCCTGTTTTATTTTTTTAAACAACGGTAACTGCCATGGAAAAAATTGTAGCTATTGTTCTGAACGGAGAAGGACTGCACAAGAGACGTCTTAAGCAGGCGCTTCGCGATGTTTCGGCGGTCATTGCCGCGGACGGCGGCGCCAATTATTGCCGCAAAAACAATGTGATTCCGGATTATATTATCGGCGATCTGGACTCCATCAGCATTGACCACACCCAAATTTCCCCGGAAACCGAGTTGATCCGCATTGACGATCAATATTCCACGGACCTGGAAAAAGCGCTGAAGTTAGCCGACACGCTAAAACCCGATCGCCTCCGCCTTTTAAATGCCACAGGAAAACGAAGCGACCACGCCGTCGCCAATATTTTATTTCTCGCCCGTAAAAGCGAGCGAATTCCCGTGGAAGTTTTCGATAACTACGGGGTAATCCATTTTCTGAATCCCGGACGGCATCAATTCTATTTTAAAACCGGGAAACTCATTTCCCTGACTTCTTTTACTTCCGTTAAAAATCTGAGTTTAAAGGGATTCAAATATTCTTTAAGCAACGAGCATTTTAATGATTTTTTTGTGGGAATCAGCAACGTGGTTGTTCAAGAACCCTGCGAAATCGCTTTTGACTCCGGAATATTAATGATGTACGAGGTCGAACGTATTGAATAGTTCATCTTTATGGGACGGCATTCCTGTTCTGATTTATCTGGCGCTTCTATTCTGGATCGGTTTTAAAGCCTGGCGAAAAGACGCCGGCGAAGACGA
Organism: Calditrichota bacterium; assembly: GCA_013151275.1. Classification (GTDB taxonomy): domain Bacteria; phylum Calditrichota; class Calditrichia; order Calditrichales; family Calditrichaceae; genus Caldithrix. The sequence goes on along the minus strand of JAADIP010000152.1, from coordinate 40,875 downwards.
GTATCTGCTAAGCGGACGCGCCCTCACCGTTCCCGCTTTTGTGGCGACGCTTGTTTCCACATGGTACGGAGGTATTTTAGGAATCGGGGAATTTGTTTACCGGGCGGGAATTTCAGCCTGGATGGTGGTGGGATTGCCGTACTACGTGTTTGCGCTTTTGTTCGCCCTGTTTTTAGCCGCGCGCATCCGCAAAGCTGAAAACGTTTCCATACCCGACATGATGTATCGCGTTTACGACCGCAAAGTGGGCGCTTTAAGCGGATCGTTTATTGTGATTATGACCTCGCCGGCTCCGTACATTTTGATGCTGGCTGTTTTGCTTAGATTCTTTTTTAATTTTTCCTTAATCCCGGCAATTATTCTAAGCGCCGTTTTTTCGATTGCTTACGTTTACTGGGGCGGTTTTCGATCCGTTGTTCAAACCGATAAACTGCAATTCGTTTTTATGTTCGGCGGCTTTTTATTGCTTTTGTTCTATTTAATCGGCACAACCTTTCCGCCCACAGAGCTTTTTAAGCAACTGGATGATCTTCACGCTTCGTTAAAGGGAAATTTAAGCTGGCAGAATATTTTCGTCTGGTTTTTTATTGCCAGTTGGACATTCATCGATCCCGGATTTCATCAACGCTGCGCCGCGGCTAAAACGCCTTCAGTCGCCCGCAGGGGAATTTTAATTTCCATCCTTTTCTGGTTTGTTTTCGACACTTTAACCATTCTCAGCGGATTATACGCTTTTGTTTTGTTACCGGGTATCGAACCGTTAATGGCTTATCCGGCTCTGGCAAACCTAATTTTACCGCCCTTTATCCGGGGAATATTTTTTGTGGGTCTTTTTGCCACCATCATGTCCACTATCGACAGCTACACCTTTTTGTCTTCAATGAGCATCGGACGCGATTTGCTGTGGGAATTCTGCGACAAAAAAAAGAGACCCGACAGCAATTCGCTGGTAAAAACGGGATTAATCGCCACCGGAATAATTGCCGTTGTGATGGCTGCTTTAATGCCTTCCATTGTTGAGTTATGGTACAATCTCGGATCGCTGTTTATTCCGCCGTTATTAATCCCCATTTTGGGCGCCTATATCCGTCCCCTGCGGCTGAAGACAAAAAGCGCTTTTGTTTTAATGGCGGGAAGTTTTTTGATCGGATTGGCAATGTTTATTTCCGGGTATTTGAATCAGGTAAACGGTACTCCTCAATTTCCGCTGGGTGTCGAACCCTTTTTCCCGGCAATAACCTTTTCAATAATTGTTTTTCTTTTGGGCAAAAAAGGGGGGACTATTGAATAAGAGAGCGGCTTCGTCTTAATGTCTAATCAGGGTTTGCGACCAAAAAGAGGGTTGAAGCAAGCGCGTTAAAAATCAATCGATTATTCGTACCTTAAAGCTATAATGGGATCCATGTTAGCCGCGCGCATTGCGGGATACATGCCCGCTATTACTCCTACGAGCGTTGTAACAATTAAAGAGCTGGAAACCGCCCACATCGGCACGGTAAAAGGAATATTGAGCGAACCGCCGACAATCGCCGCTAAAATAAAGCCCAACGACATGCCGATGATTCCGCCGACAAAACAAAGCGCAACGGCTTCTATTAAAAACTGAAACAATATCGCCGATTTCCGCGCTCCGACCGCTTTTCGAATTCCGATTTCCCGGGTACGCTCGGTAACCGTAACCAGCATAATATTCATTACGCCGATACTTCCGACCAAAAGGGAAATCAAACCCAAAAAAATGGCGCCGATCTTTATTTTGCCGGCAATATTGTTAAACGATTGAATCAGGGTCTCGTTGGTGAATATCGAAAAATCGTTTTCTTTGCCCGGAGGAATTTTCCGTTCTTTGCGCAATACTCCGATTACCTGATCCATGGCAGCCTGCATGTCCGCGCCTTTTTTTACCATTACCGTCAAATTACAGGAGCGTTTTTTGCCCAACATATCCTCGAACGTGGTTATGGGAATAATAATGCGGTTATCCCTGCTCTCGCCGAAGGTTCTGCTGCCCATCTTTTCCAACACGCCAATAACTTCAAATTTTTTCCCTTTCACCTTCACTTTTTTTCCCAGGGGGTCTTCAAAGGGAAATAATTTTTCAACCACATCTATTCCGATAACTATTACTTTTCGATTGGAACGAATGTCCTCGTAGGTTAAAGCCCTGCCTTCCCTGACGGAATAACCGTTTGTCGGGAAAAATTCGGGCTGCGCGCCCGCCAAAGTCATAACAGGATTTGTGCTTTTTTCCTTATACTTAACCATCACATTGAATTCCCACACCTCGGCGCCGACGGCTTGAATCAGATCGGCATTTTTTCGAATCGCGTCCGCTAATTCCTTGTCAAGGCGCTTACGTTCTTTTCTTTTGCGCCTGCCTATCTGAATGCCGGTAAACACCTCTTCTCTTTGCACCTGAAAAGTATTAGCGCCCAAAACGTTTAATTCCCGCTCTATTGAACGGTTGTAGCCTTCAAGAATCGAAACGATAAAAATAACCGTGCCGATACCGATCATAATTCCCAGGGTGGTCAGTAAAGACCGCATCTTTCCGGTTCGGATCTGAGTAACGGCTATTCTGATGTTTTCTTCTATTAACATTCTTTACCTCTGATTCTGAAGCCTTCTTTTATTCATAACGCAACGATTCGATCGGGCTTAAACCCGCCGCTTTGTATGCCGGATAAAAACCCGCCAAAACCCCAACCGTGGTTGAGAATCCGAATCCGATTAAAATGGATGTAACGCTTACGCCCGAAGTCAGGTCCATTTGCGAAAGAATGGCGCTTCCGCCAAAATATCCCAGAACTATTCCGATTACACCGCCGATCGATGAAATTACGATGGCTTCCAGCAAAAACTGACTCAGGATGTTTTTTCGATTTGCTCCTATGGCTTTACGAATGCCGATTTCACGGGTACGTTCCGCAACGCTTACCAGCATGATGTTCATAATGCCGATTCCGCCGACCAAAAGGGATATTCCGCCTATTACAAAGACAATAGCGAACAAGGTGCTGGTGAGGCTTTTGTAAAGGCTTGTTAACATATCTTGCTGATTAATCGCAAAATCGTCTTCTTCCGCAGGACTTATTTTTCGCACCCGTCGTAAGATGCCTCTGATCTGGTCTTTCATCTCTTCCAGTCTTTCGGGCTTATTGGTCAGCAAGGCTACGCGCATGCCTCTGTGCCCGCCGTAAACCCTGCGAAACGTGCCGAAAGGAACTACGATGAAGTTATCCATACTTTGTCCGAAGAAATTACCCTTTTTCTCCAACACGCCGATCACCGTGTATTTTTTATCCCCGATTCGAATACGTTTGCCAAGCGGATTTTCTTTTTCAAATAGCTGATCGGTAACTTCGCGTCCAAGAACACAAACATAGCGCTTATTCCGAACGTCCAGTTCCGTTAAAAAACGCCCTATTTCCGGAGCCACATTGGCTGTAAAAGAATATTCCTCGTTGGTTCCTATTACAAAGATATTGTCAAACTTCCTGTCCTTATAGCTCACTTTTTTTGGCGCAAAGACCTCCGGAGAAATGTGATCGGCAATGGTGCAATATTGAACAAGCGCCTGATATTCTTTGTAGGTAATGTTTTTTCTGTTGCGGTATTTCCAGAAATCGCCTTTGATTACCCAGGGATATTTTTGGACGTAAACCGTGCTGGCGCCGATATTGGAGAGTTGCCCGAAAACATACTGGTTCAATCCCTCGATCGTCGTCCAGATGGTAATTATGGTGGTAACGCCGATCAAAATACCGAGGGTGGTCAGGAACGAACGCAATTTGTGGCTGACAAGCGCCTGCCACGCCATTAAAATATATTCTGAAAAACGTGTAAATGCATGCATAATTTAAATATCGTTCAATTCGTCTTTAATTATTTCACCGTCCAGCAAACGGATTATTCGTTTACATCTCTGGGCGATGTGTTCTTCGTGAGTAACCAGAATAATAGTGTTGCCGGCGTCATTAAGATCTCTGATTATTTGCATAATCTCTTCGCCGGTTTTGGAGTCCAGGTTACCCGTGGGCTCGTCGGCTAAAATAAGCGAAGGATTGTTGATCAAGGCTCTGGCAATGGCGACACGCTGCCGCTGCCCGCCCGAAAGTTCGCTGGGACGATGTGAGGCGCGTTCAGCCAAGCCGACCTTTTCAAGAACCTCCAGCGCCATCTGCCGGCGTATTGCCCGCGGAGTGCCGTTGTAAATTAAAGGAAGTTCAACATTGTGTAAGGCGTTTGCCCGCGGCAACAGGTTAAAAGTCTGAAACACAAACCCTATCTCTTTATTCCTGATTTGCGCCAGCTCGTCATCCGTAAGATTGCTGACGTCCCGATCGTTGAGAATATATCTGCCTTCGGTAGGAACATCCAAACAGCCGATAATGTTCATCAAAGTCGATTTTCCTGAGCCGCTCGGACCCATTATAGCCACGTACTCGTTTTTTTCAATCGTCAGATTAATTGAATTCAATGCACGAACCTGGACTTTTCCCAACTGATAAATCTTGGTTAGATTTTCGATTCGGATTAACATTATTCTTTACTTCCTTTTTTACTTTTAACGTGCACCAGTTGACCGTTTTTAAGCGTTTTGTTTAAAACGCGGAACGGTCCTGTAATCACTTCTTCGCCCTCTTCCAAGCCGTCGAGTACGGCGTAATGCGTATCGTCGCTAATCCCCAATTTCACGGGTTTGACAACCGCTTTTCCGTCTTCAATAATAAAAACCACTTCCTTCATTTTTTCTTTTTTCTCGCCGATCGATTCTTCTTCTGTGTTTTCCGAATCGGAATCGGTTTTATCGGGAGATTCGATCTCTTTTTCGGAGCGTACGGTCACCGCCTGAATGGGAACTTTTAAAACGTTGTCCAGTCGTTTCGTCAAAATATCTACCGTGGTGCTCATCCCAGGGCGGAAGTGCGGATCGGGATTCAACACCGTTACGGTTACTTCAAAATTGGTTACCTGCTCTGCGGTGCCAAGCCCTTTGGTGATTGCCGAATGAGCAATTTTGCTTACAATTCCTCTGAAGGTGGTATCCGGGAACGCGTCCACCTCCACAATAGCCGAATCTCCCAATTCGATATTGACCACGTCATTCTCATCCACTTCTACCACGGCTTCCATTGTGGAAAGATCGGAAACCACTAAAATCACATCCTCCTGAAATTGTGCGCCGAGCGCCATTTCGCCTTCTTCTTTATTGACTTTTGTGACCACTCCGTCCATGGAGGCGAAAAGCCTTGTTTTTGACAGGGCATCCTGCGCTTCTCTCAACGCCGCTTCCGCCTGAAGCCGATTACTCATAGCGGCTTCATAATTAGCCTGAGCAGACTCCAGATCCGATTTGGAAATCAAATTGCGGTTGAATAATTCCTGAGTACGCATTAAATCGCTATGCGCTTTTTTCTCGTTTGCCTTCGCCGATAACAAAGAAGATTCGGCGCGTTCCACGTTTGCCTGGTATTTTGCAGGATCAAGCTCAACCAAAAGCCGACCCTTTTTTACATAATCGCCTTCTTTGGCGTATAAGCGTATTATTTTTCCGGCAACCTGAGCGCTCACTTTAACCTCGATGGCTGGTTTAATTTGTCCGGACCCGGTGACTTTTTGCTGTATGGTTCCGCGAACAACCTTCTCGGCTAAAACCTCCACGCCCGTGTCTTTTTTAAGGAGATTTGCCACAATAATAGCTGCGAGTACCAGAACGATAGCCCCACCAATCAAATACTTTTTCATTCTATTCTCCCGTACTTCTTTTGTACGTTTTTCATTGCTGAATTTTCTCTTTAACTTTGTTGTATGTCAAACCCAATTGGTTGTCCAATTGAGCAAGCAGTAATTTGGCATTGTATTCGGTAGAGACAAGAGTTTCTTCCGCCCGGGTTAAGTTTACCTGAGCTTCTCTGACTTCTAACTGCGTTCCCGCCCCGATCTGGTAACGTTCTTCCGCAAGCCGGTATTCTTCTTTTGCGGCTTCCAAATTTTCTTCGTTGATTTTAATCATCTCCAGGGTCGATTTGTAACTCAAATAAGTTTTGTGAATTGCCGATTTTAAATTACGTTTATACTCTTCCAAAGATTCAATAGCTATCTTTCTGCTCAGCTCCGCTTTCTGAATATCGGCAAAATCCGAAAAGCCGTTAAACAGATTCATCGATACGTTAAGCCCGTAGCGCACCTGATAGTTCTGATCATAATCCGAGAAAACTTTGATTGCGTTTTCATGAAAGCGGTCATAATTCAAATAAACGGAAAGACGGGGAAAGTTGAGTCCCTTAGCCATTTTAACCGTCAAAGCCTTGGACTGCACATCCAGAATATCCTTTTTTAACAGCGGATGATGACGCAGGGCTGTTGTTACCAGTTCGTTAAGATCGGGCAGGCTTGCGTAAACGCCGAACTCGGGTTTTACTTTAATCGGCGTTAAAGGATCACGACCCATCAGCAGATTCAGTTTTTTCTTCGCTTCTTCAAATATGTTCTTTTGATTAAGAAAGTTAATCCGGTCGTTTCCCAAATTTACTTTAGCCCGATAAACGTCCACCTGAGCGGTTGCGCCTAATTCGTACATTTTTTCCGCACGCTCCAACTGCGCCTGGCTGCGTTTAACGGCAACATCATAAACATCGAGCAATTTCTTCTGTTTAATTAAATCGAAATACGCTTGCTGCACCTGAAAAATGATGCTGTTGCGATCGTTCTCGAATTGATATTTGTTCGCCTGCTGATCGGTTTTGGCTTTTCGAATTTGATTCCACCAGATTCCGCCGTCGAACAGGGTTTGGCTTACGGTAAGGCTTGCAGAATTCGAGGAGCGTACGGTTTTGTTAATTTTTCTGGTACGCTGTTCATAAATAACGTTCCCGGTCTCAGGATCAATACCGACCGGCTCATCGCTTAAATATTCCGAAGGACCGGTTTCAAGCTTTCCCTTACCCGCCGAAACGGTGATCGAAGGAAGCACCCCCTTGTAACTTTTCAGAACATCATAATCGGCTGATTTAGTCATGTAATACGAACTTTTGATGGTGTAATTGTTTTTTAATGCCAGTTGAATGCACTCTTCCAGGGTCATTTCCTGATCTTGCGCTTGCGCATTTGCGTTAAGAAAAATTCCCCAGATAAAAAGTAAAATGAAAAACATTCCGGCGCGAATAAACCCGTGCCCCATTATTGAACTCCTCTATTTAGGTAAACAAATGCCCGATTGTTACGGTGAACAACAGAAAAATAATATATAAGGTTGTAATTGCAATATAAGATTTTTTCCGCGTAAAACGGTAAATAATGCTGAAACCGATCGACCATAAAATCACTTTCCAAACGGCAAAAACGTCAACCCCGTTTAATAGCTGAAAAAGCACTGTTTTACTGTTTGCAGGGTCCAAAAAAATCGCCAGACTTGTGTAAACATGCATCGATCCTTTTGCCAGAGCCAAAACCATTTTAACGGGCATTTCCAGAAGGGCGACCATATTACCCCAAACATACAGAGCAAAAACCTGCTTAAACGACGCCTTTCCGCCTAAAACAAAATTTCCCACCAGTAAAAATACGCCCGAAACCAAAAGATAAACAATGACAATACCCACAACTCCGCCGCCGACCGTTTGGATGTAGTAAGCCTTGGGCGACATATTATCCAACTGATCGATAGCCTTGTCTTTGTACTCTTCGGGAATCCTCTTCGAATCATAAATTACTTCTTTTCGGTATTCGATCATTAAATCTTTTGTAACAACGGTAAAAACAATGGTCATCAAAATAATGAGCGATAAAGGTAAAAGCCATGTGGGATTGGCGCGCAAGGCTTTGAATACTCTGCCCGGATCGGTGAAAATACCAATCACTTTTTCTACCGGAGAAAGTTTGATCGATTGTTCTTCTTCGGTTTCCGACAGTGTACTTTGAGGGAAATCAAAATTTTTGGATTCATTGTTGTTTTGCAAATCACTCATTTTCAGCTCCTCTGCATTTTAATTAGACTATATTAACGTGTAATTATAACAAAAGTTGCTAATAATACAAAGAGGTTTTTAAAAAATTCAAAGAAAACTTTATTTAAATCACTTTCCCGGTCAACCCGTAAAAATTTTTCAGGGAATCCAAAAACGCTACTTAAGTAATTCCTCTTTATGTTCCATGATCAATTTAAGGCAGGCGTCATGTTCATTGGGAACCTCGCCGTTCAAAACTGCTTCCAAAATAAATTTTTTAATTTTACCTACTTTGGGACCGGGCGTTAAATTGAACAATTCCATAATTTCATTACCGTCAACGGGCGGTTGAAAATTGCGGATGCGATCCCGCTCTTCCACTTCGGTAATTCGTTTTAACACGTATTCGTAATTCTTTATATAGCGTTTTACTTTTTGTTCGATTTTTGAAGTTATGTCCGCCTTACAAAGGATCATCAAATCGTCAAGGTCGTCTCCGGCTAAAAAGATTAATCTGCGAACCGCCGAATCCGTCACCTCTTCGCCCACCAGAGCCATCGGACGCAGGTGGAGGCTTATCAGCTTGTAAACGTAATTAATAATATCGTTGGAATATTTGAAACGTCGAAGAATTTTTTTAGCCATGCGCGCGCCCACAACTTCGTGCCCGTGAAAGGTCCAACCCGCATTTTCGTCAAAGCGTTTGGTGGGCGGCTTTCCGATATCGTGCAATAACGCAGTTAAGCGGAGTTTTAAATCCGGACTCTTTTTAGCCACATTATCGACGACTTCGAGCGTGTGATAAAAAACATCTTTATGATGAAATCCTTTTCGCTGCTCCACGCCTTTTAATTTTACCAGTTCGGGGAAAAAGACATCCAACAGCCCGCTTTTATCCAACAGCAACAGCCCCTCGGAAGGTTTGTCCGCCAAAAGAATTTTGTTGAATTCGTCCGTAATTCGTTCGGGAGAAACAATGCTTAAGCGATCGGCATTGGCTTTTATGGCTTCAAACGTCGCGGACTCGATGGTAAAATTCAATCGCGCCGCAAAACGGACGGCGCGCAACATCCGCAGCGGATCGTCCGAAAAAGTCCGCACAGGATCGAGCGGCGTGCGGATGATTCCCGCTTTTAAGTCTTCTTTACCGTTGAAAACATCAATGATTTCACCAAAATTCTGCGGAGAAATATCCATGGCTAAGGTGTTAATTGTAAAATCCCGCCGACTCAAATCCGTGAACAGATCCGCCTGTTTGGTGACGGGTTTTCTGGAATCTTTATTGTACGATTCTTCCCGCGCGTTGACAAATTCCAACTGATAGCCGTAATAGCGGGTCATAAACGTTCCGAAGCGGGGATAGCGGATTATGGTTCTGAGATGTAAATCTTTTTTAAGTTGATCGGCGAATTTCATGGCGTCGCCAACCACCACAAAATCGATATCTTTTACCCTTTTGCCCAATAACAAATCGCGGACATAACCTCCGACCACAAAAATTTTATAACCGCAGCGTTCCGCCGTTTGATAAATTTTTCTGAACAATTCTTCGGTTTTCATCAATCTTTCCTTAAGCTGTGCTTCGAGTTAACAATTAAACAACAGAATAAAAAATTCTTTCTCCGGCGCAAAACCCTTAATAACCGTTTTTACCCGTATCTTATTTCAACCGATATTTTTTTAAGTTTTGGTAAGGCGTAAAATAATAAATAATGATCAAAAAAACGAAAAGAAAATACATTTGACCGGAGTAATGCGCATCGATATCCGGCGCTAATTGTAAATTATCCGTGAAAAACCTTTTTAAAAAAAGTAATCCGGACAGAACCTCTTTTAAAAATCGACGCAGCGGGCAAAAGATTCTCCGACCGATTTTATCCCGGATACCCGCAGTCCGGCTTGAAAGCGGTTATTAACGCGGAATGACAAAGCGGAGTTTTTCAACAATAAAACAGTTAAATCGCTTTGCCCGGCTTTGTTTATTGACTGGCTAAAATCTTTTTATAATCGCTGAGATCCGTCAAAAGCGTTTGAGCGCGCTCCACTTGCGGATCGTCTTCCAGCGCCAGCCTGCTGCGCATTTTACTGCCGAAATATTTTTCCGCCAATTCGAGACGCAAAAGTTCTTTTATTTGCGGGATGTTTCTTTCGAACTCTAATTTTTTATTGACTTCCAATTTCTCTTTCAGCTCGTCAATTAACTGCACAATCCCCGAATCGTAGCCCCGTTTCTGAACCAGCTTCTTTAATTTCGAAAGTTCTTTTTCGCCTTCTATGGTAAAGCGGAAATTTTTCTCCTTTAAAAATTCATTGAATTCGTCAAACACTGCCTGCGTGATCGTAAAAGAAGAATCGCTCCACTGCGGCTGCTTTTGATGATATTTAACCGCAAAATCGAACAAGAGATTTTTTCGGATCAATTCAACGGAGACGTTGCTTAAAGAATCGCCTTTAACCAGAATGTCCGGTTCAATGCCTCCGCGATCGTGGACTTCCCGTTTATTGCGGGTGTAAAAGATGTGATTCTGATCTTTTACAACAGAAGAATCCGTTATAATCACCCCGTTTTTAGAAGCGTAGTCGCGTTTTTGAATACTCCTTCCGCTGGGAATGTAGTATTTTGCCGTGGTAATCTTCAGTTTTACGTCATTAATTTTGTCAATATTAAACACCTTTTGCACCAAGCCCTTACCAAAGGTCGGTTCGCCGACAATCACCGCCCGGTCAAGGTCTTGCAGGGCACCGGCTACAATTTCCGAAGCGCTGGCGCTTCCGCCGTTCACCAAAACCACTAACGGAATGTCCGGCAGCATGGGGTCTTCTTGTGTGTAAAATTTATATTCGTTTTCGCGGAAGCCCTTGGTGTAAACAACCAAAACATTTTTAGGCACAAAAACATTAACCACCTGAACGGCTGCATCCAGCAATCCGCCCGGATTCCCCCGCAAATCCAGAACCAGTCCTTGCAAAGGCTGCTCTTTTTGTAAGCGCCGCAAAGCCGCCTTTAGTTCATCGGGCGCTTTTTCGGTGAAGCCCCTCAGACTGACATAGCCGATTCCTTTTTGCAGAAATCCCGCATATCCCACGTCTTCAATCACAATTTCATCGCGGGTAAGTTCCACCTCAAACGTACGGTCCAATCCGGGACGCCGAATAAGCAGCCGGACTTTTACGCCGACTTTTCCGCGCAGGATTGACGATACCTTTTCCAGAGACCAGTCGCTGATATCTTTGCCGTTGATTTTTTCGATAATATCACCGGCTTGTATTCCGCTTTTGGCTGCGGGAGAATTTTCAATGGGAGCGATCACCGTTACTTTTTTATTTCGTAAACCTATTTCCAAGCCAACGCCGCCGTAACGACCGGTAGTAATCATTCGCAGGCGGTTTTCGCCGTCCCGTTCAATAAAAACAGTATAAGGATCCAATTTATCAAGCATGCCTTCGATACCGGTTTTAAGCAGCGGGTAAGGATCTATTTCATCCACATAGTAGCGGTTCAATAATTCATAAACTTTTTGAAGGTAGTCCCAGCCCTGCTTTAAACGATAATAATAATCTTCCTTTTTAGTTTTATCTTCCGCAAACCCTGTTTTTGCCTGAAAGCCAAACGCAAAAAGGAGAATAAAAACGACCAGTACTCTGTATCTCAGGTTTTTCATAATTCTTCCAATGTTCTTTTTTTAACCACTTCTACTATTTTTTGATGGATTTGTTCGATGCCTTGATTGGCATCAATCACGACAAATCGATTTTTATTATTTTCGGCTATTTTTTCGTATCCTTGAAAAACGCGCTGATAAAAGTCCAGTCCCGCCGCTTCCAGACGGTCTAATTCTCTGCCGCTTAATTTTGTTCTTTTATTAACCTGCTCGGGTAAAAATTTAAGATAAAACGTGGTGCCCGGCATAATACCGTAAGTCGCCGCCTCGTTAATAAGCCGGACCATTTCCAGATCAACGCCGCGACCATAACCCTGATACGCCGTGGTGGAATCCACATAACGATCAGCCAGAATGAAATACCCCTTTTTCAGCAGGGGAATAATCTGTTCTTCGACCAACTGAACGCGCGCCGCGCTGTACAAAAATATTTCGCAACGTCCGGTCATGTTTACATGCGCTTTATCCAATAGAATCCGGCGTATCTTCTCCGATATTTTTGTGCCGCCCGGTTCCCTAATTGTGTAAACCTTAAAGCCTTCGCCTTCAAGATATTCTTTAAGACGTTTTATTTGCGTCGTTTTCCCTGAATAATCGAGACCCTCGAATGAAATAAAACGTTTGGTATCCATTAAATCTTTTTCCAATCTCCCTTATTAAATCGCCAGATGTTTAAGGTTAAGCGTTCGCTTTCGTCAAAAATCTGAATAAGCCACAAACCGGCTAAGCCCATTCCGAAAGTAAATGTAAGAAAATAGGCTCCGATGATTTCGTTTAAAATAACGGAACCGATCGCCAGCCACATCAGCCAGTTCAAATCGGCGCAGCCGCGCAAATTTCCCGAATACGCGGTGTTTATCGCCTTCGGAACCTGCAGAATCACGAAAACCAGCATGATGCTTTTACCAATGGCGATCACGCTTGCATCGGTGGTAAAAACGGATATCACCGAACCGGAAAAAATATAAAGAATAATTCCCACCGTAAGCGCATTAATCCACGAAACCCTTGCCACCATCACCCCGCTCTTTTTGGCTTCTTCAAAATTCTTTGCGCCGATGTTTTTCCCTACCAGCGTCATGCCGGTGATTGAGAAGCCCCAATTCACCATGGAAAGCACGGATTGAATCCGTATCATAACCTGATGAGCCGCAAGAGCCAAAACGCTTATCTGAGCGGCAAAAAAGCTCAAAACAATTTGCCCCATCGACCAGACCAATTGCTCAATTGTTGTGGGAATGCCTAATTTGAAAAGCTTTTTAAAGGTCGCCAGTTTCGGTTGGGTTATTTCCATCATCGCCAAAAACAGACTGGACTTTCGATTTCTTAAATAGGTTATGGTTATGATAAAGCCCACTGTTTGAGCAATACCGACAGCCAAACCGGCTCCCAATGTTTCCAGACGGGGAAATCCCAGCAAGCCGAAAATCAGCAATACGTCCAGTACGAGGTTCAATCCGTTAACTATTAAATTGATCGTCATGGTCAGAAAGGTGTCGCCCACGCCGCGCAAAATGCCCATACAAATAAAATTTGTGATAATGATAGGCGCAAAAAGGGATACGGTTTTTATGTAAGTGACGGCATATTGTTTTGCCTGAGTTCCCTCTTCTTTGATTAAGCCTAATAAAAGCGGCACAATAAAATACCAGAACAGACCGATAACAATGGAAAGTATTAAACCGATCAAAAACGCCTGACCCAAAATGTGATTAGCGCCCCACTTATCTCCGGCGCCCAAATGCCGTACAATAATGATGGAGCTTCCCACCACAAAGGTCAGCAAAACGCTGAAGGTAAGAACAAGAAACTGCTGGGCAATGCCCACTCCGGCTAACGCCAACGCAGAAAGCTGTCCCAGAAAAATCGCCTCTATTAACCAGGTAATGGTCTGCGAGGACAAATCCACAACAGCAGGAAAAGAAGTTTTAAGAACTTGCGTTAAAGTACCGCTGCCTCTTTTTTTTGAATCTGCTTCCATAGAATTGATTAAAAAATCCTATCTGTCTGTTCTTCAGACGATTACAAGTCAACCGTTTTTAAAAAAGGTTTCCGATCTTTTTCGGGACCGGAAACCCTGAAAGCGACTATTTAAGGTAATATTCCAAGCCCAGGTGTGTTATTTCCTTTTCGCCTGCCATAACGCGCAGTGTGTTTTTAAGTTTCATTAACTGAATGAATAAGTCGTGTTCCGGATAGAGATTAGGGGCATGGATAGGACTTTTGAAATAGAATGAAAGCCATTCCTGAATTCCGTAAAAATTAGCTCGCTTAGCCAAATCAAGAAAAAGAACCAGATCGAGGACAATTGGCGCCGCCAAAATGCTGTCGCGGCACAGAAAATCGATTTTGATTTGCATCGGATAGCCGAGCCAGCCGAAAATATCGATATTATCCCATCCTTCTTTATTATCCTTTCTCGGCGGATAATAATTGATGCGCACTTTATGATACAGGTTTTCATAGAGTTCGGGATACAGTTCGGGCTGTAGAATTTGTTCCAGAACCGAGAGTTTGCTTTCTTCTTTTGTTTTAAACGATTCGGGATCGTCCAAAACTTCGCCGTCGCGGTTGCCGAGAATGTTTGTGGAAAACCATCCTTCGACGCCCAACATTCGCGCTTTAAATCCGGGAGCGATAATGGTTTTCATTAAGGTCTGACCTGTTTTAAAATCTTTTCCCGCCAGAGGAGCGCCCATCTCTTTGGCGAATTCGTACATTGCCGGAATATCAGCCGTAAGGTTCGGAGCTCCGTTGGCGTAAGGCATGCCTTCGGCAATGGCTGCCCAGGCGTAAATCATACTCGGAGCGATATCCGGGTGATTCTCTTTCATCGCCTTTTCAAAAGTGGCTTTGGATTGATGAACTTCGCTTTCCTTCATAAAAATTTCGGTGCTTCCCGTCCAAATCATTACCAGACGATCCAGCCCGTATTGTTTTTTGAAATTACGAATATCTTCGCGAACCATCTCGTAATATTCGTACCAGTTGTCGGCTTTTTTTACATGGGTGCCGTCTAATTTTTTAACATATTTTTTATCGAATACCGCTTTCATCGGTTTGATGACTTCCAACTCATCCTTTACCTGATCGAGAAGCTCCTTTTCGAGCACTCCGGCTTTTACGGCAGCCTCGTAAGCGTTATCTTCTATCAGATCCCATCCGCCAAAATACAGATCATCCAATTCGGCGAGGGGAACCAACTCTTTGATTAAGGGATTGCGTTGTTCATCGCGGCGACCTAATCGAATGTGCTGCATTTGGGTCAATGATCCGAAAGGTTTGGCGATACCTTTTCTGATCGCCAGAACCCCAGCGATAAAAGTTGTAGCCACCGCGCCCATTCCGGGCATTAATATTCCTATTTTACCTTTTGAATCGCCTATTTTAACATTTTTCATTTGTTCTATCATAATTCCTCCTTTGATGTTTGCGATTGATCTAATTTGTACACATGAAGCAGGCGTTGCAATGCCGTCAGATTCGCCAGAATTGCCACAATCCATATTGCAATGTCGAGCAGGGTTACAGGGTAATTGGTAACATGAAAAATCGAAATTTCAAAAAGCGAAGTATTAAACAGAGCCGCAAAACCGATTAGCACCACGCGTTCCGATCTTTGCATCCAACCGACTTTAGCCTGAAATCCCAATCCCTCCGCTCTCGCTCTTACATAACTAACCATGGTCGAACCGCCGAGAGCGATAAAGGTCATTACGGAAAGCAGATAAGAATCGTAACGAACGTAATAGGCTGCGATGCCAAAGAACATAATCACTTCGGAATAACGGTCAAGCGACGAATCGAAAAGAGCGCCGAATTTGGTTGACCTGCCCGCGGTTCGGGCTAATTTCCCGTCAATTACGTCGCATATTCCGCCTAACAAAATAAGCAGTCCGGTCCAGTGAATCCATTTTTGATTCAAAAACAGTACAACCGTTGCGCCGGTGGTTATTAACAACCCTAAAACGGTAAATGAGTTTGGGCTGATCTTTAATTTTACAAAGATATTGATTAATGGCGTCAAAAGTTTTACAAAACCGTTTTGCAGCCATGCGGGAACAAGTCCGTTACTAGACTTCATTCTTTTTAACCCTCTTATTAAAACCCTGTATTAGCAGCACAATTTCACCCTTGGGCGGTTTTTTTTCAATATAATTCATTAAATCGGAAAGCGTGCCGCGAAAAAATTCTTCAAATTTCTTGGTTAGCTCACGAGCCATTACACACCAACGATCGCCCATGCGTTCGCGTAATTCCCGAACCGTTTTTAATATGCGATGCGGAGATTCGTACAAAATAACGGTACGTTCTTCTTCGGTCAATTGGTCCAACCGTTTTTTACGCCCCTTTTTTTGCGGTAAAAATCCTTCAAAAACAAAACGGTGGCTGGGCAATCCCGAAGCAATTAAAGCCGTAATGATAGCCGATGCGCCGGGTATGGGGATAATGCGAATATCTTCTTCAATACAGGTTTGCACAAGATGATAACCCGGATCGGAAATGCCCGGCGTGCCTGCGTCGGAAATTAATGCGACGGATTGTCCGCTCTTTAGCAGCTCTACGATTTTTGGGGTTTCCTTTTTCAAATTATAACTATGATAGCTCCTTAAATGCGTATTGATCTGATAATGCCTGAGCAGGATGGACGATTTGCGCGTATCTTCCGCGGCGATGACATCAACCTGTTTGAGAATATTCACCGCCCTGTAGGTGATGTCTTCCAGATTGCCGATCGGTGTGGCAACCATATATAAAGCGCCAGATTCGATGGTTTCCACTTAAACGCCCCAGTCTCTTGAATAACGAAAATCCTGGTTGATCGTCCGGTACGAAATTTTAGCGATAATCGGCGGTCTTCTTTTAAACTGATTTTTCTGAATGCGCCGCGTGATGTCTTTTATGGTCTTTTCCGAATAGCCCAGCTCCGTCAGCATTTCATTGGAATACCTAAGATCAACAAGATAATAGAGCAATTCATCCAGTTCCTGATACGAATATCCCAATTCCTCTTCATCGGTTTGTCCCACCCATAAATCGGCGGAAGGCGGCTTATTAATAATCTCTTCGGGAATATTCAGATAATGCGCCAATTGCCAGATTTGCGTTTTGTACAAATCACCGATTGGGTTAATGGCGCTCGCCAAATCTCCGAATATCGTACCGTAGCCCAACAGCAATTCGGTTTTATTGCTCGTTCCGATAACCAGAGCCCGATACTTTGCCGAAAAATCATAAAGAATGCACATGCGTTCCCGAGCCATTTTATTCCCGCGTCGAACAACATCGGCATCCGGTTCATCGGCAAAAAAGGCGTCAACCATGGGCGAAATGTCGCGCACCTGATAATTTATTTTTAACTGTCCGGCAAGAAGCTCCGCATGGGCTCTGCTTTCCGGATTACTCAGGCGATAGGGCATGATTATCCCGTACACATTATCCGCTCCGATTGCCTTTGCCAGCAAAGAAGCCACTACCGAGGAATCCACCCCGCCCGACAAACCGACGACAGCCCGGCGCAACCCGATTTTGTGTATCTCTTCGTACAAAAAATGGGTTAATAGATCCGTAACCGCTTTTGGGTTTATTTTTAATAGTTCCCTGATCATTCGTCCGTACTGATTATTTTTAGTAAAACTCTAAACAGCCGTTTAACGTTAACCTTTTAAAAAAGTTTAACCGATTTTTTTCTCTCTCAGCCGATCAAATTCTTTCTTTATTACCATGCCAAATTCAAAAAAGCGTTTTATTCTTTTCCATGAATAATAGCTTATTTTAGATAATTTTCCAAATACCTGAAATCGGGCGTTAACTCTCCGTTATAAACAATGACCGCGCGTTTAATTTCCGGAGGTAATCCGCTTTGATCAAGAGGTTTTTCAAAATCGGATTGAATTATTGCCGGGATAAAAGGCGATAATTGCCGGCTGAAAAAACGCGACGAATCGTTTGGCAATTCCGCGGGCAGATTATCGACAGCCAAGAGCACTATTCCCTCGCCCAGATGTCCGTCGCTTATTTCCCTGCGCAAAGGCAGAACCCGATAAGCAGGCTGCCCGGAATCAGTGGCTTTTACATTGCATTCTATCGATCCGTTTACATCGCAGGTAATATCGGCGATACCCTGCAAGCGGAGTTTTCCTTCGCTCTCCGATTTTTGCAGATCGTCCCAGGTAACAAAACGCGGATACCGTTCGTCCCAGTAGATCGCGTTTACCAAAATGGAAAGATAAGGCAAATAATTCGAAAAAATCGATTTGTAATTTTCCGGGCGCTGATAATAATCCGAAAGGTTGAATTTTTGACCGGATTTGTGCGCGACCAGATGTTCTTCTTTAAATATCGTTAAATAGATTGTTTTGGGATCGAAATTCCGGCTTTCAAAAAGCGCGGGCAGCTCGTCGGGTTCGATCCTTTTAACGGGCAAGGCGTCGAAGATGTACTGCGCTCCTTTAGACACATTGCCGTAACCTAAAATACCGATTACCAGCGGCTGCAAAGATTCGGGCAATCCCTTTTCTTTGATTTCCTTACCTATCTCCTGCAGATGTTGATGCGCTTCTTTAACGGAATGATAGTGCAGCGCCTGTTTGCATTTTTCAAAAGGGGTTTTCAATCCGCGATGTTTCCAGTTTTCACCCATCAACCACAAAATATCAATTGCCCCGGCGTCGCCGGCAAAGCGCCCGAAAAAGACCAGACGGCGTCCCGAATCGTCCGTAATTTTTTCATAATCGATCAAAGTGGATTTTCCGTCAATGATTTTTTGCAGCATGGGCATGTTTGCTTTTTGACCCTTGATGGTATGGGAGAAAAACAAATAAACCTTTTGCTCCAAAAGTTTTTCAACCGGAATTTCCTTCACGCCCAAAATAATGTCGCCTTCTTGCATTCCCTCGCAAACCCGGGCGCCGACAGACGTGTATTCCTGCTCCTTAAAAAAGCGCTTGTCGGATTTTTCGATAAACGCCTTTGTCTGAACCGTTTCCAGAATCGTTTTTAAATCTTCCGGAACAATCGGAGTCCGGCGCTCCCAGATGTTTTTGTCTTCGGCTCGAATTAAAATCGTTTTCATTTTCCCTTTACCGTTTTTAGAAATTTAAATAGTTCCCTTTTATTCAGAAAAATTGATTTCGCCAAAAAGTCGGTTTGTGCTGTTTTCATTCTAATACTCGCTTCATTCGGATTTATCCGATCCTCGCCGCTCTCGCGCCGCACGGGAAGCGGGCTTGCAGATATTCGGGATTTAAAACATTTCATCTACTACGAGTTCGTCATAAAAACAGAATTATTCCCCGAAACGCCTTCAGTATATTCACAAAATCCAAATAAAGCAAAAATTCCCGCACAAATGCAACTTCATGCGGGAATTGAATATACAAACTTTATTAATCATGATGCAACCGATCGGCACAGAGCCGGACTCAGCGTTTGATTAAAGCCGTTGCTGCCGTTCGATTAATTTAATGTTCATGGTTTCCAATTCGGCAAGCACGGGCTCGTAAATTTCGGGAATAACCGGAATATGAACGCCGGTTAGTTTAATTTTTCCTTCAACAATCAAACGGGTGGCAATAGCCGCCGGCAAGCTTACCGTTCTTGCCATGGAAGTGTCTCCGTGGGGTATTCCGGTATCTACCATTGTCGAAGTAATCTTCTCTTTTTTCCCGTCTGGATATTCGGCTACGAACTCGTGATGCTGCACCAGAAGATCGATCTCTCCCTCTTCGTAAACCAGTTTTTCCTGCAAAATATGCGCAAACATGTCGAACACGGACGCTGTTTGCAGAGGAAGTTTTTCATCCGACAGCAGCCCCAGCCATTCCATTTTTTTGATAGTCACGGAATATTCCGGAATGTTTAAAAATTCGGCGATATCTTTAACCAGATCTTTGCCGTCGCTGCCGATTAAACCGGCGACAGCCTGTCTGACCGTTGTTTCGGAAAAATCATATTTCACATCCTGGCGCAATAAACCCAATTTTTTAAAATAATTCCACGATTCACAATGACCCACGTTACGCAGCGTGCCGCGGTACATGCTTTTGGCGTCTTTAATTCCGTAAAGATCAATGTAAGGAAGGGCGTCGCGGTTAACATAGGCTTCGAATGTTCCGGCGCCCGGTACGTCTAACAGCCAATAATGTTCAAACAATTGATCGCTGTTTACTTTTACCACCTGTCCGTCCTTTAAATACTGACCGTCATTCAAAGCAGCCAGCATCACGCCCACGGGACTCCAGGAGAATTTGTATCCCAGGGGATTGTTATTGTTTTCCAATGCCGGTAAACCGCCGCAGTAAGAATAAAAACTGATTATTTTACCGCCGCGTTCTTCGACGCCGTGAATGATTTTCATAGCCGCCATGTGATCGATTCCCGGATCTACGCCGATTTCATTTAAAAACAGCAAGCCGCGTTTTTTGGCTTCTTCATCCAGCGCCTTCATTTCCGGCTTGACATAAGAGGTGGTGACCAGATGTTTGTTCAGCTCAATACACAAGTTCGCCACTTTTAGATGGTGAATCCAGGGCAGCAGACTGATAACCACATCCGCTTCTTCAATTACTTTTCTTAAGGCATCATGATCCTGAACATCCAGTTGCTGCGCCGAACCTTTAGGATGATTATCGATTAATTTTTCCGCCTTGCTTACCGTTCTGCTTGCAACTTTAAGCTGCACGTCGGCTTTTTCCAGAAGGTAGCGCACAAGAGGTCGTGCTACCAGACCGGCTCCTAATACTAAAACCTTGTTCATACAAAGCTCCTTAACTATTTTAAATTTTCATCTGTTAAAATATTACGGTTGGATAACTTAATGAATTAATTTTTGCCAGTAAAATATTTTTTTCACTTTTCTTGGACTTTTTTATTTTATTTCGTTAAGGGTGTAAGGGTTAAGAGTTAAGAGTTGCAGGTTCCAAGTTGCAGGTTGCTAGTCACTCGTTACGCATTACGCATCACGCGTCACGGCTTTCTGCTCTCTGCATTCTGCTTTCTGATAACCTTTTCCTTTCAACTTTCATCTTTCATCTTTAATCTTACTCATCACGATTCACTTTTCTTTCTTCATCATTTCTTTTCTTTGGTTTTATTTAAAAAAAAGTTGTATTTTATTTCTGTTAACTTAAAAAACAATTTTCACAACGGGCAAATAGATGCCATCTTTCTTTATTTGGTTTTGAAATGGCAAAAGCGAAAAAAAGAGAAGATCACGAATTAGTACGAAAAGCAAAAGCGGGCGACGGCAAAGCCTACGACGCTTTGATGCAAATGTACCGCGATGTTGTCTTTAGCATCGTTTACCGCATGGTTCACAATAAACAGGAAGCAGAAGACCTGACTCAGGAAACCTTTATTAAGGCTTACAATTCCATCAATTCTTTTAATGAAGAGTATGCTTTTTCCACCTGGCTTTTTAAAATTGCCACCAACCATTGCATCGATTTTTTCCGAAAGCGCAAATTGGTCACCTACTCCATGGATCAACCCATTCAGTACAAAGACGAAGAGATCAAACAGGAGTATCCCGACTACGAACCGACCATAGACACCGAAATGGTTGCCAGCGAGAAATCGATAATCATCAGACAAGCCATCAATAAATTACCCGAAAAATACCGCGTAGCCATTATTTTACGTCACCACGAAGAAAAGAGCTACGAAGAGATAGCCGCTATTCTCGACCTTCCGCTGGGCACGGTAAAGGCGCGCATTTTCAGAGCGCGTGAGATGCTCAAAAAATTACTCAAAGATTCGCTGTATTGATTTCGGAAATGGTATTGAACGGTAGGCTCGTTTAAGTATGTTAAATCGTGATGCGTGATGGATAAGATTAAAGATTAAAGGAAAAAGATTAAAGATTAAAGTAAAGCGAAAATTATTTTTATTCTCAAAAAATAATCTGATTGAATTGTTAAACTTTTACGTGATGATGCAGATAACCCATTATTCATTGTTCATTGTTCATTGTCAAAGATAAACCGGCAGCATGGAGCCGAAAATCGTTTCCAGATCGGAATATTTCGCTTTCCACCCTAATAATTTATAAGCCAAATCACAACTGGCAACCAATTCGGGAGGATCGCCCGCACGCCGACCGGTAATACGATAATTTACCTTTTTTCCGCTCACCCGCTGCGCCGCTTTGATGACCTCCAAAACCGTGTGTCCCTTGCCCGTGCCTAAATTCACCACCAGATTTTGCTTTTTTTCCAGCAAATAATCCATGGCTTTGGCGTGCGCCGCGGCAAGATCGTTCACATGAATGTAATCGCGGATGCAGGTACCGTCCGGAGTATCGTAGTCGTTGCCGAACACCTGCATTTCGTCGCGAACCCCGGCAATGGTTTCCATTACCACAGGCGAAAGATTTGCCGGATTTTTTTCTTTCCCTTTAACACGACCTTTAATATCATACCCGGTGGCGTTGAAGTACCGAAGAGCAGCATAACGAATCCCCTTTAATTGACTGTACCACTTTAAATTTTCTTCAATGGCTAATTTAGTGTATCCATAGTAATTAACGGGTTTTAAAGGATGACTTTCGTCAACCGGCAGGTATTGAGGATCTCCGTAAACCGCTGCCGACGAAGAGAAAACAAAATTTTTAACGTCATAAGTCAGGCAGGCGTTTAACAAGTTGATGGAGCCGCAAATGTTGTTGCGTCCGTATTTGTCGGGTTTTGTCATGGACTCGCCGGCTGCCTTCCAGGCTGCAAAATGAAAAACGACATCGATTCCCTTTTCAAAAACCTTCTCCAAATCCCGATCGTTCAAAACATCGCCTGTCACCAACTCGGCATCCGGCGGTAAATTCTCTTTTCTTCCCAGTGAAAGATTATCCAGAACAATCACCCGATGTCCCGATTCCACAAGGTAATGAACAACATGGCTGCCGATGTAACCCGCACCGCCAGTCACTAAAATTCGATAGGTTTCAGACATTTGCGCTCCTTATCGGTTTTGCAGTAAACGTTCCTTAAAAAATCGAATCGCCTTATCTTTATTTTCGACCTGCTTTCCTCCGGCTGTCGCCAAATGCGGACGCCCGCCGCCTCCGCCGCCGACCTGCCGGGCTACTTCCTTTACCAGATTACCGGCATGCAGTTTCTTCTCTTTTATCAAATCGTCGCTAACCACGCAAACTAAATTTAATTTTTGATCTTTCTCGGTAATCAGCAAGGCAACCGTTCGCGGAGATTTTTCCCTGATGCTGTCGCCAAGGGTCTTTAATTGATCCGTTTCCACATTCGGGATTTCCCGAACAATAACGCGGATACCGTTAATGATCTCCGCTTTATTAATCAGATCGTCAACCCCTGCCTGCAAAGAAACAGTTTTAGCCTGCGCAAGTTCTTTTTCCAAGCGGCGTTTTTCATGCAACAGTTGCTCCGCTTTTTGAAGTATTTCCCGATCGCCGGCATTCAACAATGCGCCAAGATTCTGAACGATTTTTTTGTTTTGCTGAATATATTCAACAGCCTTTTCTCCGGTAACGGCTTCGATTCTGCGCACTCCGGCGGCAATGCCGGATTCGTACACAACAATAAAAGCGCCTATTTCTCCGGTTGACTTAACGTGCGTGCCGCCGCATAATTCAAAACTGAAATCGTCGATTCGAATGGTACGGACAATATCGCCGTACTTTTCGCCGAAAAGCGCCATGGCTCCTTTTTTCCTGGCTTCGGTAAATTTTTCCAAAGAAATTTCCAGCGGGATGTTTTGCTGAATTTTCCGGTTCACAATGCGTTCGATCTCTTCCACCTGCTCAGAAGTAAGACGTTCGTAATGGGTAAAATCAAAACGCAGACGGTCGGGTTCCACCAGCGAACCGGCTTGAGTAACATGGTTTCCCAAAACCGTTCTGAGCGCGGCATGCAGTAAATGAGTCGCCGTGTGATTTTTTTGCGTGCTGCGCCTCGCCGAAGAGATAACCTCCGCTAACACCTTGTCCGATTTCGGTTTAAAGTCGGGCAACGGTCGGCATATATGAACAATGCGATCGCCGTCTTTCTGCGTATCGGTCACTTTTAACCTGAATCCCTCGCCGGAGATAGTTCCCTTGTCGCCTATCTGCCCGCCGGATTCTGCGTAAAACGGCGTTTCTTTTAAAACCAGATGAATTTCGTTTTCGGTAATGCGATAGCGCATAATGTGCGTTTCGATGGCAAGCTCTTCATAACCGACAAATTTGGAATCTTTGCCTTCGTTCAAAATCACCCAGCCCGATTGCTCTCCCTCGGTCATTACGAATTTTGAGGCGGCTCGCGCCCGTTGCCGCTGCGCTTCCATCATTTCCTCAAAGCCAGCCATGTCGAGCGTTAAACCGTGCTCTTCCGCCAAAATGCGGGTTAAATCCACGGGAAAACCGTACGTATCGTACAGGCGGAAAACCTCGTGCCCGGGAATAACGAGTTGTTTTCCGCTTTTTAATTCATTCTTTATTTTTTCGAAAATTTCGAGTCCGCGGTCAAGGGTGTGATTAAAATGTTCCTCTTCAGCCCGAATGACCGCCTGCACATGCTCCATGCGTTCTTTAATTTCGGGATAGGCGTCGCCCATTATTTCCACAACCCGCGGAACGATTTTGTACATGAAGGGTTCGTGCATATTCAACTTGCGTCCGTAGCGCGCCGCGCGGCGCAGAATACGTCGCATCACATACCCCCTTCCCTCGTTGGAAGGCAATCCGCCGTCGGCGATGGAAAAGGTGAGCATGCGGATATGATCGGCTATTACGCGAAACGCCATTTGTTCCGACGAACGGTGATAATTTTGTCCCACCAGCTCGCCGATCTTTTCCATAATCGGCATAAACACATCGGTATCGTAATTGGATTTTTTACCCTGCAGCACCGCCACAAGACGTTCGAATCCCGCGCCTGTATCCACGTGACGCGCCGGCAAAGGATGAAGCGTGCCCTGCTCGTCACGGTTAAACTGAATAAACACCAAATTCCACAATTCGATGTAACGACCGCAATCGCCGTTAACTCCGCAATCGTGCTCATGCCCCTTTAAATTGCAGAACTCCGCGCCAAGATCGATGTGGATTTCGGAACAGGGACCGCAGGGACCCGTGGGACCCATTTCCCAAAAATTGTCTTTATCCCCGAATATCAATATCCGGTCGGGCGCAATGTCCGTTACCTCTTTCCAGATTCGCGCGGCTTCATCATCGGTGTGATGCACCGTGGCGAACAATTTGTCTTTGGGTAATTTCCAGACTTTGGTCAACAGCTCCCAAGCCCAGGCAATGGCTTCTTCTTTGTAATAATCGCCAAACGACCAATTACCGAGCATTTCAAAGAATGTGTGGTGATAGGTGTCGCGTCCCACCTCTTCCAGATCGTTGTGTTTTCCGCTTACCCGAATACACTTTTGCGAATTGACCGCACGGGTGTAATCGCGTTTACCCTTGCCCAAAAAGATATCCTTAAATTGATTCATTCCCGCATTGGTAAACAACAGCGTGGGATCATCCTGGGGAACGACCGGAGCGCTGGGTACAAATGTATGTCCTTTGGAAACAAAAAAATCAATAAATTGCTGACGAATTTCATTAGCCGTCATTGTGTTTCTCCGTTATTTTTCTGTAAATGCCAAATATATAAGGATTTCGGCTTTTTTACCAATAAAAATGGTTTCTCCCTTTAATTTAATATTAACGACGTCGCGAAAAATAAATTTACGTTTATTTCCATTCGAATGTTCGAATTAATCAGGCATTCTTCGGCGCTCCCTCTTCCCGATCATTGAAGAAGAGATGTGCGGGGTTTTCATGTTTTCCAAAAAAAATTCACCTGTTTCACTTTTTCAGAATTCGTCCGCGTTCTTTTTTTTAAAAATTTGATTGAAAAATACCCCTTCAACTGCCTATATTAAGTGTTGACTTCTCGGCAATATTCACAACGCTTACGAAAGGCTTATTAATTGAAAGACATTTTATTCATAGACGACGACAAACAAAGCCTGCTTTTAGCCAAGCTCTTTTTGGAACGCGAAGGATTCAAGGTTCACGCCTGCACCAACACCGCCAGGGCTCGCGAGATTCTGAAAAAACATCACATCAGCCTGATTATCACGGATGTCGGCATTCCGGACGAAAACGGTTTTGAATTTTACGACTGGCTGCAGACCGTTGAAGAATACAAGTCGATTCCCGTGCTTTTTATTTCCGGTCACGCGGTCGGCTTTGACGAACATCTAACCAAACACAGAGAGCGGTTTATCCCCAAACCCATTTTTTACCCCGATCTGCTCGACCGGCTTCACAAGATGTTAGACGATGCCGGGTAACCTTTTACGCCGAAAAATTATCTAACTTAAAGGAAATCAAAAAAGGGCGGCGGAAAATGCGGAAACTTTTGATTTACGGCGGAGTGATATTGATTTTACTGGGATTATTCTTTCCCTATCTGAGCAAGCTTCCGTTCGGAAGATTACCCGGCGACATCGTCGTCAACAAGCCGAATTTTAAACTCTATTTTCCGCTGACCAGCATGCTGCTTTTAAGCGCCCTGATTTCTTTTGTATTATGGCTATTCCGCCGGTAATTCTCTCAATAACGCGTTAATCACGTCCCAACCGAATCCCTTTTGTTGTAAAAAAGCCGCTATTTTTTGATTCCGTTTTTTAACGCCCAAATTTTCGGGCAATGATTTTAATTTTTTTCGAACCAGTTCGCCGGCAATCTCTTCCTGTTTTTCAAAAGGATAAAATTCGTTTAAGCGGATTTCGATTTCTTCCGAATTAACGCCCCGCTCAAATAATTTTTTCTTTAACAGCATGGGTCCGTAATGCTTTAATTTAATGGCTTCGCGTACAAATTGCGCCGTTAATTTTTGGTCGTCCAAATATTTTTTTTCTTTCAGATACTCAAGAGCTTTGGAGATAATCTCAGCTTTAAAACCCTTGCTGAAAAGTTTACGTTTTAATTCCGCCTCGAAATGATTTCTTCGGCTCAAATAGCGGAAAGCCTGATGCACGCAACGCCGCACCCGATCGTAATCAAAAATTGTCTCCAGCTCTTCGTCCGTAAGTTCGATCCCTTTTTGCAGATTAAAATGGGTCAGCGTGTCCTCGGTGACGGCAAACAATAATGACTCTTCGGAATACAGATTATAAAGAACCGGCGATTTCGGAAGCCGTTCGATTTTTGTAATGACCACTTACAGCCCTTTCCGTTTAAAGCTTCTTCGGGAATAATACAAATTATGATCTTAAAAAGCACGGGAAAAGTTAAAATATTTCAAGAGGAAAACCGTTTCGGTCGCTCATCGTCGGCGCCGCGGGCGGGATTAATCATTTTCAGAAAATCGCAGCAAAGCAAAAAAATTCAGTCCGTCAAAAACCCGATTTTTTAACGGACCGAAAAATTGCGAATATTTAAAACAGCGGAATTTCAGGGAGCGGCGGGTTTTTCTTCTTCTTTCTCTTTGCTCTTGTCCTGATCCAGACCCAGTTGCACGCGCACTTTCTTTTCGATTTCCTGAAAGACCTCGGGGTTCTCTTTCAAAAAGTTTTTCGCGTTTTCACGACCCTGACCGAGGCGCATTTCATTATAGGAGAACCAGGTACCTGATTTCTGGACGATTCGAAATTCCACGGCTTTATCCAGAACATCGCCTTCTTTGGAAATTCCCTGATCGTACATAATGTCGAATTCGGCGTCGCGGAAAGGGGGAGCCATTTTATTTTTGACCACTTTCACCTTGGTGCGGTTGCCCACCATTTCGTTCCCGACTTTAATTGTGGCGATGCGCCGGATATCCAGACGAATGGAAGTGTAAAATTTCAGCGCCCGACCGCCGGTTGTGGTTTCCGGATTGCCAAACATTATGCCCAACTTTTCGCGAATCTGGTTAATAAAAACTACGCTGGTGTTGGATTTACTCACCGTACCGGTCAATTTACGAAGAGCCTGAGACATCAGCCTGGCTTGTAAACCCATGTGCGAATCTCCCATTTCGCCTTCAATTTCCGCTTTCGGCACCAGAGCCGCAACCGAATCGATGACTACCACATCAATAGCTCCGCTGCGCACCAGGGTTTCAACAATTTCCAGAGCCTGCTCGCCGTTATCGGGCTGACTGACAAGCAGGTTTACGGTATCCACACCCAATTTTTTGGCGTAGCCCGGATCCAAAGCGTGCTCGGCGTCGATGAACGCAGCCAGACCGCCTCGTTTTTGCGCTTCCGCAATGACGTGCAGAGCAAGCGTTGTTTTTCCCGAAGATTCCGGACCGTAAATCTCCGTAATTCTGCCTCTGGGAATCCCTCCGACGCCCAGAGCGGCGTCCAATGAAACCGAACCCGTCGGGATCACGTCCACATCAACCTTAACCCGATCGCCGAGGCGCATGATGGCGCCCTTGCCAAAATTCCGTTCAATTTGCGAAACGGCTATTTCCACAGCCTTCGCTTTATTCTGATTATCACTCATTGCTGATCTTTTCTCCTTGTTATCGTCTCTTCGCCAATAAATATACTCACAGTTTTTTAAAATAAAAACCTTTTTAAATCATAAAGAATATTTTTGGATGGGTTTATACACAGCTCCGTCCGGCTTTAAAAAGCTTTGCATCAAAACAAACTCTTTTACTTCAAATGAATAGGGTTCAAAGGGATGCTTTTCCGCAAAGTTCCACAATGCGTCGAATCTTTCGGGCTTTTTCACGCGAGCCAGCGTCAGATGCGGCGAAAAACGGCGTTTTTCTTTTTCGAATCCCAAAGAATGCAAATTGTCTTCAATAAAAACGAACAAATCAAACAGCGATTCACGAGGTTCGCTGTCCACGCCCAACCAGAACACCCGCGGGCTGCGCTTTCCGGGAAACGCGCCGAAATTTCGGATTGTGATTTTGAATTGCTTAAACATTCCTTCCGAAACCTGCAAATTTTGCCGCACCCGCTCCACCAAATCTTTCGATTGCCTAAAAATTTTAAGGTTACGTGCAGCGATTGGCTGTTCACCCAGCGGACGTTTCTGCAGAAGCGCTTTAATTGCTTTTGGTAAGCGTCGATCTGCTCCTTTAAATCCGCGGGCAATTCGATGGCTACAAAACTGCGAATAATTTCCATTTTCTTATCGCTCCGTTTAACGGATATCCAACAATATTCTGCGCAGAAGTTCCAGCCCGGCAATTGCTCCGCGGCGCTTATTCATGATGCGGTCATGTCCGAAACGGAACTCCTTTACGCGCTCTTTGCCGCCCGCCCGGGCAGCGATGTAACACAAGCCCACCGGTTTGTCCGGAGTCGCGCCGGAGGGTCCGGCAATGCCGGTGGTTGCTATGGCGCAATCGCTTAAAAACCGCTTTTGCACGCCTCGTACCATCTCAACGGCGGTTTGCTCGCTTACCGCGCCAAATTTTTTTAATGTTTCGGGATTTACGCCCAAAAGCTCAATTTTACTCTCGTTGCTGTAAGTAACCAGATCGGCTAAAAAATATTCCGAGCTGCCGGGAACATTCGTAATCAAATCCCCGAGCAATCCGCCCGTAAAACTTTCCGCCACCGAAAGCGAGTACCCCTTTTGCTTGAGAATTTCACCGATAACACCTTCCAGTTCCTGTTCGAGTTCCGTAAAGACGTACTTTTGCAGCCGGTCTTTCACGGCGTTGACGAAATTATCGAATTGACGGCGGACTTCTTCATCATCCCGGTTCAAAGTAAAACGTAAATCAACTCCCCTGAAACGCGGCAAAAAGGAAAGACGAATATTCGGCTTTTGTTCGACCAGATCGCTTATCTTTTCGATTAACCGCGATTCGGCAATACCAGTGGTGCGCAAAAGACGGGTTTTAACCGGACGAAGATCGAATATTTCCGCCAATATTGCCAGAACATCTTTTCGCATCAAATGACGAACCTCTTCGGGAACGCCGGGTAAAAAGAAAAAATGGGTATCGGCGCGAACAAAATAGAGTCCGGGCGCGGTTCCGCGGTGATTCCTGAGCACACGATCGCATTGAGGAATAACCGCCTGTTCCCGGTTCGCCTTATTTAACGAAATCTTTCGGTTCGATAAATATCTCTGAATATCTTCGAACACTTCCGCGTGAAATTCCATGGCTACGTTAAAATAGGCGCAAAGCGCCTGTTTGGTAATATCATCCGGAGTCGGTCCCAATCCGCCGGTACAGATGACCGTTTTAGCTCTTTTACCCGCCTGTTCGAGCGCTTTAAGAATTTCGTCATTCCGATCGGGAATCGTTGTAATCCGTTCCACTTCTATCCCGATCGAGTTGAGCTGATGCGCGATATAAGCGGCGTTGGTGTTTACCGTAATACCGGCTAATAATTCGTTGCCGATGGAGAAATGATTTCCGCGTTAATGTCTTTCATGGCAATAATCCCGATCGAAGGACAATCTGCAAAACAAGGTTGGCGTAAATTCCGGCTAAAACGTCATCGACCATGATTCCCCAACCGCCGTTCAGCTTTTGGGAGAGATCAATCGGGTACGGTTTCCAGACATCAAACAGACGAAACAGAAAAAAAGCTCCCGCAAAAACTGTCAAAGAATAAGCCGGTAAAAACAACAAAGCAATCCACTGCCCGACAATTTCATCTATTACCACCAAAGAAGGGTCTTCTCCTTTTTCCCGTTCGATAAATGTTGAAATTTTTACGCCGATAAAAAAAACAACAGCCGAAATTAGAAGCCAGACAACCGACGCTGCGGGCAATAATGCGAAAAGAACTAAAGCCAAAAGACTGCCCGCCGTACCAGGAGCAATCGGCGAATAGCCTGCGCCTAAACCGGTTCCGATTCCATAAAGCATTATTCTGCGCATATTTTTCTTCCTCATTTTTCGAATAGACCGATAATCCAATGAAACGTTCTTTTGACCAGTTCATAAAAATGCGAACGATTCACAATCAGATATTGAATCCCGCTTATGACGGTCAACACGATTATCAGGTACATAACGATGCTTGTCCAGATAAGATAAGGAGATTCAACGCGATCGAGCCTGATTTCGGGTAAGCCGGGAATATTGACATAAATTAACAGGGCGAAAATAAAAGCCATTTGCAAAAATGTTTTCCATTTTGCCAGAACCGAAGTGATGATCGGTTTGCCGATATAAAGCGCGAAGCTGCGCAAACCGGTTATTATAAAATCGCGCGAAATGATTAAAATAACCATCCACCATTCAAGGTAGTGTTCGTGAGCAAACACGGCTAAAGCGGAAGAGACCAGAATTTTATCAGCCAGAGGGTCGATGAATTGTCCGATGCGGGTGATCATCTGCAAACGCCGGGCAATATATCCGTCGTACCAGTCGGTAATCGACGCCAAAAGATAGACAATGCTGGCGATTGCCACGTTTAACCGTCCGCCTTTCAAAAACAGGACAATGAAAACCGGCGTTAAAATAATTCTTATAATTGTTAATTGATTTGGAATTGTTATGCGCATTGCTCAAATTAATTCTTTTTTAACAGAGACTGATATTAAGCATTTTCTATTAATTTTTCCAATCTTTAATCCGGCTTACGGGGGAGTGAGGAGTAAGATTAAAGATTAAAGATGAAAGATTAAAGTAACGAAGCAGTGTTGCGTGACGGGTAAGAAAGATGAAAAAGGAAAAATGACAAAAGAAAAAGCAGAAAGCCGTGACGCGTGAGGAGTAAGATTAAAGATGAAAGATTAAAGGGAAAGATTGTCAGAGAGCAGAAATCCGTGACGAGTAACGAGTGACAAGTTACAGAGTTAAGAGTTTAGAAGTTTAGTTGTTTAGTCGTTTAAATTAGGGCAAAAGTGAGGGGAAGAAAGCAGAGAGCTGTAAGCAGTAGGCAGTAGATAGAAAATAGTAGAATGTTCTTTGTTAATATGTAAATATTTTTTTGTTCATTAAAAATATTTTGTTTGAATTATCTAAAATTTTAGGTAAAGATGGAGATAACTCTTTACGCATTACGATTATCGGAGAAGCCCCTTAACTCTTATACCCTTAACCCTTAACTAAATAATGGATGCATAAAAGTTTCTTAAATTGTGTTAACTATTTCACTACTTTTTTCTTTTAATTGTTTTATATTCATAAAAAATGAAACAAGCTCAATTGTTTTAACGTAATGTTGAGAAATTGTTTAATAACCAATGAAAAAAACAACCGTTTTTATGATACCGTTACCCAAACAGTAAAAAATTCAATTCAAAACAATAAAACAGAGGTAAATATGAAAAGAGCCTTCCTCATTGCAATGTTGATTATTTGGAGCATTTTTTCGGTCACAGCCTGCGGAAGCCGCGAAGGTCGGAAACAAGCGGCTCAAAATGCCAAACAACAGGATTCGAGCAAACAAAAAAATCCCAAAGATAAACCCGACCCTTCCGACGCAGAGCAGCGCGTTCCTGTTGAAGTTACTCCCATTGTTCGGGGGGATATCTCCAAGTTCCTGCTTTTAAGTTCAAATCTCGAAACGGAGATCATGGCTGATGTGTACAGTCGCATTCAGGGTATTGTCGAGGCAATTTACAAAGAAGAAGGGCAGTATGTCAAAAAAGGCGAAATAATGCTGGCGCTCGAAGCCAAAGAATACGAATTGGCTGAACAAAAAGCACGGATCGAATACGATCAACAGGTTAAAAATTTCGATCGATTAAAAGCCATGTATGAAAAAAATCTTTTAAGTCAGGAAGAATTTGAGAAAGCCCGCTACACGCTTCAGACAGCCGAAATCGCCTGGAGCGAGGCTAAATTAAAATTGGATTTTACCAAAGTCCGCTCGCCCATTTCCGGACGGGTGGGACAACGCCTTACCAAAATCGGCGAGCGCATTCAACCCACCGACAAGCTCTTTTCCGTTGTGAACAACTCACAGGTTATTGCCGTTGTGTACGTCCCGGAAAAAAACATGAGAGAAGTAAAGATAGGACAAAGAGCCTATGTGACTTCGGATTATTTTGAAGATGAAAAATTCGAAGGCTGGGTAAAGCGCATCAGCCCGGTTGTCGATCCTTCCAGCGGAACGTTTAAAGTAACCGTCGGCGTCCGGAACCGCGCGGGTAAACTCCGTCCGGGAATGTTCGTTAATGTCCATATCATTCTGGACACCCATCGTGATGTGATTCTGGTTCCCAAAACAGCCATTGTTTACGAAAACGAGAACATGTACGCCTACGTGGTTCGTGATTCGGTGGCGCATAAAATTCTTATCGTGCCCGCCTACGAAGACAATGTGAAGGTTGAGGTCGTCAAAGATATCGAAGAAGGCGAATTGGTTATTGTGGTCGGTCAAGCCGGAATGAAAGACCGGACGCCTGTACGCATTGTAAATGTTCGCGAAAATCGTCTGGCAGCCAAAAATTAAAATATGATCGGAAAATCTGCCGGAATGCAGCAATAAAAACCAAATTTTACTGGCTTTTTGGAGAATAATTATTTTATGGAACAGAATAAATCAACTTTTGAACATAGTATTTTCCGCATAACCACAGAACGTCCCGTAGCCATTTTGATGGTTGTGATCGGCGTGTTTGTTTTCGGGCTTATCTCTTACAAGCAGCTCGCCTTAAATTTAATGCCCGAAATGACCTATCCGAGTTTAACGGTGCGAACCGAATACCCGGGCACCGCGCCCGAAGAAGTTGAAACCACGATTTCACGTCCCGTTGAACAGGCTCTGGGAGTAGTGGACAATCTGGTCTCGATAAGCTCCATTTCCAAAGCCGAGCAGTCGGATGTGATTCTGGAGTTCACCTGGGATACCGACATGAACAAAGCCACGGCGGATGTGCGGGAAAAACTGGATCAGGTGTTTTTGCCTCTGGACGCCAAGCGTCCGATTATCTTGCGTTACGATCCCTCTCTTGATCCCATCATACGTCTCGGGCTGTACGGCGACGTCAGTTTGTCTTACCTCCGTTATCTGGGCGAAGAAGAGATCAAACGCGCTTTGGAAACCATTGACGGCGTGGCTGCCGTTAAGGTTAAAGGCGGATTAAAAGAAGAAATCCGCGTGGAACTTGACGAACAAAAACTCTCTTTAATCGGGGTGGATATTCAAGCCGTTCGCGAGCGTCTCGCCGAAGAAAACATCAATATGGCGGGCGGGAAGCTGAAAGAAGGCGAGACCGAATATCTGGTTCGCACGCTCAACGAATTCCGCAATATTAAAGAGATCGAAAACATCATAATCGGACGCTGGAACGGCGTCAACATAAAAATCAAAGATGTGGGAAAGGTAATCCGCACCAGCAAAGAACGGGAAATTATTACGCGCATCGGCGGCAAAGAA
This sequence comes from Calditrichota bacterium, assembly GCA_013151275.1. Taxonomy (GTDB): domain Bacteria; phylum Calditrichota; class Calditrichia; order Calditrichales; family Calditrichaceae; genus Caldithrix. Next base: position 7,007 of record JAADIP010000152.1, on the reverse strand, counting down.
AGCGTCGAAATCGAAATCTACAAAGAAGCCGACGCAAATATTGTGGAAGTGGCGCGGCGCGTCAAAGAAAGACTTTACGGATCGCCGGCGCAGCGTGCATTTGTGGCTCAAATGAAAAAAGCAAAAAAGGAAGGCGTTAAAAAAGAACCTGCCGCGCAAAAAGGCAGAGCAAGACGCGGCGCCGATTTACGAGCCAAGCAGATGACCAATTTTATTACCTACGACCTGCCAAAGGGCATCAATATTAAAACCCTGTCCGATCAATCCGTTTTTATCGAAAATTCCATTAACGATGTTAAAAGCACCGCTATTCAGGGCGGTCTTTTAGCCATTCTGGTCCTCTTTGTCTTTTTAAGGAAACTCTCTCCGACCGTGATTATCGGCATTTCCATTCCCCTTTCCATTGTAGCCACCTTTGCTCCGATGAAAATTTTCAATGTTTCGCTGAACATCATGTCTCTCGGAGGTCTGGCGCTCGGCATCGGAATGCTTGTGGATAACTCCATTGTGGTGCTGGAAAGCATTGCCCGCTGCCGGGAAGAAGGCGACGGCATAATCGAGGCGACCATCCGCGGGGTGCGCGAGGTGGGCGGCGCGGTTACGGCTTCCACTTTAACGACCATTGCCGTGTTTTTCCCGATCGTCTTTGTGCAGGGCGTAGCCGGACAGGTTTTCGGCGATCTTGCTTTGACCGTTGTCTTTTCGCTGTTAGCATCGTTATTGGTCGCCCTGTTTCTGATTCCCATGCTGTCTTCGCGTCAGGTCGATACTTTTATCCGCGGCACGCAAATAAGCAAATTACCGGAAAACTTTATTCTCGATTTTCAAAAACGTCAGCTCCCGGAATCAATTGAACCGGCGTCCGCAATCACAAAATTTTTGAACAGTTTATTAAGCAACGCCAAAGCCTTTGTGTTCGGAATTCAGCGGATTGTGCAAATTTTCGGCGGATTCTTTTTAGCAACCGGGAAGGGATTTCTGCTCTTTTTTCTGGTTGTTTTACAACCGATCGCCGGGTTAATTCGTTTTGTTAAACGCGATTGGGATTACGGAAAACGGGTTAAATCTTTTGCAGCCAAAGGCGATTCACGCTTTTTGGGTTACGTAAGCCAGATATGGAAGGACTTCCTGAGTTTTAATTCGGTGCTTGTTTTATACGACGATTTTTCACGGATTCGTCTTAGTCTGAAAAACAAGAGTGTGATCAGGCTTATCGTTACCCTGTTGCTCACGCCCTTTAAAGCGGTGTTCTATTTAATCAAATTTGTAACCACTCTCTTCATGGAACTGTTTTTCCGGTTTTTCCATAGTTTTTTATTGGAATTTACCATCATTTCATTTTTGTTAATTCAGATATTTAAATTAATTTTAGCTCCCGTTTTCGCCCTTCTCATTAAAATTTTTAACTTCGTGTATTCAAGAATCGAAAACGGCTATCCGGTGCTTCTGCGAAAATCTCTCAAGAATCGCTACTCGCTTGTACTTTCGGTGTTTGTACTTTTTCTGTTTACGATTTTAGTTATCGCTCCGCGCTTGGGCAGCGAATTGATTCCCGAGGTGCATCAGGGCGAATTCTTTGTGGAAGTCAGGCTTCCCGTGGGAACCCCCGTCGAAGAAACCGATCGCCGCATCGAACCGATTCAGGAGCGAATTTCCCAAATTCCCGGCGTGCAGATGGTCTCTTCGCTGAGCGGAACCGACAAAAGCGCTTCCACCAAAACGGACGAGGGCGAAAACACCGCGCGAATAACGGTGACCCTGAAACCGACAGGAGATATGGCGCGGGCTGAAGAACGCGTCATCGGCAAAATCCGAAAAATATTCTCTGAATACTCGGGAATGGAAATGGACATCGCCCGACCCGTACTCTTTTCGTTTAAAACGCCGATCGAGGTTCATTTAAAGGGCTTTAACCTCACAAAACTGCAGCGGCTCAGCCATAAACTTGAAGAACGCATGTCTCAAATCCCCGGACTTGTGGACGTCAGGGCAAACATTCAACGCGGAAATCCCGAGGTTCAAGTCTTTTTCGACCGGCAAAAATTGGCGCGTCACGGACTAAATGTGAGAAAAGTGGCTGAAATAATCCGCAATAAAATACAGGGCGACGTGAGCACGCAGTTTAAAGAAGAAGACCGCCGGATCGATATTCTGGTGCGATTGCGGGAAGCGGATCGCGAGAGTATTGATGATTTGAAACGGTTAGTCATTAATCCGACGAGCAATATCCCGGTATCGCTGGAATCCGTTGCCCACTTGCGCGTTAAAGAAGGACCTTCCGAAATCCGCCGCATCGATCAGCAGCGCTCGGCGGTTATTACAGCCAATCTTTTACCCGGCTACAAATTAAACGAATTGAATCAGAGTATTTTTGAAGTAATCCAAAAACTCGATTTACCCGCCGATTTCAGCTTTGAACTGGCGGGACAAAACAAAGAGATGGAAACCTCCTTAAACAGTTTAATGATGGCTTTGGCTCTGGCGATTTTTCTGGTTTACATTGTCATGGCTTCGCAATTTGAATCGCTGATCCATCCGTTCATCATTATTTTCACCATTCCTCTGGCAATTATCGGCGTTGTTCTGTACCTGTATTTCACCGGAATTCCGTTGAGCATTGTCGTCTTTCTCGGATTGATTATGCTGGCGGGTATTGTCGTAAATAATGCGATTGTGCTTGTCGATTACATCAATCACCTGCGTCGGAACGGCATGTCTAAAGTTGACGCCATTATTCAAGCCGGAAGGGTCCGTCTGCGTCCCATTCTGATGACCGCGTCAACCACGGTGCTGGGACTTTTACCCATGGCGTTAGGATTCGGCGAAGGAGCCGAAATCCGCACTCCGATGGCGATCACCGTAATCGTCGGTCTGATTACCTCCACTTTACTGACCCTGGTGGTTATTCCCATGGTGTACGACATCGTCAACAAAGAAAAGATGCCCCGTTCCAAATCCTTATTAGAAAACGGGAGTGAAGCGTAATGGATGAAAACAAGAAGGATTCCATGGAACAATCCTCAAATAATAAAATCGGACTTTTACCAAAAATCGCCCTCACCCGTCCGGTAACCGTGGTGATGTCGCTGCTGGCTTTTTTGGTGGTGGGTTTTATTGCTTACACTCAAATTTCCGTGGAGTTGATGCCCGCCGGATTCACGCCGCCCTTTTTAGGCGTGTGGATTCCCTATCCCAACGCCAATCCCGAAGAAGTTGAGCAGTTCATCGCCCAACCCGTGGAAGAAGCGATTCGCACCATTAAAGGCGTCAGAAGCGTGGAAACCAACAGCTTTACCAACGGGTGCTGGACTTTTGTCCGCTTTGTGCAAGGGATTGACATGGATATTGCTTACAGTCAGCTCCGCGACCGGCTGGATCGTATTAAAGCCGAACTGCCCGACGATGTGGAGCGCATTTACATCCGCAAATGGAGCAACGACGACGACCCCATCATGTGGGTTGCTTTAATCCCCGAAAAACCGCTGGATGATCCTTATTATTTTACCGAGCAGCTCTTCAAAAAACCTCTGGAGCGAATCGACGGAGTCGCCAATGTGGAAATTTGGGGCGCGGATGAAAAATCAATCCTTATTTACATCAATCAGGACGCGGTTAAAGGTTACAAAATAAATTTGTACAATGTGATCGAAACCTTACGCCAGGATAATTTTTCCATGTCTTCGGGCTACATCCGTTCCGGCGGACAAAAAATTTACGTGCGCTCCGTGGGCAAATTCCGCACGCTCGATGATATCCGCAATATCCCCATTAAGGGAGCGAACATCCGTTTAAAGGACATTGCCGAAATAAAGTACGATGTCCCCGAACAGACCTGGGTGCAAAGGATCGACGGCAAAAGCGCCATACAGATCGGCATTTACAAAGAAGCCATGGCTAACACGGTTAAACTCAGCAATGAAATCGAAGGCAAACTGCACGAACTGCTGAATGATCCGCGTCTCAGCGGATTCAAAATGGAAATCCTCTTTGATCAGGGAAATTTTATCGAAGAGTCGGTTGACAACTTAAAAAACGCCGGACTTTGGGGCGGATTTTTCGCCTTTCTTGTTCTTTATTTTTTCCTGCGCAGATTTCGCATGACCTTAATTGTGATTGTCGCCATTCCTCTTTCCATATTAATCAGCCTCACGGTCATCTATTTTATCGGCTGGTCGATGAACCTGATTACCATGATGGGCTTAATGATCTCCATCGGCATGGTGGTGGATAACTCCATCGTTGTTCTGGAAAACATCTATCATAAAAAAGCGCAGGGTTACGACGTCAGACGAGCCGCCGCCGTGGGCGCGAGCGAGGTGGCGCTTGCCGTTACCATGGCTACACTAACGACAGTAGTCGTTTTCCTGCCGTTGATTTTGATGAACGATGAAATCGGATTCCGCTTTTACATGATGCGCATCGGTCTGCCGGTGATTTTTTCTTTGTTGGCTTCTCTTTTCGTGGCTCTCATTTTTATTCCCCTGGCGGCAAGCCGCATCGTCAGCCGCCGCAAAGTGAGCGAGCCGCCGATCATTTACAGATTCAACCGCTACTATCGTTCGTCGCTCAACTGGGTTCTTAACCATCGGATAGAAACTTTTTTGATTTTATTGGTTATTCTCTATTCCATGAATTTTGCTTCGCAGCGGGTAGGCAAAACAGACAACATGGAAGGCAATATCAACGACTTCCGCCTGATGATCGACATGCCCGATAATTACTCGCTCGAAGACGCCAAAAGGGTGGTAAAAGCCGTTGAAGACACCATCCGGGTTAAAGCCGATTTGTACAACCTGCGTACCATTGACGTGCGCTATCGCCACAATTTCGGGCGGATTCACGTCTTTTTGAAGCAGGAAAAAGGCGAACAATGGTACGAGGTTATCTATGATTCCATTGTAAAACTCCTGGGAATTGAAGTCGATAAAAAACTGGATCGCGATCAGGTTCTGGCGGATGTCAAAAAACGCCTTCCGGAGTTTGCCGGGGTTAAGTTCCGCACAACCTGGCGACAGCAGGGAGGCGACGAGTCTTCTTCGGTCACCATCAGCCTGTACGGCGACGACACCCGAAAACTGTCGCAGTTGGCAAAAGAGGTGGAACGACGATTAAGCGATATTCCCGAAATCATCAGCGTCGAAACCGATCAGGAACGCGGTCAGGACGAAGTGCACATTATCATTAACCGCGAACAGGCTCAAAAATACGGGATTAATCCGCGCGTTATTACCGGAACCATTATGTATGCCTTGCGCGGAATTCAATTGCCTAAATATCAGACCGAAGAAAAAGAAATCAATATGACCATCCAATTAAGGGAGCAGGACCGCAAAAATTTTGAACAGCTTAAAAATATCACCTTCTTTTCCTCCGGCGGTCGCGAAATTCCCCTGGCTACAGTGGCTAAGCTGGAAGTTAAAAAAGGTTTCGGCGAAATCCACCGCGAAGACGGAAAAACCTATCTCAGCGTAAAAGCGAACACCACCTCCAAAGATATCGGCGCGATTTACCAGAAAATCGATAAGGTCATGTCCGGCTTTAAAATGCCCTACGGATATTCGTGGTCCAAGGGCAAGCGCTTTTTCCGTTTGAGCGAAAGCAGCCAGAACATGATGTTCGGCGTCATCCTTTCCATTACGTTTGTCTTTTTGCTGATGGGAATCCTCTTCGAATCTTTCGTTCTGCCGCTTTCGGTGATCATGTCCATTCCCTTCTCGTTTGTGGGCGCTTATTGGATTTTGTACCTCACAAGTACCCCGTTGGACATGATGAGTCAGATCGGCTTTATTATTTTGATCGGAATTGTGGTTAATAACGCCATTGTTCTGGTTGATCTGGTTAATCGCCTGCGCAAGCAGGGGCTGAGCAGGTTAGAGGCGCTTTTGGAAGGCGGGCAGAATCGTTTCCGACCCATTTTAATGACCGCCTTTACCACAATCGGCGGTTTAATACCAATGGCTGTGGGGAACACAAAGATGATCGGAATTCCTTACGCGCCCATGGGAAGAACCATTATCGGCGGATTGATTTTTTCGACTCTGGTTTCGTTAATCGCGGTTCCCTGGGCTTACACTCTTTTTGACGATATGCGGAACTATTTTAAACAATTAACTACCGGCATTATCTCCTCAAGACGCAAATTAAAGCCCGAACTTTCCAAAAATCCGTAGCAACCGAAGGTCGGGCAAGTTGCCCGATCTTCTTCCTGCCGCGCCCCGTCTCTGTTTAACGAACAAAAATATCTTGTGCCGTATTTATCGGGCTGATAGGGCTGACGATGAAAATATTCTCTACTTTTTTTGCGGTCAAATTGATTTTTTAAGAACTTTACTCCAGGTCTCAACGTATTTCAAATCACTTTTAACCCAAAAGGAGCAAAACCATGAAATTTCTTCTTGTCTTATTAATAATCATTATTGATTTGCAAGCAGGAGAAATTAGAAGGCTTACTTTGGAACAATGCCAACAAATCGCTCGCGAAAACAGCTATAAAATGCGCAGCTTGCTGGAAGATTTTAAAATCGCGCGATTCGAATTAAAATCCACTCGCAACCGTTTTAAAACTCAGGTCAGTCTCTTTCTGCAGGCTCCCGATTACAGCGAAACCATCAGCAGTCTTTTGGACAGCACGGGATTGTACTATTTTCCCGTAAAACAGGCTCGCTACTCCGGCAACCTGCAAATTGAACAACCCCTGCCCACCGACGGCAATATTTACCTTTCCACGGGCGTCTATCACGTTCAGGATTACTTCCGCCATGAACAGTCTTTTCGCCTCAATACGCGCATCGGTCTGGAACAACCCATCGAAGCGTTTTATTCGTACAATAAAATTCAGTCGGCTTTGAAAATGGCGGAGCTCAATTATCAGTTGTCAAAAAAACGTCTTCTCCGGGCGCAGCTCGATCTTGAGTACGAAGTGGCTCAGTCTTTTTACAATTTGTACTCAGCCATCGAACGGGAAAAAATCGCCTTCCAGACTTTGCAGCAGCAGAAAGAAGCCTATC
>JAADIP010000221.1 GCA_013151275.1 Calditrichota bacterium | reverse complement strand
CATTTCGAGGAGCGCAGCGACGAGAAATCTTTTGCTTCTATCGGAGTTATAAGATTTCTCTCTGCGTTCGAAATGACAGAACACGACCACAGATTAAACTGATTGCACTGATTTCGCTGATTGAATTGAGGTCTTTTTTGATTTTCAGTGCTTAAATAAGAGAATTTTTTTCGTTTCAATTTCAATTTTAAATTTAATCTTCTTTGTGTGCTTGGAGGTTAACCGATTACGCAGAAGATAATAATTGGCGATTCAACGGGATTATTTTTTAAACGGGTAATCATTTCGCTTTTTACGATCTTTTTGAGTTAACCCTGCCACTTTTTTTGCATGACTGTAATTTGCCGTTTATATTCTCATAAAAATAACTTACTCTTTCGGGAGGAAAAAACTATGAAACGCCGCCAATTTATTCGCAGTCTTTCCCTTGGCACGGCTGGCATTAGTCTTTTGCCTGTTTTGGGGAATAAATTACTTTACGGCGCCGGTCAATTTCCTCAGGCGGTTTGGGTTGAAAACGGCGAACCCGAGCAATTGTTAAAAAGGGCTCTTCAGGAATTCGGCGGACTGAAACGTTTTATTAAAAAAGGCGATGTGGTTGTCATTAAACCCAATATAGGATGGGATCGACCGCCGGAATTGGCGGCAAATACAAATCCGCAATTAGTGGCGGCGCTTGTAAAAGCCTGCAAAGAAGCAGGCGCAAAAAAGGTTAAAATTTTCGACCGCACCTGTAATAATCCGCAACGTTGCTATCGTAACAGTCAAATCCAGAAATGGGCGGAAAAAGCCGGGGCAAAAGTAGAGCATGTGCGACCGAACAGATTCAAAAAGATCGCCATTGGCGGAAGGGTCGTCAAAGAATGGCTAATCTACAGGGATTATCTGGAAGCGGATAAGGTGATCAACGTTCCCATAGCCAAGCATCATTCTCTTTCGCTTGTAACTTTGGGTCTTAAAAATTTAATGGGCGTAATGGGCGATAACCGGGGATTAATTCACAATAATTTTGCTGAAAAGCTTACCGACATCGATCGTAAAATTCTGCCGACACTAACGATTATCGACGCCTATCGCATTCTCACAGCCAACGGACCAGTGGGCGGAAACCCCAAAGACGTTAAATTGACAAAAACGCTGATTATCAGTGATTGCACAGTCTCGGCGGATAATTTGGCTTTGTCGTTGTTCGGTTTAAAATCAGAGGATGTGCCGCATATAAAAATGGCTTACGAAAAAGGGCTGGCAAAGTACGATCCGGGAAAATTGACGGTGCGCAGGGTGACTTTGGGTTAGACTTGTCGTGCCTTGACGCAAACCGTCCCGTTCGGGCTGAATACGTCGGGAGCATGTCGCTTTTGGGTAGTCCCCCGGCGCGGACGAGGTAACCGGAAATGCACATTACAAACAATACAAAAAATGATTTAGCGGGAATTTGAATCGTTAAAACGTAAACACCGGGGAGCAAACGTTGCGTACTGCGCGAAGAATCAGCCAGATTGTGTTTTTCCTGTTTTTCATCTTTCTTTTTCTTATCACGCGTTATCCTTACGAACACGGAATTACAACCGAAATATTTCTGCGTTTCAGTCCGTTGAGCCCGATTTTTATGTTTATCAAGGATTTGAAAATTAATCTGATCTTCCTGCCCGCTCTCATCATCCTGTTTTTTACGATCTTTTTCGGCAGATTTTTTTGCGGATGGATTTGTCCGCTGGGCACTCTTCTGGATATTAGCGGAAAGATCGTAAAATCTCCCTTAAACCGGATTTCGGAAAAGTGGCAAAAACTGCGCTATCTTAAATTTGCCGTGCTTATCGGTTTACTGATTCTGGCTCTCTTTTCGGTGCACATTTGGGGATATTTTGATCCGCTTTCCATTTTTAACCGCGCTTTGACGATTGTATTTTATCCTTTCGCCACACTATTCTCTGAAAAGATACTTTTGGCTCTGAGCAATGTTTCGTTTTTGGAAGATCCTGCCTATTGGCTTTACGATCAGTACAAATACGTGATTATGCCCGAAAATCAGGCGCACTATCAACAACTGTTCTGGATTGCCCTATTTATTTTTCTGATTTTATTCGCCGAAAAACTTTCGCGTCGTTTCTGGTGCCGCTACCTCTGTCCCGCCGGGGCTTTGCTGAGCTTTTTGTCGCAATTCCGTTTTTACGAAAGGATTGTCGGAGAACAGTGCCCGGCTTGCGACAAATGTCAGATAGAATGCAAGATGAACGCCATTCCGCAGGATGACGTGGGATACACCAATAAGGTTGAATGTATCGAATGCTTTAACTGCGGGGCAACCTGTCCGCCAAAGTACCACGCCATTACCTATCGCTGGCGATGGAATCCCTACCGCACGCCGGTCGATTATTCCAGACGCCGGTTTCTGGGAACGTCTGTGGCAAGTTTCACGGCTTTGGGACTTTTGGGCATTGGGATCAAAAACAAAGAGGCGATCAACCAACAGATTCGTCCGCCCGGATCTTTGCCGGAAGAGGATTTCAAAGACAAATGCATCCGCTGCATGGAATGCGTTCGCATCTGCGCTTCCAACGGCGCCTGTCTGCAGCCTTCGGGAATTCAAAATTCTATTACCGATTTGTGGCTGCCAATAGCCGAAATGCGGACAGGTTATTGCGAATACAATTGCAACCTGTGCGGGCAGGTTTGTCCTACCGAAGCCATTCTGCCGCTGACGCTGGCGCAGAAAAAGAAAACGCCCATGGGACTCGCCTATTTCGATAAAAATCTGTGCATTCCCTTTGCCAGAAATGAAGACTGTATCGTGTGCGAAGAACACTGTCCCACACCCGATAAAGCCATTAAGTTTGACATTCGCGACTATACCGATCCCAAAACCGGTCATACGCGCAAAGTAAAATATCCTTATGTTATCAAAGAGTTGTGCATCGGCTGCGGCATTTGCGTTTACAAGTGTCCGCTGGAGGGTAAACCGGCAATTTTTGTAACCATTGAAAATCAAAAACGCCCGACGTTGTCGGACTTTTTGAAAAGTTAGATAATCGAAAAAGTTGCAAAGCAATTAAAAAATATTCAATTTAAATTTTTGCTTTGAATCTCTCAATAAACTCAGGGGGAATAATGAAGAAAAAAAGCGTATCTTCTTCCCTTTCCCGCCGCCAATTTTTGAAAGGTTTCGGATCGGGCGTGGCGGGTTCCGTTGCGTTGAATAAAATCGCTTCGGCGCTCCCTTTGCAAAAAACGCTCGAAAAGGCAGCAAACGACGCAAATCGGACGCCCTTAAATCTTTCGGTGAACGGTAAAACCTATCGCCTGTCGGTGGAGCCTAACCGGACATTGGCGGAAGTGATTCGCGAGGATCTTCAATTGACCGGAACCAAAGTTGTGTGCAATCACGGAGAGTGCGGCGCCTGTACCGTTTTGCTGGACGGCGAAGCGGTGTATTCATGCCACATATTGGCTTTGGACGCCGAGGGGAAAAGCGTTACGACCATAGAAGGTTTGCTCGGCGGCGAAGAATTACATCCCTTACAAAAAGCCTTTGTAAAAAAAGACGGAATACAATGCGGTTTTTGCACCCCGGGTCAAATAATGGCGGCGCAGGCTTTGCTGTTAAAAAATCCGCGTCCCGCAAAAGAAGACGTGTTAGAAGGGATGTCCGGAAACTTATGCCGCTGCGGCGCTTATCCCAAAATAATCGAATCGGTTTTGGAAGCCGCAAAAACCGACTGACATTTTTTAACCCTTGAAACTCAGAGGGGAAAACATGGCTGACAGCAAGATCATAAAATCCAAATATTTTTTTGAAGAAGATTTTACCGAAGAGCTCGCCGAAGTCTCCGCAAATAAATACGCGGATTGGAATAAAAAAGAACTGAAAGTTGTGGGCAAACCGGTTTCCCGGGTTGACGGTTACGACAAAGTGAGCGGAAGCGCGGTTTTCACGTTTGACGTGATATTGCCCAATATGGCGCACGCCAAAACATTGCGCTGTCCCCATCCGCACGCCAAAATAAAACGCATTAACACCAAAAAAGCGGAAAAGATTCCCGGGGTTTTGGGCATACTGACTTATGAAAACGCTCCGAAAATTTCATGGTACGGTAAATCGTTTTTATTTGATCCGCATCTTCGCTACGAAGGCGACGAGGTGGCTTTTGTGGCGGCGGAAAACGAACGAATTGCAGAACAGGCTTTGAAATTAATCGAAGTCGATTACGAAATATTACCCTTTGTAACCGATGCCGCGGAGGCGATGAAGAAAGACGCCCCAAAACTTTACGACGACGGCAATATTCGCGGCGGGAAACCGTCCGTTTACGAAAGAGGCGACATTGACAAGGGATTTGAAGAAGCCTCTGCGGTTGCGGAACAAACCTACAAAACACAGGTGGAAATCCACAATCCCACCGAGCCTCATTGCAGCGTGGTAAATTGGGACGGCGATTATTTAACGATCTGGGATTCCACGCAGGGCGTTTTTTCGGTGCGGGATCGGGTGGCTGATGTTCTAAAACTTCCGGCAAGCCGGGTCCGGGTGATCAAAAAATACATGGGCGGGGCGTTCGGCGCCAAATTGGAAGCCGGTAAATACACGGTAATGGCGGCATTGCTGGCTCGTAAAATCGGGCGACCGGTTCGGATCGCGTTGGATCGGAGGGAAATGAACCTTTCCGTCGGCAATCGTCCCGATTCGGTGCAAAAATTAAAAGGCGGCGCAACAAAAGACGGGCGGTTGACGGCTTTGTATCAATATTCGTACGGCGCAGCCGGAGCGCATCCCGCCGGAGCCGGTTGCAGTTGGGCGCTGAGAACAATGTATTTGTGCCCCAATGTAAAAACAGAAGAATACACGGTGTACATTAACGCCGGACGCGCCCGACCCTTCCGCGCTCCGGGGCATGTTCAGGGATTTTTTGCTTTGGAAGCGTTGATCGATGAATTGGCGGAAAAGATCGGCATGGATCCCCTGGAATTCAGGATTAAAAATCATACCGATCGGGATCAGGTATTTGACGCGCCCTACACAAGCAAATTACTTCTGGACGCTTACAGGGTTGCAGCCGAAGCGATCGGCTGGAAAAATCGACCGCAGCCCGCAGGTTCGGACGCCGGTCCGCTAAAACGCGGGATAGGCATGTCTTCGCAAATCTGGTGGGGAGGCGGCGGACCGCCCGCTTATGCCACCCTTAAGTTGAATCGTGACGGAAGCGTACGGATCATTGCCGGAAGTCAGGACATCGGAACCGGCACCTACACGATTTTAGCGCAGGTTGCCTCCGAGGTTCTGGAAATTCCCATGGAGAAAGTCGAAGTTTTATTGGGAGATACCGCCGTCGCTCCTTACTGCGGGTCCAGCGGAGGCAGCACAACGGCTCCTTCGGTTTCGCCTGCCGTGCGCGACGCAGCCGAGCAGATGAAAGCCAAATTACTTTCCGGCGCCGCAGCTCATCTTAATGTTTCGGAATCGCAGTTGGTCTATCGCAACGGCGTAATTCACACAAAAGGCAAGAATAAAAAAAGCATGACCATAAGGGAGATAGCGCGGAAAATGGGCGAGCGCGTTCTGGTGACCACCGGAAAACGGGAAGCAAACCCCGACGGATACGCGATCAACTCTTTCGGCGTTCAGTTTGCGGAAGTGGAAGTGGACACCGAAACGGGAAAAGTAAGCGTTAAAAAAATTGTCGCCGCTTACGATATCGGGCGGGTGCTGAATCCCAAAACATTGGAAAATCAAATTCACGGCGGAATTATTCAGGGACTGGGATTCGCCCTGTTTGAAGAACGGATAATCGACCGGAACACGGGCAAGGTGTTAACTACCAATTTACACGATTACAAATTGCCGACCGTTAAAGACACGCCGCAAATCGATATCCGTATCGTCAGTAAAGGCGATTCAAAAATCAGCAACACCGGGGTAAAGGGCGTGGGCGAACCGGCAATGATTCCCACACCAGCCGCTATCGGAAACGCGGTTTATAACGCGATCGGTAAACGCATTAAAAGTCTGCCCATCACGCCGGATAAAGTGCTGACGGCTCTGCAAAGTTGAAGAGTAAGATGGGAAATCCGTTATGAGATATTTTGATTACATTCAACCGGAAAATATTAAACAAGCCAGCGAATCGGCGGGTCGCGATTGGCGCAAGGCGCTTTTGTACGCCGGAGGCACCGATCTGTTGGGATTAATTAAGAACGAGGTGGAAAGTCCCGCGGCGCTTATTAATTTGAAAGCGATCCCCGGATTAAACGGGATTGAATATTCCGAGCGCGAGGGATTAACGATCGGAGCCCTTGTTAAATTGTCGCAGTTATCCGCGCACGAAGTCGTACGGGAAAAATATTCGGTTCTGGAGCAGGCGTTAAAAGAAACGGCTTCGCCTCAGTTGCGCAACATGGGTACTATCGGCGGAAATCTGTGTCAGCGTCCTCGCTGCTGGTATTTCCGCGGCGATTTTCATTGTTTGCGCAAAGGCGGGGATATCTGTTACGCGGTTGACGGAGAGAACAAATATCATTGCGTTATCGGCGGAGGTCCCTGCTTTATTGTCCATCCTTCCGATCCGGCGGTAGCCTTGTTGACTCTCGACGCCGGCGTTACAATCGCTTCGGCTAAAGGGACAAAACGGGTGGCGTTAAAAGATTTTTTCGTGCTTCCCGAAGACGATATTTACAGGGAAAATATTCTGCAGCCCGGAGAAATTGTGACGCATATTCATGTTCCGCCCGTGAGCGAAAAAACGGTCAGCGGATACATCAAGTTCAGAGAACGGGGCGCGTGGGATTTTGCCGTGGTCAGCGTGGCTGCGACCCTTCGGATAAACGGAGACACGATCATCGACGGTAAAGCGGCGTTCGGCGGGGTAGCGCCTAAACCCTGGCAGGAAGAAAAAATCAATCAAAAACTAAAAGGACTTTCCGTTAAACCCGGAAATTTTGAATCGCTTTCGGCGGAAGTATTAAAAGAAGCTGAGCCCCTAAATCAGAACGCCTTTAAATTGCCGCTGGTTCGGAATTTACTGAAAAGGCTGCTCGTTCAGCTTACCGCATCTTAAGGAACAAGTGCGGGTTAGTGATTGAATTTGAATAGTAAGAAGACTTTTTACGAATGAGGCTCGGGTTAGGCGGAATTAATCCGGGCTTTTTTACGCCGTCGAATCCGAAAAATCGAGGAGACACAATGAAAACGGTTTATGAACGCCTGAGCGAAGCGTTAAAAAACAATCAAAGCGGTGTGCTGCTTACGGTAATCGAGGCAAAGGGGTCCACGCCCGGCAGATTGGGCGACAAGATGATTGTGCTTTCGGACGGCGAACAGTACGGAACGATCGGCGGCGGAAAACTGGAGTACGAAGCCGTCGGCGAGGCTAAGAAATTCATGGACAGGAGAAAGCCCTGGCGCAAATCGTATCTGCTTTCCGAAGATGTCGGCATGCTTTGCGGCGGCTCGATGGAAATTTTGTTCGAACCCTTCGGGCAGCGCGATAAACTGATTATTTTCGGCGCAGGGCACGTGGGTGCGGCTCTGGCAAAATTGGGCAGTCAGGCGAATTTTACGACCATTGTGGTTGATAATCGTCCCGAGTACGCCAATGCCGATCTCCTGCCCGAAGCGCATCAAATTTTTGCCTGCGAGTATGAAAAAGCGCTCGCCGAATTGTCCTTTGATGCCAACACCTATGTGGTTTCGGTAACCCACGGTCACAAATACGACGAGATTGTTTTGGAATATTGCATTAAACAACCGTTGAATTACCTCGGCGTGATCGGAAGCCGCGCCAAGACCAGAAAAATTCTGAAGAAATTAAAAGATTCCGGTATTCCCAAAGACCAGTTCTCAAAAGTATTCATGCCCGTGGGATTGAACATCGGCGCCCAAACGCCTTTTGAAATTGCCATTAGTATTATGGCGGAAATCATCGCCGTAAAATACCGCGTGGATGTGGGAAAACTTTCGCTGAAAAATACTGTGGCTAATTCGGACGCGTCGGATTAATTGATGAGAACGAATATGGAAGTTTCCGCAATCATTCTTGCCGCCGGACGCTCGAGCCGGTTTGGTATGCCCAAGGTTCTTCACGATTTTAACGGCAAGCCTTTTTTACGTTGTATTCGGGAGAATTTGCAGAGCGCCGGAATCCGGGACATCGTTTTAGTTCTTGGATACAAGGCGCAATCTTACCTTCCCCTGCTGCCCGAACGAAATTTTTTTCGGGTGGTGATTAACGAACATTTTGATTACGGACAATTTTCGTCTCTTTGCAAAGGATTGCAAGCCGTTCCCAAAACTTCAAAAGGCGTAATGATGTGCTTGATCGATCAGCCGCACATTAAGGCGGAAACTTACGCGGCAATTTTGAACGCAGGACTGAAAAACAAAGACAAATTTATTATTCCCCGATTCCGGGGCAGGGGCGGGCATCCGGTGTTCATTCCCGCGGCGTATTTTGAGAAAATTTTGTCCTATTCCCCGCAACACAGTTTGAGAGATGTGTTAAGAGACTATCCGGATAATGTTGAACATTATGAGGTTGCGGACGAGGGAATTTTGGAAGACATCGATACCGTGGAAGACCTGAATCGTTTGCAAAGCAGATATTCATAGATTTTAATTTTCGGGAAAACTTGTTCTCCGACCCGCCGCGATTACGGGAACGAGTTTTATTTAAGAAAGAATTTTATGAAAGGACTAAAAAACAATGCGTTGGTCAGTTTTGCTAAAACTATCGGCGATTATCTTATTTGAATTCGCCTTCCTTTTTGCCCAGACAAATCCCGTACCGCCCACTCCGGCAAACGAACGGCTTAACGGGTATCGGCAGCGGCTGAAGTTAAAACAAACTTCGCTGGTTAAAAATGTGCCTTTCAGGAATGTCGGTCCGTCGGTGCAGAGCGGAAGGGTTGTTGATATTGAGGGAAATCCGAATAATCCGTCGGAATTTTACGTGGCTTACGCTTCCGGCGGATTGTGGCACACTGCGACCAACGGCATCGATTTTACGCCTTTGTTCGATCGCCAGCCGGTGATGACCATCGGCGATATTGCCGTGGATTGGGATCACGGGGGAACGATCTGGGTGGGAAGCGGCGAAAGTAATTCCAGCCGTTCTTCTTACTCCGGAACGGGTATTTTCCGAAGCGACGACGGCGGGAAGACCTGGCAGCACAAAGGATTAGCCGAAAGCCATCACATTGGCAGAATTGTTCTGCATCCCAATGATCCGAATACGTTGTGGGTAGCCGCGGTGGGACATCTCTATTCGCCCAATGAAGAACGCGGGGTTTACAAATCAACCGACGGCGGCAATAGTTGGCGCAGGGTTCTGTACGTTAACCAAAATACCGGAGCCATCGATCTGGTTATTGATCCCTCAAATCCGGATGTTCTCTATGCCGCTATGTGGGAACGATCCCGCAGAGCCTGGGATTTTCAGGAAGCAGGCGCGGGTTCGGGTATTTACAAGAGTGAAGACGGCGGAGAGCACTGGCAACTACTCACCACCGAACGTAGTGGATTTCAGATGGGCGATTATGTTGGTCGTATCGGATTGACCATTTATCCGCAAAATCCGCAAATTCTTTACGCTTTTTTAGACAATCAAAAACACCGGAAAAAGAAAAAAGAAGAAGAACTAAACGTTACCAAAGACTTATTAAGAACCATTTCGATCAAAGACTTTTTGAAATTAAATCCCGAAGATTTAAACGAATTTTTGGATCGCTACAACTTCCCGATGGAATACAACGCCGATACGCTGTTCCAACTGGTTCGCAAGGGAAAAATAAAGCCGGTTACCCTGGTGGAATATTTAGAAGACGCCAATGCCGAATTGTTTGAAACTCCGGTCGTCGGGGCGCAGGTCTTTCGCTCGGACGACGGAGGAAAAACCTGGGAAAAAACTCATGAGGGCTATTTGGACAAAGTGGTTTATTCCTTCGGATACTATTTCGGGAATATCCGCGTTTCTCCCGCGGACGATCAAAAAATTTATGTGTTAGGCGTTCCGGTTTTGTTTTCAAAAGACGGCGGCAAGAGCTTTACCTCTTTAAATCACGAAAATGTACATGTGGATCATCATGCCCTGTGGATCGACCCTTCCGATCCGAACCATCTGATTTTAGGAAACGACGGGGGAATCAACATCAGCTTTGACAACGGCAAAACCTGGTTCAAAGCCAATCATCCGCCCGTCGGTCAATTTTACACGGTCGCTGTGGATATGGCAAAACCGTACAACGTTTACGGCGGAATGCAGGACAACGGCGTATGGACGGGACCCTCGACCAATGTTGAATCGCGTTCCTGGCATCAAACAGGTCGCTACGCTTTTAAATGGATTTTGAGCGGGGACGGCATGCAAATAGCAATCGACACACGGGACAATAAAACGGTTTACACCGGATACCAGTTCGGCAATTATTTTCGTACAAATCGGGACTCGGGTAAATTAAAAAAGATAACTCCGAAACACAATTTGGGCGAACGTCCGTTGCGTTTTAACTGGCAAACGCCGATTCATCTTTCGGTGCATAATCAGGATATTTTGTACATCGGCGCCCAAAAAGTCTATCGTTCAATGGATCGCGGCGGTCACTGGGAAGCCGTTTCGGACGATTTGACCAAAGGCGGTAAAAAGGGAGACGTGCCTTACGGAACATTGACCACAATCCACGAATCTCCTTTAAAATTCGGGCTTATCTACGTCGGCAGCGACGACGGCTTGGTTCATGTCACAAAAGACGGCGGAGTAAGCTGGCAAAGAATTTCCGACAGCCTGCCGCAAAATTATTGGGTGAGTAGGGTGCAGGCTTCGGCGCACAAAGTAAGCCGCGTTTTTGTGGCATTGAACGGCTATCGATGGGATAATTTTGAAGCCTTGATCTATCGTTCGGAAGACTACGGCAAAACCTGGCGGCAAATCGGGATGAATCTTCCCCCGGAACCGGTTAACGTGCTCAAAGAAGATCCGCTGAACGAACACATTCTTTACGCCGGCACGGACCATGGTGTTTACGTTTCGCTAAACGACGGTAAAACATTTATGGCTTTTGACAAGGGACTGTCCGACGCGCCGGTTCATGATCTTGTGGTGCATCCGCGGGAACATGATCTGGTGATCGGAACACACGGTCGTTCCATTTACATCGCCAACATGAACGAAGTGGAACAACTCACTCCGGAGATTCTTTCAAAAAAGCTGTATCTGTTCCCGTTAAAAAATCATAAGGAACGTCCGGCTGCGGGAAAACGCAATTACGCCTGGAAATTTAATCAAAGCGATTCGTTAAAAATTCCCGTTTATTGCAAAACGCCGGGCAGGGTAAAAATCACGATTACCGGTAAAGATAATTTTCGTTTGTCTGAAACGGAATTGGCGTGCGACGAGGGATTAAACTACGGCTTTTACGATTTTTCGCTCGATCTGAAACTGCTGAAACGATACGTCAAAAAAGTATTAAAAGACAAGAAAAAAGCGAAAAAATTAAAACTCAGAGAAAACGGAAAAATCTATCTGCCGCCGGGCGAATACGCCGTGACGGTTGAGTTTAAGGGCGAACGGATGAAGAGGAATTTTAAAATCGAAGCGCTGCCCAAAAAACAAAGGAAGATCAGGAAAAAAATTCCCTGAAAATAAAAGAGAGATTTATTGCAAAAAAATGTAAAAATTTTTTATTTTGAGTTTTTAAATTTAATCGGATTTTTTACCGGTCGATGAGGATTGATAAAAGCATTAAAAGGAGAAACCGTGAAAGGCAGATCAAACTTTGGATTGGGTTTACTCTTAATTTTAATTTTAAGCGGATTTTTAGCCGCGTTAACCGCCTGCCGACGAACTGGCGGTCTTAAAAAATCGCCGCGCATAATAACGCGTGAGCAATGGGGCTGGAAACCCGCTCCATTTACGTTGCCCGAACACAAGATCGAACGCATCACCATTCACCACGGAGGCGTCGAATTTACAAAAGACGAGGATCCGGTTGAATATCTGAGGACGCTTCAGAATTGGAGCCGCGAAGAAAAACACTGGATGGATATTCCTTACCATTACATGATCGATTTGGACGGCAACATTTATGAAGCGCGGGAATTAAAATATCCCGGCGATACCAATACAAAATACGATCCCACCGGTCACGCCTTGATTTGCGTAATGGGCAATTACGAAATTCAAAAACCCAATAAAAAGCAGTTGCAGGCTTTAGCCTGGATGACCGCGAAATTGATGGACGAATATCACATCTCCGCCGATAAGGTTAAAGCCCATAAAGATTACGCCGAAACCGCCTGCCCGGGGAAAAATCTGTACAAATATCTTCAGGACGGAACGCTTATTAAGATGATAGAGAAGTACAGGGAGGCAAAGTAACGAGGTCGTAATGCGTGATGAGTAACAAAGTGACAAAGTTACAAAGTGACAGAGTGACAAGGTCGTAATGCGTGATGCGTAATGCGTAATGAGAGTGACAGAGTGACAAGACAGGCTTCCTTCGACAGGCTCAGGAAGCGAGAGTGACAAGTTCAGGAAGCGGAGAGTGACGAGCTGCTAATGTGTTAACGATTTAGTAGAGGTCCGTTTAACGCTTACACTCTTAACCCTTAACGAGAATCATAAAAAGGCGGGCAATTGCCCGCCTTTCCTTTTTATTTCAGAGTAGGTTTGCTTTTATCGGGATACTTCGGCTTGGCGAACCGCGGTTTGGGATTTTCTTTTATCTTTTGCAGCAATATCTCGATTGTTTTGTCGAGTTGATTGTCTTTTCCCGCCAGCACGTCTTTAGGCCAGTTGACAACGGGCACTTCGGGATCAACGCCGTGTCCTTCTATTACCCAGTCGCCTTTAGCGTCGTATTCGCCGAATTGCGGAGGAGTGGTCACTCCGCCGTCCACCAGTTTTTGATGCGGTTCTATTCCCACGGCGCCGCCCCAGGTGCGTTCGCCGATAATCGGTCCTAAATTCCGGTACTTCCAGGCTTCGGAAAAAAGCTCTCCGTCGGATCCTGTGTCGTGGTTGATTATCAATGCCAGATAGCCGCCGAACGTTCTCTCGGGAACAGGAGTGGGCTTTCCTTCGCGCGGCTGCATAAATGTGTTAATGGTTCGCTCAAGACGATCGTGAATCATCTTGCTGGTAAATCCGCCGCCGTTGTAGCGCACATCGATAATCAATCCCTTTTTGTAGTATTGGGGATAAAAATATTTGGCAAACTGGATCAATCCGCCTTGCATCATGTTCGGCAGATGAACGTAGCCGATTTTTCCGCCGCTTTTCCGTTCCACATATTTCGCCTTTTCCCGGGTCCATTCGTAGTAACGCAAAGCGTATTCCGAGCCGATGGTTTTAATCAGACAGGTCTGCGCGCCTTCCGTTGTGGGCTTTGAGTTAAAGGTGATTTCCACAACTTTGTTCGATTTATTCTGCAGGTATTTGTAGATATTGTCGTTGGCGGAAAGTTTAATCCCGTCAACCGCTAAAATGTAATCGCCTTCGCGAACAGGGCAGCCCGGACGCTCGAAGGGAGAAGCCAGTTTTTCGTCCGAATTGTCGCCTTTGACGATGTGTTTGATTTTCGGGTAACCCTTGTCCAGAACAATGTCGGCGCCCAACAAACCGGTGCTCACGCGTTTTCCCCGTTCCATGTCGCCGCCGTAAATATAGGTGTGTCCGGCGTTTAATTCGGCAATCATCTCTCCGATCAGATAGTTCAAATCGCCGCGCGTGCCGCAAAACGGAACAAATTTTCCGTAAATTTCTTTTACTTTTTTCCAGTTCAGCCCGTGCATGTTTTTGTCATAAAACCAATCTCTTTGAATGCGCCAGGCTTCCGAAAAAATCTGTTTGAATTCTTCCAATTTGTCTATTTTAAGAGAAACATTTTTGAAGTTCAGCGCGCCGTCGCCCACCGAAGCCTTACCCAAATCCACAACGCCGAATTTGTTTCCCGCACGATAAATCAGCCGTTTTGCGTCAGCCGAAAGATGATACTGTCCGATGCCCGTCATCAGCGTTTCGTCTTTTTCGTCTTTTTGCTTTTTCAGTGAAAAACGATGCAATTCCAGATTTGTGGCTTTGTTTTCGTCGTCAACAAACTGATATTTCAAAAATTCGTATTCCGTCTTTTTCAGATAAACAAAACCGTCTTCAACAGCCTCCAGACGGAATAAATTGCCCGATTTCACGGGAGCCGGAACAATGCGCTGTGCAAAGTTTTCCGTTGTAATAATCACATTGTCGCTGCGGGACTCGCCGTTCTTTTTGTCTTCGGCATCGGAATCGTTCTTCGGAGCGAAGGGTGTCGGATCGCCTTCTTTTAAAATCAAAACGTAGGGACGCGTCATGTCGAGAAAAATGTGATTTTGGTCCACAAAGCCCCATAATCGGCTTAAACGTTCGATTGGACAAAAAGTAAAGATATTTTCCGTCCCTGCTAAAAGAAGGACTCCAGTCTTTGGTCATTGAACCGGTAACGCGGTAACGCTTGCCCGTTTTCAGATTGTATAAAAAGATGGAGGGATAAAGCGATTGCTCAAGTTTTGAATAGGCAATCCAGCGGCTGTCCGGCGACCAGCAATAGGTCTGAATTCCCCAATCGTACCAGCCGTCGTCATAGTCCGCCCGATCGATCACGGTAAGTTTACCGGTCTCAATATCAACCAGATTCAAACGCATAAATTTATCGTGAAAGATAATGTGCTTGCTGTCCGGCGACCATTTCGGATTGGTTCTGAAGCCGAAGCCGTTTTTGGTGATTTGTTTCCATTCGCCGCCCGTGGGACTGACAAGATAGAGCTCTTCTTCGCCTGTTTTGTCCGAGAAAAAGGCGATCCATTTGCCGTCGGGCGACCAGATCGAATTCTTTTCCCGGCTGGCGGAAGAATTGGGCGTTAGGTGATAAGCCACGCCTTCTTCTGCGGGCATATTGAGAATTTCGCCGCGGATATTAAGCAAAGCCCGTTTGCCCTTCGGCGAAAGCGCAAAGGTGTAAACGAACTTCTCCGGATTTTTCAGAAAAGAAGAACGAACCAGCGTGCGATCGGACGGGATTTCGACAGGCACTTTTTTAATTTTATATGTCTTGAGATTTAACAGATACAAAGATGCCTGATATTGATAAACAATAAAGTCCGGTCCCAGCGAGGGATATTTGACGTCATAATCTTTGTAAAAAGTGAGTTGTGTAAACTGAGCCGTCGCCGGATCGTATCGGAAAATATTCATCGTGCCGTCGATGCTGTCCGAGGTAAAGTAAATTCCGCTTTCATGCCACATGGGAAAATTATCCGTTCCGCGAAACTTTGTAATGGGCTTAAAGTTTCCTTTTTTAAGCGAACCTACCCAGATGTCCTGAGCCATTCCGCCCTTGTAACGTTTCCAGTGACGGAATTCGCGCGAAATACGATTGTAAGCCAATTTTTTTGCGTCCGGAGAAAGCGACGCCAGACCCGCGCGATCCACATGTATTTTTTCGGGCATACCGCCGTCAACGGAAACCTTGTAAAGTTTGTCCGCCCGATAGGGCCATTCCCGCCGCGAGCGAAACAGAATGTGTTTGCCGTCGGGATACCAGTCGATAACCAGATCGGAAGACGGGTGAAACGTTAAGCGGATGGGCTCGGAACCGTCCCGATCCATGATATAGACATCGTTTCCTCCGTCATAATTCGCCGTAAAGGCAAGTTTTGAACCATCCGGCGAAAATTTGGCAAAAATCTCCGTCCCGTCGCTGCGGGTAAGCCGCTTTGCCTTTCCGCCGGTTATGGGCACCAGCCAAAGATCGTTTTCGTAAGTAAATACAATGTAATCTTTGGAAACGTCGGCAAAACGCATGAGGTGCGATTCCCCGAACAGGAATTGTACGCCTAAAACCGTTACAAAGAAAAAGAGCAATAATTTCCGCATTTTTTCTCCTTCCTTTTTTTGACAACATGCAAAGAAAAAATTACGTAGAAAATTAAGAAATTAATTCATTAAATGAAAAGTAATTTTAACTTTCCTTCAAATTATCTGTTGCAATTTTGGTAATTCTTGTTAATATTGGCGGAGCATTCAATTTTTGAGCGGGAATCGTTTAATTATGGATATACAGGCGTATTTGCAAAGCCATTCGGTCATTTTATTATTCCTGATTATTGTAATCGGTTTTTTGTTCGGTCGGATCAGAATTCTAAGTTTTTCATTGGAAACCTCCGGCATCCTGTTTGCCGCCATGGTTTTCGGGAATTACGGATACACCTTGCCGGGCGAGTTCCAGACTTTGGGTTTGATTTTGTTCATTTATGCCATTGGCTTACAGGCGGGACCTTCCGTTTTTAATATTTCCAGAAAACAGGGATTCCGATTGAATTTTCTGGTCTTTATTCTCATCTCCGTCAGCGCTTTACTGACCCTGCTTTTTAGCAAGCTCTGGAACGTGGACATGACGATGGCTATCGGTCTTTTTACCGGGGCTTTAACCAGCACGCCCGGTCTTGCCGCGGCTCAGGAAGCAACCGGATCGCCCTTAACCTCAACCGGATACGGTTTGGCTTACAGCTTCGGGGTTATCGGAGTGATCCTTTTCATTAAACTGATGCCTTTTATTTTTAAAGTGCGAATCAAAGATGAAGAAGAACAGATCGCCCGCGAAGAGAGCAGCCGTCAAAAACCCATCCGGCGAAAAGAAGTTGTTATCACAAACGAAGCCCTTGAAGGAAAATCGTTAAACGATTTGCAGTTTTTCCGCACGACCGGAACGGTTATTTCCCGTATTTTGCAAAAAGGGAAGGTGCTCATTCCCGGACCCGACACCCGGCTGCATGTCGGCGATATTGTGCGTATCATCGGCGAAGAAAGTCAACTAAAGGCGGTGATTCCCTTCCTCGGTAAAGAGAGCGAACGCCCCATGCCCGATGTGAGCCATTTTGAATCCAGAAAGTTTATTCTGACCAATCGGGAAATCGTTGGTAAAACCATCGCCGAGCTGGACCTGCGTCAGCGTTACAACGCCAATATCACCCGCGTGCGGCGCGGCGGTCTCGAATTTACGGCGGAGCCGAATTTAAAACTGCAATGGGGCGATCGGGTGCGCGTTGCCGGAGAAGCAGAGCAAATGGAACAAATCCGCAGCCTGTTCGGCGATGAAATGAGAAAGATCGAATATGGCGATGTGTTTGCCATTATCATGGGTATTCTGGTGGGAATTTTAATCGGTTTAATTCCTTTTTCCGTGGGCAAACTGATCTCCTTTAACCTCGGGCTTACCGGAGGCGTGTTGTTTGCCGGATTAATATTAAGCAACCGCGGTAAATTAGGTCCCGTCATCTGGCAGGTTCCGG
>JAADIP010000194.1:14212-34521 GCA_013151275.1 Calditrichota bacterium | reverse complement strand
ATGCCATGGGCACGCGTCCCGATGCCGGTAATTTTCCCAAACGCAACCGCATCATCAGCGGCATAAGCGCCGGAGTTCTGATAACCGAAGCGGGCGCTAAAAGCGGAGCTCTGCTGACCGCCCTGTACGCCAACGATCAGAATCGCGAAGTCTTTGTCGTGCCTGGTCCGGTTCTTTCTCCCAAAAGTATGGGCTGTAATAAATTGATCAAAGAAGGAGCCACTCTGGTGCAATCGCCTGAGGAGATCATAGATGAACTTGCTCCGCAGTTGGAGCTTTCGCGCAAAAAAGAAGCAAAGAAAATTCCCGAACTTCAGGGAAGCCTCAAAAAAATTTATGAAATCCTGTCCGCAGAGCCCTTGCATGTCGATCAGATTGCCATCAAAACGCAGCTTTCTCCCGCCGAAACCCTGAGCCACTTGCTGACCCTTGAATTAATGGGTTTAATTCGGCAAATGGCGGGGAAAATGTTCATTCGTTTGTAATCGAATCAAAACCCACTCAAAAAGCCGCGAAAGTTCATTTACGTTTCCGTGCTTGCAAATCGGAAAAACTATCTTTAAATTCTATCTGCTTTTACCCGAATTACTTTGCCAATTATTAAATGTCATAGATTTTACAAACAGTAAGGTTTGATTTAATCAAAGGTTTGTTCATTACCTGAGATTGTAGTGTTACAATTTGGAAACATCTTGTCTGAAAATGTTTCCAAAAAGAAACGTTTTGCAATTAAACCGAATTGTTTCTGTTATTTTTACGGTTTGATTTTTTTTAAGTTATTAAAATTTTCATTAATCGGCGTATTTTTTGCATTGTTATTTCGTTTACATATCCCTTAAAAACCGGGGAACGGCGCAACGAAGCGAATAACGGAAATAAAAAATCGCAGGAAGCAGAGCATATAAAAAAATCGAAAACAGAGTCATTTTTGTAAATTAACCGATCAATACAGCATTTTTACGATTTCGTCTTGCACAAAAAGCAGGCGAAATTAACGCAGGGGGGAATTTATGCGTATCGATAAAGTTAATAAAGAAGCACTCTTCAAATTTCTTTTTATCGTCTTTTTTGTGTTGAGCATCTGCGGAAGCATTTCCGCCCAAAACGCGGCTCGCGGTATGGTCAAAGTAATACCGCCGGTTCCGGAACTTTCCGGCGAAGCGATAGGATACGGTCAAAGCTGGGCTTTGGTGATAGGGATTGACGAATACAAAGATTATCCCAAACTCAGAACAGCCGTCCGGGGCGCCAGGGCGTTTGCTCAAAAACTAAAAGAAGAATTTGGTTTTCCCGAAGACCACGTGATCGAATTATACAATCAGGAGGCGACAAAACAAAAGATCGAATATTATTTAAAGGATTTCTTTGTTCAGAATGCGACGCCCGATGATCGGTTATTAATTTACTTCGGCGGTCACGGAGACACCTATCAGGAAAGGATAGGATATCTCTGCCCTTACGATGCGCAAAAGCAGCGGCTGACCATTACCGGCGTATCAATGAATGATTTAAGAGAATTAAATCAGATTATTTCGGCAAAACACATTTTTTACATTTTTGATTGCTGTTTCAGCGGGATGGCTTTTGCCCGGGGAGGCATAGGCGATTTACCGCCCAACGAACAGGATTATTACAAAAAATTATTGACTAAAAAAACCAGGCAGGTTTTAACCGCCGGTCAAAGCAATGAATTGGCTCTTGATGTGGGTCCCGGAGGCAAATACAGTCCGTTTACCTATTTTCTTTTGGAGGCGCTGGAATCGCAGGAAGTAAAAGACGATTTCAACATAATTCAAGCCTCGCGCATAGGACAGTATGTCAAAGAAAAGGTGGGTCGCTACACGGGCGGAAAGCAAACGCCCATCATCGATCGCTTTCCGGATAGCGAGCAGGGCGACTTTTTATTGTGGAAAGAAGAAGAGAACCGGGTAAACTTCCCTTCTTCGTTTTTGCAGTTTTCCAACGGTTCGCAAACCCAGTTGGATAAACTAATAGACTATCAGGTTAAAACTTACGGCAGGAAAAACTTTCTCATTGTGTTCTGGGACAGTTACTGCGTTCCGTGCCTTCACGAAATCAAAGCCTTAAGCAGTCTGAGCTTTCCGGGTAATTTTTTAATAATTACAATAAATCTGGACGATCCCGAAAGCACAAGAAACTTTACCCTCGCTAAAAATTTTATAAAAGATTACGAATTGTCCAACTTTGTAAATCTGTTTTTAACGTCGTCTTCGCAAAAAATAGAGTTTCTGCAAAAGTTCAAATTTAATGCGACGCCGTTAACCATATTAATCGATGAGCGTAAAAATATCCGTATGCGGAAGGCGGGATATGATTATCAGCTGGCTATGGGTAAAAATCTTTTGTATATGGAAATTTTAAAGAACGCCGTAAGATAACGGTTTAATGGGGAAGGAAGTATTATGAGGCGAATAACAAGGATTTTAGCGTTATTTTTGATTTTAATCGTCATTCAAAATACTTACGCTTTTCGTAAATCGCGCGCCATCTTTTATTATGTGAAAGCCGGCGAAGGAATAACGATCGAACATATAGAGACCTTGAAAAAAGCCATCCGCAACGCCATAAGGAACAACCCCAAATTCGAGCTGGTTTCCGATGAAAATATCGAGGCGGTGTTTAAAAGAAACGGAATCAGCGAAGACGGCTGCACAACAACCGAATGCGCGGTCAAAATCGGGAAGGATGCCAATATTGCCGCCGATTATGTAATGTACGGCGAATTAAACCTCTCCGACGCCGGTCTGTTTTTGATTAACGTCCGCGTGGTCAGCGTGGAAAACAAATCCATCCTCTGGGAGCCGGTGAATTTTAAAAAAGCGGAATCCGTCAGCAAGTTTTATAATGTAGCAAACGCAATTATCGATGAGTTCTCAAAAATAATCCCGGTGGAACCGCAGGTAAAAAATATCCGCAATGACAATTCAATAATTATCGATGTGGGGGCAAAATTAGGGATAAATAAAGGAAAACGTTTCTACGTGATCAGCGAAATGCAGTTCGGTTCTGTCTTTGACAAACAGATCGACACACTGGCGTTGGTGGAAGTCACTCAGGTAACCGATGATCTGTCGCTGGCAAAAATTATTTCCAGATATAAAGACCTGATAGTCGGCGCAAAGTTGGTGCGAACCACTGCGGAAATTGATGAAACTCCGCCGGTTATTCAACACGAGCCCGTCCTTTCAGCTGGTAAATTTATGGACATTCCCATCGAGGCTGAAATCAGCGATAATAAAACGGTCAAAAGAACAACGCTTTATTATTCGGCTTTACCGACAGTTCCCTTTAAATCGTTGCCGCTGCTGCGTAAAGCCGGTCAAAAAAACGTCTATTCCGCCTCTATTCCCGCCGGTGAAATCGGCGAAAATAAAACGATCTATTATTACATTGAGGCTGAAGACGGAGAAGGAAACGTAAGGACGTTAAAAGCTTCCGCCGGCGAGCCTTTTGCCATTACCATAAAAGCCATTGACAATACTCCGCCGCAGATCACTTACAATCAGCCCCAGGAAAAGGCAAAATCCAACGAAATTATTTTTACCGCAAAAGTCATGGACGACGTTCGCGTTAAAGAGGTTATTTTACACTACCGCTTCGATAATTTCAGTCCTTTCAAATCCTCTCCGATGAAGCTATTTGCTCAGGATGTTTACGGAGTCGGCATCCCCTTTGCCGAAATCGGTTCATCCAGTATCTGGTATTACATTCAGGCTACGGATTTTGCAGGCAACAGCGGGTTTATCGGAAAACCTGACGCCCCTATTTTTATGAAAGTTTCATCCCGCGATATTACGCCGCCGCAAATCATAATTTCACAAACCTTGTCTCAACGAAACGACGGCACTTTTATATTAAAAGCCAGAGTAGCAGATGAAAATAAGATCGGGAAAGTCAGCTTCAATTACTTTTTAAACAATAATAAAGCACAACCAAACTCGATCCCCATGCGTCCGGCGGGGAACGGAATTTATCGTGTTGTATTTAGCCCAACGGTAAAAGATGTCGGACAAATTGAGTATTATGTTCAGGCTTGCGACGAAAACAACAATTGCGCCAATTCTTTAAGAAATGTTTATCTTGCGAACGTGGACGAAAAGACACGATTCAAGGATAACGAGCCGCCGAGTTTTAAGAATTTTTACAAAATTAACTTCGGATTAAAAACCTGGAATTACAAAAAGGGCGGTAATTTGGTCTATCCCGTGATCTTTAAAGTGGAAGATAACGTCGGCGTGGATAGGGTGGAGGTTTTTTACAGAAGTCTGGGCAATGAATCCTTCCAATCCATGACAATGGGTAAAATATCCAATGGTAATGATTATGGCGATCTGATTATCGGTTCGGACTATGGCGTGGAATTTTATTTTAAAGCCGTCGATAATAATAAGAACATCGCTCTTTTTGGTTCACCCGACAATCCGTTTAGAATAAAAATCAATCAGGATCCTTCTAAAATGGGAAAATTGCCTTCGACAGTTGAAAAACATAGGAAAAACAGAGGGAATTAGTTCCATGAAAATCAAAGCAAAACCACATGGTATTTTATTCTTTTTTTTATTGATCGGATTGGCTTACTCGTCGCAAACGGATATTCGCATCATTTACATTAATAATGTGGACGGATATTTGCGCGCCTGCCACTGCCCCGGAAATCTTTTTGGCGGATTGTTGTACGCGTTTGGCGTGGTCGATGAACTTCGCGCCGAAAACCCCAATACCATATTCCTCGATGCCGGCGACCTTTTGCCCGCCAAAGACTGGAAACCCAAAGCCGAATACGCCGTCGAGTTTTACAACAAGATGAAAGTCGATGCAGTTAATATCGGCGATCAGGAATTTTGGTTCGGAACGCAGTTCCTGAAATCTCTTTCCGGAAAAGCGAATTTCCCTTTTATTTCGGCAAATTTACTGGTGAAAGACAGGGAATTCTTTAAACCCTGGTTGATTAAAGAAATATCGGGAATTAAAATCGGAATCGCGGGTATTTTAAATCCGGAAACCATGAATTTTCTGGACAAAGAGAAAATAAGCGAAGTTGAGGTTCTGGACTATCGAAAGGTTTTACCGGAAATCTTAAATGAATTTAAACGACAGCGGGTTTCGATGATTATTTTACTTTCTCATTCGGGATTGGAAGAGGACAAACAAATCGCAAAACAATTTCCCGAGATAAATTTTATTATCGGAGCGCACTCCGAAAATTTGCTAAAAAAACCGGTTATTGAAGGCGGAACCGCCATATTTCAGGTTGAACATTATGCGCACTATCTTGGCGTTCTGGATGTGAAAGTTGAGGGGAATCGGGTAATAAATTATCAGAATAAAGTCGTAAAATTGGAAAGCGTGCCTGTGGTTCGGGAGGCGGCTCAAATTTACCAGACTTATCTTGACGCGAGCGACGCTCTGGTCGATTCTTTGAGTTTAAAGGCTAAGCAGGCAAATCGTGATTACAAAGCCAATCCCAAACCGTCCGATTGCGGGAGCTGTCATTTTGACGAGTACAACCACTGGTCAAGAACGCAGCACGCTTTTGCCTGGGAAGTAATCACCAAAGACGGGCGCACCACAGATGTTAGTTGTCTTTCATGTCATACAACCAGATTCGGTAAATCCGGCGGCTTTGTGAGCGCGGAAGTAACGCCCGGATTGGTCAATGTGGGCTGCGTTTCCTGTCACACGGATTTTGAAGGTCATCCGGATAAAAAAGAAAGCATGAATCCCATCAGCGAAGCCACATGTGTGCAATGCCACGACAAACCCAATAGTCCGGATTTTGAATTAAGTTACTATCGGAAGGCGGTGCTGCACAAAATGAAGTATCATGTTGTGCGGAAAGGAGATTGGCTTTCGAAACTTGCCGGAAAATATTACAACAATGTTAGTCGCTGGCAGATTATCTATCGGGCAAACAGAGCGGAAGTAAAAAATCCCGATCTTATTTTTCCGAAACAAAAGTTAATCATTCCCGCTATTCCCGAAAATAAAATTCATTAACATTGAATTCTTGTTTTTTCGTTAAGCGTGTTTCTCTGTATTCGCCTGATATTCAATGTCACTTTTTTATTCCTCAGGAATTACGTTCTTATTCCGGATTATCTCAATAGCACAATCGCTAAACAAAGCCGGGAAGAAGGATTTTCCTGTTATCTGCGCAATCAGCGTAATCAGGTAAATCTGCAGTAAAGAATAACCACTAAGTACACAAAGGAGTCACAAAGAGCACAAAGAAAATTTAATTTAAAATTTCAACCGAAACAAATTTCCCGATTTTAAGCACCAAAAATCAAAAACACCTCAATTCAATCTGCGCAATCTGTGCAATCAGCTTAATCTGCGGTCAAAAACCGCAAAGCATGCAAAAAAAAACAGTAAATTGAATTGGAATGCAAGAGAATCTTCCGATTTAATCAAGAGAGTCGGAAAGAAGGATTTTCCTGTTATCTGCGCAATCAGCGTAATCAGTTTAATCTGCGGTCAAAAACAGCAGAGTCCGCAAAGCAGACGAAGAAAAAAACAATTGGAAAGAACACCAATTTTCTTTTTATGATAAAAATTCAGAAACAACAAATTTTCTCTATCAGCGCAATCAGCGTAATCAGATTAATCTGTGGTCAATTTTTCACAAATATGGATTTTAATCGCTGCGTTTGGGAGCTGTAATCTCAATAATAACAGGGCAATACCGCGTTTTTAAGAAATATCGGATTGCTATTGTTTTGAGTGTTCATAGTTGCTAAATTTACCTCTTAAATTTTTCCGGATGTCTTATTAAAATAAAAATGGGAAAACGCTTATGTACAAGATTGTTGATGCCCGCTTTTTAGCAGAAAACATCAAGCTTTTTGAGATCGAAGCGCCTCGAATTGCCAAAAAGCGAAAAGCCGGACAGTTTGTCATTATTCGCATTCACGAGCATGGCGAACGTATTCCGCTGACGATTGCCGATTCCGATTTGGAGAAAGGAACAGTTACGATTATTGTTCAGGGAGTCGGTAAAACCACAAAAGAATTAAATTTGAAGGAAAAAGGAGAGTACATCCTCGATGTGGTCGGTCCTTTGGGTCAACCGTCTCATATCGAGAATTTCGGTACCGCGGTAAGCATCGGCGGCGGCGTGGGAACGGCTATTGCTTATCCCACGGCGGTGGCTTTAAAACAAGCCGGTAATTATGTGATTACCATTAACGGCGCGCGTACCAAAGATTTGGTTATCCTTGAAGAAGAGATGAAAGCCGTAAGCGACGAAGCCTACATCACCACAGATGACGGCTCTTACGGTTATCACGGATTTGTGACCGACAAGTTGCAGGAACTGATCGATCAGGGGAAAAAGATCGATTTTGTTTTAGCCATTGGTCCCATTCCGATGATGAAAGCCGTAGCCGAGGTGACGCGTCCTTATAACATCAAAACCATTGTCAGTCTTAATCCCATCATGGTTGACGGAACAGGAATGTGCGGAGGCTGCCGTGTTTTGATTGACGGAAAAGCAGAGTTTGCCTGTGTTGACGGACCTGAATTCGATGCGCATAAGGTGGATTTTAAGAATCTGGCGGATCGTAATCGCATGTATCGGAAGTTTGAGGAGGAAGCTCTGAAAAAATTTGAAGAAAAATGTAAACTGGAAGAAAAAATAAAATCCTTACAAGAAGCAGAATAACATAACTCGGGAAGGGTCATGAAGCAATTAACACCAAAGGAAAGAATGAAAATACCGCGGCATCCGATGATCGAACAGGATCCCACGGAACGAAGCAGAAATTTTAAAGAAGTTAATCTGGGCTATACCCCGGAATTAGCTATCGAAGAAGCGCAACGCTGTTTGCAATGTCCTAAACCGACCTGCGTGGCGGGTTGTCCGGTAAGTATTCAGATTAAAGATTTTATCGCCTTAATCGCCGAGGGTGATTTTATCGGCGCGGTGAAAAAAATCAAAGAAGACAACGCCTTGCCAGCCATCTGCGGTCGCGTTTGCCCGCAGGAAGAGCAATGCGAAGAGGCTTGCGTTGTGGGCAAACGTAACGAACCGGTGGCTATCGGTTATCTGGAACGTTTTGTCGCCGACTACGAACGCGATTCGGGTAAAATCGATATTCCCGAAGTTGACCGTTCGAACGGTAAAAAAGTGGCGATTGTGGGCAGCGGTCCGGCGGGACTAAGCTGCGCCAAAGATTTAAGAGAAAAAGGTTACGAGGTTACGGTTTTTGAAGCCCTGCACGAATTGGGCGGCGTGCTCGTTTACGGTATTCCCGAATTCCGTCTGCCCAAAGAAATTGTACGCACTGAGATCGACGGACTGAAACGGATGGGCGTAAAATTCGAAACCGATACGATTATCGGCAGAATTTTTACGGTAGATGAATTGTTTAAAGAAGAAGGCTTTGACGCGGTTTTTCTTGGAGTGGGCGCCGGTCTGCCCTGGTTTTTGGGCATCGATGGCGAAAACCTGAACGGCGTTTATTCCGCCAATGAATTTTTAACCCGCGTGAATTTAATGAAGGCTTACAAATTCCCCGATTACGATTCTCCGATTCTGGATTGCAAGGATCGTAACGTGGCTGTGTTTGGCGGCGGAAACACCGCAATGGACGCCGTGCGTACCTCGCTGCGTTTGGGAGCAAAAAACGCCTACATTATTTACCGCAGATCCGAAAAAGAAATGCCCGCTCGTGTGGAAGAAATTAAACACGCCAAAGAAGAAGGCGTGCAGTTCATGCTGCTTACCAATCCGGTAAAATTTATCGGAGATGAAGAAGGATGGCTTAAAGGAGTTGAACTGATTAAAATGGAATTGGGCGAACCGGATGATTCGGGAAGAAGACGCCCCATTCCCGTTGAAGGTTCCAACTTTACCGTTGATATCGATGTGGCTGTGGTTGCCATCGGTAACGGACCGAATCCTTTGATATTTAAAACCACCCCCGAACTGGAAATAAGCAGAAGAAGCACCGTTGTGGTTGATCCTGATAGCATGAAGACTTCTAAAAAAGGCGTGTTTGCCGGCGGCGACATCGTTACCGGCGGTGCGACCGTGATTTTAGCCATGGGCGCGGGACGCGCGGGACGCAAGGCAGCCGCGGCGATCGACGAGTACATTCAAACGGGCAAATGGTAAAAAGAAGAACAAATCAAATATCGAAAGGCGGGGCATCGGCTCCGCCTTTTTGGGTTAAGGGCAATGGACAATTAACAATGAATAATGAATAATGTGTTATCCCCGTCATCGCTTAAAAGTTTAAATAATTCAACAAAATTATTTTTTTGTGGATAAAAAAGTATTTCCTTTTAACAACGAATATTTTACTATTTTCTACCTACTACTGCTTTCTGACAATTATTTGTTGTCCTAAGTTAAACCTTTAAACACCTAAACTTCTAAACAACTAAACCTCTGATTAGGTCACTCGTCACGGTTTTCCGCTTCCTGCCAGCCTTTTACTTTAACCTTTAACCTTTAATCTTTAATCTTTTTCCTTTAATCTTACTCGTCATCTGTTCCTTGTCCCTTGAACCTTGCCCCTTGTTAGTGCATACTCGCGTATAGACCTGTTATTTTTTTTATTATCAACATATTAAGTCGTTTTCACAAATCCGACCTGCATACTTCAATATACAGTTCCGTCCAAATTCATCATTAGTACCGCGCCTGTAAATCGTCATATTTTCCGCGTTCAATTACCGTAAAAATAACGGGATATCTACTCATTTCACTTCAACATTATATCCTCTTGAATGTGATGGCATAATAGTTGACTGATTATATGGGTCGCGGGTCAGCGGCAATTCGTGGATCAGGTAGATTATTCTTTGAGGAGATAATGTGGCATTAAAGAATCATTCAGGAATACTGTTCAAAGTATCAATTATCGTCGCGCTTTTCCATATCCCTTTATTTAGTCAGGATGTGGTTCAATATTTCAAAACCAATTGTGCAAGCTGCCACACCATCGGCGGGGGCAGACTAACCGGACCGGATTTAAAGAATGTGACGCAGCGTCAATCGCGCGAATGGCTGGTCAAATGGATATTGGATCCCGAAGGCATTTTGAACAGCGGCGATCCTTATGCGCTTAAGCTGCAAAAAGAATCCCGCGGCGCCATAATGAGGAGAACACCGGGAATAAATCAGGACCTTGCCAACGCGCTCTTAAATTTAATAGATGAAGAATCGAAAAAAGAAAAATCGCAGTTTGCGGGCACCCGTTTAAGCGATCGTCCGCTTTTGCCCGGCGATATTGAAGAAGGAAGAAAATTATTTACCGGTCAAAAAGCGTTAATAAACGGCGGTCCTTCCTGTATCGGATGTCATCACGTCAACAGTTTTAACGGAATACTGGGCGGGGGACGGCTGGGACCGAACCTGACCCGGGCTTACGCAAGATTGCAGGGACGCAAAGGACTTTCCGCCTGGCTGATCGCTCCGCCGGGTTTGACAATGAGTCCCGTTTTCAAAGAACATCCCTTAGACGAAAAAGAGATACTGCCGCTCGTCGCCTTCCTGAAGAACGAAACCGAAAAGGACGCCCCCCAATCGTCAGCCTTAATGATTAATTTTATCCTATTCGGTTTGGGCGGAGTAGTGGTGTTATTGGTATTGTTCGATCTGATCTGGAGCCGTCGTTTTAAGGGCGTAAGGCAGGCTCTGTTAAAAGAAAGCAAACAAATTTTTTATTCAAAACGCTGAATAGAATTAAATAAACAGCCAATCCCAAAAAATTAAGGAAATATTAAATGAGCAGGAAATCCTGGATTCGAGACGATATTGTTCCTAAACAAAGAAACTGGGAGCAGTTTTACCGTAATCGCTGGCAATATGATAAAATTGTACGAAGCACCCACGGCGTAAACTGCACGGGAAGTTGTACCTGGCAAATCCACGTGAAAGACGGTATTGTCACCTGGGAGATGCAGGGGCTTGATTATCCTTCCCTGGAGCCCGGATTGCCTCCTTACGAGCCGAGGGGTTGCCAGAGGGGCATTTCCTATTCATGGTATCTTTACAGCCCTTTGCGCGTAAAGTATCCGTACATTCGCGGGGCTTTGCTCGATTTCTGGAATAAAGCGCGGCAGGAGTATGACGATCCGGTTGACGCCTGGACGAGTCTTGTTGAAGACAACGAGAAAAGAGAGCGCTGGCAAAAAGCGCGCGGTAAAGGAGGATTCCGTCGTACCAATTGGGATACCGTGCTCGAAATTATGGCTGCGGCGAATATTTACACAATCAAAAAACACGGACCCGACCGCATAGCCGGTTTTTCGCCGATCCCCGCCATGTCCATGATCAGTTACGCAGCCGGAGCGCGAATGCTGCAATTAATGGGCGGCGTTTCATTATCTTTTTATGACTGGTATTGCGATTTGCCCAACGCTTCTCCCGAAACCTGGGGCGAACAAACCGATGTGCAGGAATCGGCGGACTGGTATAATGCAAAATTATTAGCGGTTATGGGTTCCAATCTTAACATGACCCGTACGCCCGATTGCCATTTTGCCGCTGAAGCCAGACACAACGGAACCAAGATGTATGTTTTTGCTCCCGATTTTAATCAGGTAGCCAAATATGCCGACGAATGGCTGGCTATCAATTCCGGACAGGACGGCGCCTGGTGGATGGCGGTTAATCACGTTATTTTAAAAGAATTTCACCACGAAAAACAAGTGCCTTATTTCATCGACTATCTTAAAAAATATTCGGACGCGCCTTTACTTGTCGAATTGCAGGAAAAGGACGGTCGTTATAAACCCGGTCAATTGGTCAGAGCCAACCGTTTGCAAAAATACGAAGCGGAAGAAAACGGCGAGTGGAAGTTCCTGATGTGGGATTCCGAAGCCGACCATCCCAAAATGCCCATGGGAAGCGTGGGTTACCGCTGGGGAAAAACCGAAGGAAAATGGAACCTGCTCTTAAAAGACGGTAAAGACGGCAGCGAAATCCGACCCATGCTTAGCTTTCTGAATGCGAACGACGGCGAAGCCGTGGTTTCTCTGGACAATTTTGCCGAAGGTACGCAGCTTCAGCGGGGAGTTCCGGTAAGGAAAATCGAAACAAAAGAGGGAACGATTACCGTCACCACGGTTTATGACCTGTTAATGGCTCAATACGGCGTTTCGAGGGGGTTATCCGGCGATTATCCCAAAGATTATGACGACGAAAACAGCCCCTATACCCCCGCCTGGTCAGAAAAATACACCGGGCTATCGCGCGACAATGTAATCAAATTTGCCCGCGAGTGGGGCAGAACGGCGCAATTCACCAACGGAAAATGCACGGTTATCATCGGCGCGGGAATTAATCACTGGTACCACGGAAATTTGATGTACAGAGCCGCCATTCATTCTTTGATGTTCTGCGGATGCATCGGGGTTAACGGCGGCGGATTGGCGCATTACGTTGGGCAGGAAAAATTAGCTCCCGGCGAACCGTGGGGAACCATTGCCTTTGCCAAAGATTGGTACGGCGCATCGCGGCTTCAGAACGCCCCGAGCTGGCACTATGTGCACACCGACCAATGGCGATACGAAAAATCTTTTACCGATTACCATTCGGTGCCGGCGGAACAATCGGAAAATTCACTGGCAAAAGGGCACACCATGGATGTGCAGATTCAGGCTGTCCGAAACGGCTGGATGCCCTTTTATCCTCAATTCAATAAAAATCCGCTTGACTTGGTTCGCGAGGCGGAACAGGCAACCGGCTCCAAAGAAGAGAAAGATATTATTCAATACATAGTTAATCAGTTGAAAAAACGGGAGTTAAAATTTTCGGTGGAAGACCCCGACGCTCCCGAAAACTGGCCACGCGTCTGGTATATCTGGCGGGGCAACGCCCTGATGTCCAGCGCAAAAGGACACGAATACTTTCTTAAACATTATCTCGGTACGCACACCAATTCAATTAGCGATGATCAGTTCGCCAAAGATTCCATCAAAGAAATTATCTGGCACGATAAAGCTCCTCAGGGCAAAATGGATCTGGTTGTGGATCTGAATTTCCGGATGGATACTTCCGCGCTCTATTCGGATATCGTTCTGCCCGCCGCCACCTGGTACGAAAAAGCAGATTTAAATTCAACCGACATGCACAGTTTCATCCATCCCTTATCTCAGGCTGTGCCGCCTTGCTGGGAATCGAAAAGCGATTGGGAAATTTTCAAACAAATTTCGCGCAAATTCTCCGAACTGTCGGAAAAGCATTTCCCGGAACCGGTAGCCGACGTCGTCGCCAAACCTCTGGCGCACGACACGCCCGCGGAAATTGCCCAGCCGCAAATTAAGAATTGGATCGATGACGAAATCGAACCTCTGCCTGGCAAAACAATGCCCGGTTTGGAAATTGTTTTCAGAGATTACAAAAACCTGTACAAACAATATATCTCTTTAGGTTCGCTGGCGCGCGAAAAAGGCATCGGCGCTCACGGCACGCATTACAACATCGACGATTATTACGATAAAATGCTCGTAACCCAGCCCACCGAAGCCTGGAACGGCAAAAAATTCCCTTCGCTTAATAAAGACGAACAGGTCTGTAATATCATTTTGCAACTGGCGACCGTGACAAACGGGGAACTCGCCTATCGTTCCTACAAACAAATGGAAAAGAAGGTGGGACTCCCCCTGGCTGACCTCGCGGAAAAATCGCGGGATGTAAGCGTAAGTTACGAAGATCTGCAATCGCAGCCGCGGCGTTTTGTCAACAGTCCCATGTGGTCCGGGCTGGTTACCGACGGGCGAGCCTATTCGCCGTTTACCTATAATGTGGAAAAATTGGTGCCCTGGAGAACCCTCACCGGACGACAGCAGTTTTATCTGGATCATCCCGCGTATATTCAGTTCGGCGAACACTTACCCACTTACAAGCCCAAACCCACGCCCGCTCAAT
This sequence comes from Calditrichota bacterium, assembly GCA_013151275.1. Lineage (GTDB taxonomy): Bacteria > Calditrichota > Calditrichia > Calditrichales > Calditrichaceae > Caldithrix. The sequence goes on along the minus strand of JAADIP010000194.1, from coordinate 20,618 downwards.
ATGCCGATATTTCTTTTACCAAAGAGGAAACCAATTCGATGACCCTGAATTACCTGACGCCTCACGGAAAGTGGCATATCCATTCCACTTACGGCGACAATCACCGCATGACCACGCTTTCGCGCGGGATTGAACCCCTGTGGATAAATGATAAAGACGCCGAAGCTCTGGGTGTTGTGGATAACGACTGGGTGGAAGTTTACAATGACAACGGAGTTGTGGTGACGCGAGCCTGCGTCAGCGCGCGCATCCCGAGAGGCATTTGCATTCAGTACCATTCGCCCGAACGAACCTTTTCCGTTCCGAAATCTCCCGTGCGCGGTAACCGCCGCGCGGGAGGTCACAACAGTCTGACCCGTACCCGCTTAAAACCGAATTTCCTGATCGGCGGATACGGTCAATTTACATACCATTTCAATTACTGGGGACCCACGGGTTCTAACCGCGATACTCATGTTCTGGTGCGCAAACTGCCCGAACTGAAATGGTAAACAATCAACTATTTTATTTTGCAAAGGAATCATAAAATGGATGTCAGATCTCAAATTTCCATGGTATTTCATCTTGATAAATGCATCGGATGCCACACGTGCAGCATTGCCTGTAAAAATATTTGGACAGACCGCAAGGGCACCGAATACATGTGGTGGAATAATGTCGAAACAAAACCCGGCACCGGATATCCTACAAAATGGGAAGATCAGGAAAAATACAAAGGCGGCTGGGAAAACGTTAAGGGAAAGTTAAAACTGAGATCAACCGGTAAAGCCAAGATCATTTTCAATATTTTTCACAACCCTCACATGCCAAGTATGAACGATTATTATGAGCCGTGGACTTACAAATACGAGACTCTGTTCAACGCGCCCGAAGGAACCGATCAACCCACGGCGCTTCCGATTTCCATGGTCACGGGAAAATACATGGATATCGAAGCCGGACCCAACTGGGATGACGATTTAAGCGGTTCGCCTATTTACGCGGAAAACGATCCTAATCTTTCAGCTTTAACGCCGGAACAGAAAAGTCAGTTGTTTGCCATTCAGCGATTGGTCTTTTTTTATTTTCCGCGGATCTGCAACCATTGTCTGAATCCCGCCTGCGTCGCTTCCTGCCCTTCCGGCGCTCTTTACAAACGCGGAGAAGACGGAATTGTGCTGATCGATCAGGAACGCTGCCGCGGCTGGCGCTCCTGCGTTGCAGCCTGCCCTTATAAAAAGAGCTACTATAACTGGTCAACAGGCAAATCGGAAAAATGTATTTTATGTTTTCCGCGCATCGAATCGGGACAGGCGCCCGCTTGTTTCCATTCCTGTGTGGGACGCATCCGCTACTTAGGCGTGTTGCTCTACGATGCGGATAAAATTGAGGAGGTGGCAAAGAAATCCGATACCGAACTGGTGGAGGCGCAGCGCAGCATGATCCTCGATCCCTTTGATCCGGAAGTTATTCAGGCGGCGCTTGAAAACGGAATTCATGAACAGGTCATCACCGCGGCGCAGAATTCCCCTGTTTATAAATTCGTCAAAATCTGGAAAATTGCCCTGCCGCCTCATATTGAATTCCGAACATTGCCCATGCTCTTTTACGTGCCGCCCCTTTTGCCCGTGATGTCCAGCTTTAACGGCGACACCATTAAAAATATGGGAGAGGGGTTTTTCCCCGATTTCGACAAAGCGCGGGCGCCGATCGAATTTTTCGGAAAGCTTTTTGCCGCGGGCAATAACAGTAAAATCCGCTACGTATTGAAAAAACAAATGGCGGTGCGAACCTACCGCCGGGCTGTAACCGTGGGCGATATCGAAATGGATTTAGCAAAAAAAATGCTACGGGAGGCGGATTGTTCCGTCGAAGAAGCCGAAGCGATTTACAAGCTGACCTCTTTGTGCACCTTTAACGATCGATTCGTTATTCCGCCGGCGCATCGCGAAGAAGCCATCGAAATGCTGCGCGATCCCTTGGAATACAAACAATCCGCCGGATTCGGTTTCAGAGAAGAACCCAAGCGAGGATCCTGAAAATGGAAAATCTAAACGAAATATTGAGATGCTTCGGAGCATTGTTCTCTTATCCCCATAAAAATTACAAGAAAGACGCCGAATCGCTCAACCGATTATTAAGTCAAAACGAAGAGCGATATTCGGCATACCGGATATTTTACGATTATGCCGACTCCGCGCCGTTGCCCGAAATCGAAGAACTCTTCACCTATACTTTTGACATGAATCCCTCGACCTGTCTGGAAATCGGTTGGCACCTTTACGGCGAAGATTATCAAAGGGGAGAGTTCCTGGTTAATATGCGCCGGTCGTTACGGGACTACCGGATAAAAGAATCCGTCGAGTTGCCGGACCATCTCAGCCATTGTCTGTTTTTGCTGTCCGAACTTGAAAAAGAAGAGGCTTCTGAATTTGTGAACAGTTATCTGATCAAACCGCTACGCAAAATATCACGGGAACTGGACGAAAAGAATCCTTACAAAAATCTGACGGAAATTCTCCTGAAATTGTTTGAGGATTGTTTCAGAATAAATCAAACAAATAACGCCGAAATATTTGCCGAATAAATCTGAATTAACCACAGGATAAAACCATGATGCAAAACGCAACACTTTTCGACTATTTTAACTTGTTTTGGTTTGCCATACTCCCTTACATAGCCTTGTTCACATTCTTTTTGATTACAATTCAACGCTATACCAAAACGGGTTACAGCTATTCCAGCTTATCTTCGCAATTTTTGGAAAATAAAATTCATTTTTGGGGATTGGTGCCTTTTCATTACGGAATTATTCTCATCCTGATCGGGCATTTCATCGGGTTCTTGATTCCGAAACAGGTTTTAATCTGGAACAGCAATCCGCTGCGATTGTACGTGATAGAAGTTACCGCTTTTATCGGCGGACTTTTTACGCTGATCGGTCTCGTAAATATATTCATCAGACGCCTGACCGACGCCAGAGCAAAAGTTGTAACCTCAAACATCGACTGGATCGTTTTGTCAATACTCTTATTTCAGATTGTAACCGGGCTTCTGGTCGCCATTTTTAACAGTTGGGGAACTCAATGGTTTGCCGCCTCGGTTGCGCCCTACCTGTGGTCTGTTTTAAAGTTTAACCCCAATATAGCCTTTGTGACGCCTTTACCGTTGACCGCAAAGTTGCACATTATCGGAGCCTACACCATTGTTTTGCTGTTTCCGTTCACCCGTTTGGTGCACATGCTGGTTATCCCCAATCCCTATTTATGGAGGAAGCCGCAGCTCGTCCGCTGGTATTGGAACCGCAAAAAAATAAGAACACAAAAATCCATTTAAAGCGCATTATGGATTTAACAAAAAGACAAAGACAATTAAAACAGGTTTAATGGATTGAAAAACAGGAGGAATCCATGAACAACAAAGTGGGACAGTTGCTCATTGCGACTTTAGGCTTTTTCTGGTGTTTTTTGCTGTGGTTTTCCACCGCCGCTTTTAGTCCGAGCATCGCGCTCAAATTTAATTTGACTACCGAACAATTGGGTATTTTGGCTTCTTCGGCAATCTGGATGGCGCCTATCGGAAGAATCGTTGCCGGATGGGCGTCCGACCGTTTCGGAGCTCCGAAGACCTTTGCCGTTATTCTGATCGGAACGGGACTTGTCAGCATTCACTCCGCATTTGTCGAAGATTATTCAATTCTCTTTATCGAACGGGTTATTGTAGCCGCCGCCGGCGTATCGTTTGTTGTGGGAATTCAGCATGTGGCGCAGTGGTTCGAAGAATACGAGATGGGCACCGCGGAAGGGTTGTACGCCGGAACCGGTAATGTGGGCGCCGGAGTGGGAGCCTTAATGCTGCCGCGTATTTACGGAACAAACTATTCGGACGCCTTTCTTCATCTGGGCATTATTGCCCTGATAATCGGCGGTTTTTATTTATGGAAAGGAATTCCAGCCAAAACCCTGCAACGAGCCGCCGTTGCCCGAAAATCAGCCACGTTTAGAGATACGGTTTTTGTCTGGACGCGCTGGACTGCCATCGCCCTGATGCTGGCTTACGCCATGTCTTTTGGTCTGGAAATCGCCATGAATGCCTGGCTGCCGGGTTATTACGCCGAAGGATTTAAAGAAGCCATCAGTAAATTGGGCTTTGCCGGAGCCGAGCAAATACAAATTGCCGCGGGCACCTTTGCCGCAGTTCAGTCGTTTAACGCCTCTCTGTTCCGACCCTTTGCCGGATACATGTCCGATCTCTGGCAGCGAAAGGGTTGGACTCCTTTTCCGTATATCGCCAAAAACCTGTCTTACGCTCCGCGTATTCACTGGCTTATGATGGCGCTTTTACTTATTACCGTTATGATGGTGCTGTTAACTCTGGCGGGATTGTTTGGTCTGCTGCATCTGTCGGTTGTTGTTCTTGCCGTATTCGGCATCTGCGTCAGCTTCGGAACAGGCGGAACCTTTGCGATTGTGCCCTTGATTTTCAAGAATCGACCCGGCATTGCCACCGGATTTATCGGCGGCGTTTCCACAGTCGGCGGCATCGTTTATCCCCTGATCTTCGGATTCTCAAAGAATATTCACATGGGTTACGCTTATGTTGCCCTGTTCATTTTTGTCCCGATAATTTTATTCTATATATGGTCCATGCGTTATGAAATACATCCCGAAGAACATGGTCTGGGAAGTAAAGAATATTGGTTAGGAGGTAAAGCATGAGTAAAGATAATAAATCCAAAGAAACAAAGAAGGATACCCACGAACACGAATCATGGTATAAATGGGGTGTGCTCGTTCTCTATCTCGAAATGGCGACAGCCATTTTAGTAACCCTGTACTCGTTTTACATGGCGTTTACCGGCTCGGGAGGATTTCCCGGAAAACATTAAGCCGGGTGTGCGGGATACAACATCGAAAGTTTTCTTGAGTCAACGGGGAATTTGGAATTGTGATCGACCGGATTCTCAATTCCCGATTCCTTTAAAAAAATAAGATAAAGGTTCGGGCACACAAATTGTGCAAAAACCGGCAAATTCAAAAAATAGGTTAAACGATGAAGCAAAACCTCTTAATCGTTTTATTGGTCATTTTGGCGTTTATTCTGGTGGTTCTGGCGCAACAGATTAAAATTAATCTGCCCGGAATAAATCAGGGTTACGCGCCGCAACAGCCGCTGGCGTTTTCGCATCGACTGCACAGCGGCGATTTGCAGATAGACTGCATGTATTGCCATTCGGGCGCGGATAAAAGTCGCCATGCCGGTATTCCTTCGGAAAATGTCTGCATGAACTGTCATCGCTTTGTGACCGCCGGCTGGGATAAAATCAGGATAGAAGACGAACGGGCGCAAAAAGAAAAACGACCGCCGCAACCGGTTGTTTCGGACGAGTTGAAAAAACTTTACCGGGCGGCGGCATTTGACGAAACGCAGATGAAATTTAAAGACAAGCCCTATTCCGGCAAGCCCATCGAATGGACGCGCGTTTACAATTTACCCGATTTTGTTTTCTTTGATCATCGTCGTCATGTAAACGCGGACGTTTCGTGCCAAAAATGCCACGGAGCCGTGGAAACAATGGAAAAGGTAACCCAGGTTCCCGATTTAACCATGGGCTGGTGCGTTAATTGTCATCGCGATGTTAATAACGGGAAAATACCGGAATTAAAGGGAAAATACGCGTCGATAAGTTGTACCGTGTGTCATTATTGAAATTGTCCGAATTAAACAAAAAATTTTAGCGATAAAAAAAGGCGGTTTGTTAGAATGGCGGAAAATAAATCGAAGAAATATTGGAAAGGTATCGAAGAACTGGAAAATACTCCGGAGTTTCGCAAATCACTTGAAAGTGAATTTCCGGAAGAAGCTTCGTTGGACGCTTTTTTAAAGCAGGCGGAGGAGAGCGGCTCAAACTTTTCCCGTCGTTCGTTTTTGAAGGCGACGGGATTTACCGTCGGCGCTGCCATATTAGGCGCCTGCGCCCGTGGTCCTGTGGAAAAAGCCATTCCCTTGCTTAATCGCGCGGAGATCGGCGTTCCGGGAAAAGCGTACTGGTACGCCTCAACGTGTCACGGCTGCGTCTCGGGCTGCGGTATTCTGGTAAAAAACAGAGACGGGCGTCCGATTAAAATCGAAGGCAATCCGCGCCATCCCCTTTCGCAGGGCGGGGTATGCGCCGTGGGGCAGGCAACGGTTTTGAGTTTGTACGACTCCAAACGCCTGCAGGAACCCTTGTTTAACGGCAAGCCGGCGGAATGGAAAAAAATCGATCGCGTGATAAACGATCGACTGAACCGGACAAACGAAAATGTTTATATTTTAACGGAAACAATAACAAGCCCCACAACCCGTTATTTGATCGGACAGTTCTTAAAGCGTTTTAAGAACAGCCGGCATATTGAATACGATCCCGTTTCCTGTTCAGCCATCC
>JAADIP010000194.1:0-14178 GCA_013151275.1 Calditrichota bacterium | reverse complement strand
ATGCTTCCCCATTATCGCTTTGATCGGGCAAAAGTAATTGTCGGTTTTGACGCCGATTTTCTCGGAACATGGATATCGCCGGTGGAATTCACAAAAGACTACATGAAAACCCGCAACCTTTCGGAAAAACCGCCGCGCATGTCTTATCATGTCCAGATCGAAGGAAGGCTGTCGGTCACCGGTTCCAACGCGGACAACCGAATAACGGCAACCACCGCGGAATTCGGCGTTTTGTTGAATTATATCGCGGCAAAACTGGAAGAAAAAGCAGGGACCGCTAACCTGCCGGTTAAAGCCGATTTAACTCAAACGCGTGTAAGCAAACAAACTCTCGATAAAATAATTTCAAAATTATGGTCGGCAAAAGGCAACAGCCTGGTGGTTTGCGGCGCCAATGACGTCCGTCTGCAAATATTGGTTAATTACATTAATCATTTGCTGGGCAGCTACGGAGCCACAATTGACCTCGCGCGCCCCTCTTACCAAAAGCTCGGCGACGAAAATTCGGTGAATGAGTTGATCGATAAAATGAACGGGGGAGAAGTAAGCGCCCTTTTTATCGCCGGGGTTAATCCTGTTTACAGTTTACCGAACGGCGCGGAATTCAAAGAGGCTTTGCAAAAGGTGCCCTTTTCCGTTGCTTTTACCGAATATTCGGACGAAACCGCAGAACACGCTTCGATTGTTTGCCCTCAAAGTCATTTCCTGGAATCATGGAATGACAGCGAACCGGTCGAAGGTTATCTGAGCATTACTCAACCGTTGATTTCCCGTCTCGGTTTATCGCGCACACTCAATGAATGCTTATCCGCCTGGACGGGTAAGTCAGCCACGGATTACGCCTTACTTCAGGATTATTGGAAGCGGCACGTTTTCCCGCTTCAAAAGGAGCACGCCGATTTCCAAAACCTGTGGGACAGAGCTTTGATTGACGGCTATGTTGAAATTAAGCGTCCCGCGAAAAAAGCATCGTCTTTTAATATGAACGCCGTTAAAAATTTACGATTGGATTCCGCTAAACCCTCGGGAGACTACGAACTTGTATTGTATCAAAAAGTCGGAATACTTGACGGTCGGCACGCCCAAAATCCTTGGCTGCAGGAGCTGCCCGATCCCATAACCAAGGCTGTTTGGGACAACTATGTTTCGATGGCGCCGCAAACCGCTAAAAGACTAAATTTGCGTCAGGGCGACGTGGTGCGGGTAAGCGACGGAAACTCGGAAATAGAATTGCCTGTTCTGCCCCAGCCCGGTCAGCACGAAAAGGTTATTGCCGTCGCTCTCGGTTACGGTCGGAATACGACAAAACGGTTCAAAGATATCGGACCCGACTGGATTTCAAAGAGACCCACGGTTAAAGAAGGCGAAACGGTCGGCGAAAACGCTTACCGGTTCTTAAAGTGGCAAAACGGATTTTTGCATTTCAGCGGTCGGGTAAATATTCATCCCACGGAAAAGACAAGAATAATCGCCCAAACGCAAACCTATAATTCGATTACCGTGCCGGAAAAGTTGGGCGGAGAACGACGACCCCTGATCAGAGAAACCACGCTGAAGGAATACAGTAAAGACCCCGCGTCGGGCAATAAATACAAGCATCAAATATTGCAGTTATGGACGGAAGATCACGTTTACACCGGACATCACTGGGCGATGGTCATCGACCTGAGCAAATGCACCGGGTGTTCGGCGTGTGTAATCAGTTGTCAGGCGGAAAACAACGTTCCGGTTGTGGGCAAAGACGAAGTTTACCGGCGGCGCGAATTGCACTGGATCCGGATTGACCGCTATTATTCCGGTCCGGAATCCGATGTGGAAGTGGTTCATCAGCCGGTTATGTGCCATCATTGCGATCACGCTCCCTGCGAAGGCGTTTGTCCGGTGCTGGCGACTCTGCACAGCGACGAAGGGATTAATCAGCAGATTTACAACCGTTGTGTGGGCACGCGGTATTGCGCCAATAACTGCCCTTACAAGGTTCGGCGATTCAACTGGTTCAGTTACAGGAAAAAAGACGAGAAAGAGAATCTGGTTTTAAATCCCGATGTTACGGTCCGCAGCAGAGGTATTATGGAAAAGTGTTCCTGGTGTGTGCAGCGCATTCAGGAAGCCAAGGCGGAAGCGAAACGAAAAGGCGTAAAATTAGCCGACGGCGATATTAAGTTAGCCTGTGAGCAGTCCTGTCCCGCAGACGCCATCGTGTTTGGCGACATGAATGACCCGCAGAGCCGGATTTCAAAACTGATACATCATCCGCGTCATTATAATATGCTGGAGGAAATGAATTTTAAGCCAACCGTGGGTTATTTGAGCCTGGTGCGGAATAAAGAGTAGTTGTTTTGTCGGGTATTAAAATGAGTACACTAACTAAATACCGTATTCTGTCATTTCGAACGCAGAGAGAAATCTTATGATTCAGACAAAAACAAAAGATTTCTCACGCTTCTCGGAATGACGATTACAGACCTTTTTAGGGTGGACACATTAGTTGTTTAAAAATATTTAGTTTTCCAAGCAAGATTCATCAACGGAGAGATTAAACAGATGTCGATTTACTATTCGATATTACGAAAACCGATTATTGCCGGCGATAAAAAATTAAAAGATATTACAGATGATGTAATTCGTCCGCTTGAGCAAAAACCGACTCTTTTGTGGTGGGTAGCCTTTCTGGTTTCTCTTACCGTATTGCTGATAGGGGTGGTCGCCGTTACCTATCAGATAAAAGTCGGTATCGGAACCTGGGGGCTAAACAAAACCATCGGATGGGCATTCGATATTACAAATTTTGTTTTCTGGATCGGAATCGGGCACGCCGGCACTCTGATCTCCGCCATTCTTTTCTTGTTCAGACAACGATGGCGAACATCCATTAACCGATCAGCCGAGGCGATGACCATTATTGCGGTGATGTGCGCCGGTATTTTTCCCTTAATTCACATGGGACGTCCCTGGCTGTTTTTTTGGGTTATTCCCTATCCCAATCTTCGCGGACCCCTCTGGGTCAATTTCCGTTCGCCGTTACTCTGGGATTTTTTCGCCATCAGCACCTATTTTACCATTTCATTGATTTTCTGGTATTTGGGATTAATTCCCGATATGGCGACCTTGAGAGACCGGGCAAAATCAAAGATAAAAAAATTCGTTTACGGTTTAATGAGTTTTGGCTGGAACGGTTCAGCCCGTATTTGGCACCATTACGAAACCACCTATTTACTTTTGGCGGCTTTGGCTACTCCTTTGGTGTTATCGGTTCATTCCATTGTGAGCATGGATTTTGCCACAGCGGTGATACCCGGCTGGCATTCGACAATTTTTCCTCCCTACTTTGTCGCCGGCGCGATTTTTTCCGGCTTTTCCATGGTATTAACTTTAATGATTATTGCCCGAAAAGTTTTACACTACGAAGAATACATTACAATCGATCATATTGAAAAGATGTGTAAAATAGTTCTGGTTACCGGAGGCATTGTCGCCCTTTCGTACGGAATCGAAATTTTTATGGCTATATTTTTCGGCAACCAATACGAACGCTTTATGTTTCTTAACCGCGCGCTGGGTCCCTATGCCTGGGCGTTCTGGATAATGATTTCGTGTAACGTCCTTTTTCCGCAATTTTTGTGGATAAAGAAAATCCGCAGAAATGTGGCGCTCGTTTTTATTCTTTCCATTGTAGTAAATATCGGCATGTGGTTTGAACGCTTTGTCATAATCGTAACCTCGCTGCATCGCGATTTTCTGCCTTCCAGTTGGGCGATGTACAAACCGACTATTATTGAAATTGCGACTCTGGCGGGCAGCTTTGGTTTGTTTTTCACCTTCTTTTTACTGTTTGCGCGTTTTGTGCCCTTTATCGCCATCGGCGAAGTAAAAGGCGTGCTTAAATACGGGAAATTAAAAAAGAATTTAACATCCGAAGGCTCGGTAAAAGCAAATGCGGATGTAACCGTTTAACATGTAAACCATATTAAGGATGGTATTTGTTATGGATCTTTTCTCGGCAGTTTTTAAAGACGAAGACGATTTGCTTAAAGTCACCCGGCAGGTGCGTGACTCGGGATATTCAATTTACGATATTTACACTCCTTACGCCGTCCACGGATTAGACGACGCCATGGGCTTAAAGCCAAGTAAGCTGAGCTATCTTTGTTTCGGGTTTGCTTTTTTGGGATTGATCGTCGCCATTTTATCACAATACTGGATCGGATCCATCGACTGGCCCATTAATGTGGGTGGCAAACCGTTTAATTCGCTCCCGGCTTATCTGCCCGTTACCTTTGAACTTACGGTGCTGTTCGGAGGCGTGGGCATTTTCTTTGCGTTTTTGTTTAAAGCCAAATTGCGTCCGGGAAAAACCGCAAAACTCGTCAATCCGCACAGCACCGATTATTATTTTATTTTAACGTTAGAAATCAAAGACTCTTCTTTTGACTCCGAAACCGTCCTGAGTTTATGCCGGCAAAACAATGCGGTCGAAACTAAAATAATATTAGGAAATGCCTTATGAAGAAGTTGCTCTTTCTTCTGATATTTACGATAATCCTGTTGTTAATATTATCCTATTTTTGGGGTGTGTCGCCCGATAAACCGAATTACGAATACGCTCCCGATATGGCGAGGTCGGAGGCGTTTCAAACACAAACTCCCAATCCGTTTTTACCGAACGGGCAAACCCAGCAGAATCCGGTTAAAGGAACGGTGCCGCAAAATTACCAGCCCCTGCATTTTGATTTAACGGAAAAAGATTTTATCAGAGCCGGGCGGGAATTGCTGAATCCGCATAAAAAACCCGAGGACTATCTCAAAAGAGGCGAAAAAATTTACCGCATTTACTGTCAGGTCTGTCACGGCGCAAGCGGAAAAGGCAACGGAAAGGTTGTGCAACGGGGCTACCCTCCGCCGCCTTCTTTATTGGCGGATCGTTCCAAAAAATTAAAGGACGGACAGATATTTTACGTCATCACCTACGGATTCAAAAATATGCCCTCCTATTCAAGTCAGATAGAACGTGATGACCGCTGGAGCGTTATCGATTTTATCAGAAAATTACAAGAGAGTCAGCCATGAACACTAATTCAAATTCATTAGCAATACCGAAAGCGGTTCAAAAATTTTTGCTTCTTTTAATTGTCGCCGGGTCTCTTACGTTTATCGCGGGACTCTTTTTATCGCCTCGGCGGATATGGGGTAATTTCCTGATCACCGATTTTTACATATTGTCGTTAAGCCTCGGCGCAGCCTTTTTTGTCGCCGTCAATTACGCTTCCAATTCGGGATGGGTTGTAGCCATTCGCAGAATACCGGAAGCGATTTCTTCGACAATATGGCTTTCGGGAATCGGCGCCCTGATCTTAATTTTCGGGATTCATTCCCTGTACGAATGGAGCCATTCCGCCGCCATTCACGAAGAGGTTTCCGGCTACTTTAAAGCCTGGTTTAACGAGTCCTTTTTTATTATCAGGCTTGTCGTCTATTTTGTCGTCTGGATCGTGTTGAATCGGGCTATTCTTGCAAATTCCAATCGTCAGGATAAACACCCGGATATCGCCTATACCCGGAAAAACGTAAGGAACTCAGCCCTGTTTATTATTTTCGGCGGAATAGCTTTTTGCCTTGCCAGTATCGATTTGATGATGTCGCTGCAGGCTCGCTGGTACAGCACTGTTTTTCCGGTATTAATGATCTCGGGAATGTTTCTCAGCGGACTGGCTATAATTATCGTTTTTGTGGTGATTTTACGGCATATAGGTTATTCGCATATTTTTACGACGGAACACCTTCACACTTTGGGTAATTACCTGTTGTCTTTTTCGGTTTTTTGGGTTTATCTCTGGGTATCGCAGCATCTCCTGATCTGGTATTCCAATATTCCCGAAGAGACCTCTTACTACATTTTCAGACATTTCGGCGGATGGGGTTCGTTGTCTTTTTTAAATGTGGTTCTTAACTGGCTGATACCCTTTGCCGTGCTTCTTCCGGTAGCTGCCAGAAAAAGCGATAAGATTATGCTCCAGATGGCAATTGTCGTTTTGATCGGTCACTGGCTGGACTTATTTATTTTAGTGATGCCCGCTTTTCTGGGACCCGAACCTTCCGTATCGGTGTGGGAGATTTTGCCTTTTATCGGTTTTATTTCTTTGTTCGTATTGGTTGTTTTCAGAAGACTAAGAAAGAGCAGCCTGCTGCCCGTAAACGATCCCTATCTGGTGGAAAGCCTGCCCGATTCCGAGAGAATCGTTAAGTCGCGGAATTTTTAAAGAAAAGCCCGGATACTTTTTGAGTACCCGGGCTTTTTTAATTCTTGTTAATTTTAACGGCTAATCTACTTTACAAGCAGTATTTTCTTGCGCACTTTGTACTTTTGATCGTAGGTAATCTGATAAAAATAGAAGCCCGAACTCACCTTTTGACCGTAATCGTCCGAAGCGTCCCAGACCACCGAATTCAAGCCCTGAGAAGCCATGGCATCGATCAGTGTTTTTACCCGCTGACCGAGCAGGTTGTAAACTTCGATTTTTACCCGTGCCGGTGTGGGCACAAAGTAACGAATTGTTGTGGTGGGATTGAACGGATTGGGCGAATTAAGAGAGAATTTAATATCGGAGTTCAGTTCGATCTCTTGCAGATTCACATTGGTCAATTGTTCCACCGCAGCCGTTGATCCCGAGGTGGAGCCGCAGGTTTCCGCATTGGCGTCCGGGTCGTACTGCCATCCCGATTTGCTCACATTGTCCACGCAAAAGGTATAATCGGCGTCGCCGAATACCCATGAAGAATACGAGGTTGCCCAGCCGTCCGAATCGGTGGTTACTTCGTCCGTACCGCTTACGCCGCCGGACCAGGTTCCCGATACCGTGGCGTTATCGACCCCTGCGCCGTTTTCATCGACAATTCTGATATCCGCTTTACCGCGCGTGATAACCCAAAAACTTTGTTTGGTAACGTTTACCTGACTGACATGCATTTTGGGTTGCGTAGCTTCGGTGACAGTGATGTAATCGGTCTTTGTTTCGGTGTCCGAACCGTAAGTATTGCTCGCCGTCAGAGAAACCGTATAGTTTCCGGCGGAATTGTAGGTGTGGGTCGGATTTTGTTCGGTAGAAGTTCCGCCGTCGCCGAAATCCCAGCTCCAGGAAGTGGGGTCGTTGGTTGACTGGTCGGTGAAAGTTACCGTTAACGGGGCGTCGCCCGATGTCGGCGAACCGCTGAAATCGGCTACCGGCGGATTTCCAGTTGCTTCGGTAACCGTGATGTAGTCGGTCTTTGTCTTCGTGTCCGAATCGCAGGAATTGGAAGCCGTCATCGTAACGGTGTAGGTTCCGGCTGCGCTGTATTCATGGGTCGGATTTTGGACGGTAGAAGTTCCGCCGTCGCCAAAATCCCACTGCCAGCTATTAACCGTTCCCACGGATTGATCAGTAAACTGAACGCTGAGCGGCGCTTCTCCCGAAGTGGGATCGCCCGTGAAATCCGCAGTAATGGGATCATAAACGGTAATCAGGTCGGTTTGGGTATCGGTGTCCGAGCCTCCCGGACCCGTGACGGTTAAAGAGACGGTGTAAGTTCCGGATGAGTTGTAGGTGTGTTGCGGATTCTGTTCGGTAGAAGTTCCGCCGTCGCCGAAATCCCAGCTATAGTCGGTAATTTCGCCGGTCGATTGATCGGTGAACTGCACCGTTAACGGGGAACAGCCGCTGGTGGGATCGGCGGTAAACGAAGCGTTCGGCGGGGGTGTTCCGCCGTCGTTCACGGCATTGTAGGCATTCACCCGTCCGGCGCCTAATTTTCCGACGTAAGCACTGTTGAGATCGTCGATATTATCAGCCGAATCGTACAAACGTTGTTCGACCTGGCTGGCGGTCCAATCCGGATGTTTTGACCAGATTAAAGCCGCAACAGCCGCCGCGTTGGGGGCAGCCATAGAGGTTCCGCTTAAAGAAGTTACATAGTCGTTATCCGGGTCGTCGTGATTGTGGTAGGTGGAATAGATGTTGTCGCCCGGAGCAGAGATATCAACCCAGGTGCCGTAGGTCGAAAAACTGGCTTTTTGATCGCTGCTGTTGGTGGCGGCTACTGAAATAATATCGTCGCGACCGGTCATGTAATCCGTGTTTTCATCGTCATCATTACCGGCGGATTTAAAGATCAGACGTTCGCCCGCTAAAAAGTAATCGATGGCGTCGCCCAAACCGCCCGAGTTGGAAGAGCCCCAGCTACACGAAGCGAGCCGCGCTCCGTTATCCGCAGCGTAATAAAAAGCGTCGGCTGCAAAATCCATGCTCACATAACCGGTTTCCCAGATAAAGAACATACCGGAATATCCGATACGCAAAGCCATCACGCGAATACCGGTGCCGGTTTCCGCCTGAGTGCCGTCCTGCCATCCGCCGCCGACCGAAGCCACGGCATACCCGTTGTTGTTAATGGCGGCTAAAATTCCAGCCGTGTGCGTTCCGTGCCCGTTAAAATCGCGCGGATCGTTGTCGGGCGTATTGTCGTCTTCTCCGGGGTAACCGTTCACTCCATCGACAAAATCCCAGCCGATCCAGTCGTCCACAAACCCGTTGCCGTCGTCATCCACGCCATCGACGCCGTTCTTTTCCGCCCAGTTGATCCACATGTTGCCGCGGGCTGCTTCGGGATTGGAGGACGAGGCGTTGGCTCCGCCGAGGTCTTTGTGATAATAGCGCACGCCCGTATCCAGCAAAGCAACGATAATCTGATCATTGCCGTTTTCGATTTCCCAGGCTTCCGGAGCGTCCATGTCATGATCATTTGATTGATTCAGATGCCATTGACTGCTAAAATCGGGATCGTTCGGAAGCGTTGCCTGTATCGTATGAATTCCGATGGGCTGTGCGTCAATTACGCCGGAAACGCGGCGGTAAGCCCTTGCCGCCTGTTCGGGATCGATCTTGGATTTAAATTGAACCTTGAACCACTGACGCGGATCTATTTCACGCCCGCGATAGGTTTTTGGTTTAAGGTTGGGATATTTCTGTATTATGGCAGAAGCGTTGAATTGACGAGCTAATCGGTCAAGCTGAGCGACGCCGGTTAATCCTTCTCTGGCGGCGCGCCTTTTGTCCATCCGCTCGATGACGGAATTCTGCAGTTTGACCACAATCATCTGAGTTTTATATCCTATAAATGAAGGGATGTCGCGATCGGGCTTTTGCACTTTAATGAATTTTGCGTCCTGCGCCCATAAAAATCCGAATAAAATGATTGACGTTAAAATAATATTGCGCCATTGCTTCATAAAATCCTCCTCCGTACAAAAATATGGTTTGTTGATAAATTTAGCGAAAGTTAAACGGGAAAATGTATCACCCCCTTTCTTAAATTTTTCGGGATTCTGCAAAATAATCGTTCGAACCTTCATTTGGATCCAATACAGAAGGGAGAGAAATAACAACAGGAGTTATCTTGCAAAAATCTTGAATTTCCAAATTTTATAACTGTTCACCGGAAAAGTGAATTTTAACGTCAGGTTCAAAAAATTTTCGAAAAATCAGAAAGCAAGCACAAAATACTATTCGGAAATATCGGTGAAATCTTCGATACGCAGGCGCATCTTTTGTGTAGCTAATTCGGAGTGCATGACAGAAACAAACACCTTAACCAATTCAGGATCAAATTGTGAACCGGCAGATTTTGCAATTTCTTGCAGGGCGTCTTCCGGCGTTTTAGGCTTGCTGTAAACCCGGTTTGAAATAATCGATTCGTAGGCATCGACGATTGCCAGAACCCGGGCTAATTTTGGAATCACCTTACCCTGTAAACCGTCGGGATAGCCTGTTCCGTCGTACCGTTCATGATGATGACGTATGATGGCGGCTACTTCTATCAGTTCATCGATCTTTCCGACAATATTGCTTCCGATTACCGGGTGTTCTTTGGCAATTCGATATTCCAATTCGTGTAAATGGGAAGCTTTATTTAAGATACGATCCGGCATGCCGATTTTACCGATATCGTGTAAAATTGCCGAAAGCTCTAAAATAAACTGTTCTTCCTCGGAAAGGTTTAAGGCGATTGCCATTAAACGGGCGTGGCGCGCCACGCGCAGCGAATGTCCCGAGGTGTAACGGTCTTTGGCTTCCAGGGCGGTAATTAACGCTTTAATTGTTTTTAAAAGAACAGTCGCTTTTTGAGGCGAATTTTTTTTCTGTTCGATCCTTCTTCGTTCCAGATTACGCTCAATAATAGCCGGGAGATTTTTTAAATTAAAAGGCTTTTTCAGAAAGTCGCTGGCGCCCTTGCGCATGGCTTCTCTGATAATTCCGTTATCCTCGGTAGCAGTCACCACCACAAAAGGCAAATCAAAACGAAATTTCCGTACCTCCACCAATAAATCAAGACAGGTGCCGTCCGGAAGCATGTAATCGGCTAAAATCAAATCGAACGGTATCTTTTTTATGATTTCCAGAGCTTCCGCCAGCGTACTTACTCCGTGACACTTAAATTTAAAAAATTCCAGAGATTCATAGATGGTTTGAAAGGCAATTTTATCGTCTTCCACTAATAAAATAGTTTTTTCGCTATTCATCGAAATGCACTCAGTCCTGTTATTGATTCACCGATAATTAATGTGTGGATATCATGCGTACCTTCGTAAGTATAAACCGATTCCAGATTAAGCATGTGCCGGATGGTCTGGTATTCATCCGTAATTCCGTTTGCTGCCAAAATCGAGCGCGCCGAACGTGCAATTTGAAGCGCCTGATGTACGTTGTTTCGTTTAACCATGGAAATGTGGTAATGTTTCGCAGTACCCATGTCTTTTAATTTACCAACTTGAAAATTCAAAAGCAATCCTTTGGTAATTTCCGTCAGCATTTCCACCAATTTTTCCTGAACAAGCTGAAAACCGGCAATCGGGCGACCGAACTGAACACGGGAAAGCGCGTAGTCGCGGGCTTCTTCGTAACAAGCCATGGCTGCTCCGATCGCGCCCCAGGCAATCCCGTAACGCGCTTCATTCAAACACGACAACGGAGCGCGCAATCCCTTGGCTAAAGGAAGCCGGTTCTCTTCGGGAATTTCACAATCTTCGAAAACCAGTTCCCCGGTGTCCGAGGCTCTTAAGGAAAATTTGCCTTTTATCTTGTTGGCGGTGAATCCCGCAGTTCCCTTCTCCACCAAAAAGCCGTTGATTCCCGCGTCGGTTTTAGCCCAGACAACGGCTACATCGGCAATACTGCCGTTTGTAATCCACATTTTGGCGCCGTTCAAAAGCCAGCCGGCATCCGTTTTTTGAGCGCGCGTTTCCATTGCGCCGGGATCGGAACCGTGGTCGGGCTCTGTTAAACCAAAGCAACCGATCTTTTCCCCGCCGGCGAGCAAGGGAAGCCATTTCTTTTTCTGCTCTTCCGAACCATACCTGTAAATGGGATACATCACCAAACTGTTTTGCACCGAAGCGAAAGAACGCAAACCGCTGTCTCCGCGCTCCAATTCCTGCATGGCAAGCCCGTAAATAAAATAACTCAATCCGGCGCCTCCGTATTCCTCGGGAACGGTAATTCCGAAGAGTCCTAATTCGCCTAACTGAGGAACAAATTGCATCGGGAATTCGCCGCGGGCGTGATATTCGCGGATAACAGGAAGGTACTGCTCCCGCACAAAATCGCGCACGGTTTGCATCACCAGGCGTTCTTCTTCGGAAAGCCGATTAAAAATTCCTAAAAAATCGCTGCCTTCAACCATTCAATCCTCCTTTTAAGGAAAGATGTAATTAACAAAATCATTCAGATTAAAGCAAGTTGAATTGGGAAAAGACGTAACGCGTGACGCGTGATGAGTAATGAGTAACAGAGTAACAAAGTAACAAAGTAACGAGTAACCAGCGACGAGGCAAAATGAAGAAGAAAATCCTAAATCATAAATAGTAAGTCGTAAATCCGAGATTCGAATATTGAAATCCGAAACAAATTCAAATGACCGAATGACAAAAATTCAAAACAAAACCTGATTGATTAGTAACATCGAGAAATTCAGATACTGCACGGTTTGAGTAAAGCCCCCCCTTGCCTTCGGCGTTCCCCCCTTGAAAAAGGGGGGAAATTAAAAGGGGGGATCTTCAACGCAGAATAAAGGGAAAAATGTGTGATAATCGACTGATTGACAAAGTCGTGATGTGTAATGTGTGATGAGTTACAAAGTAAAGAGACAGGCTCCCTTCGATAGGCTCAGGTAGCGGAGAGTGACCAGCAACCGGTTCCGCTTAACCCTTAACCCTTAACCCTTAACTCTTAACCAAAAACAACCAGTTACCAGCAACCAGAGACAAGCGACCGGCAACCAGTAACCTGAGAAGCCGCTTAACCAAAATCATAAATCCACACCTCCCACCGTCACACCTGCAAGTTTAGTTTGCGCATTATCCGCTGAAAAGCCGCGCGCGTAATACCGCAAAGTTCGGCAGCCCGCGAAATGTTGCCGTTTGTCTTGTTTAACGCGTTCAAAATGAACGTCCTTTGAAATTGTTCGATGGCTTTTCGCTTGCCCTCCTCGTAAGAGACGAATTCGTCGAAAAGATCGTCAACCGGAGGCAAGTCGTCATTAAAACCAAGATGCGACGGTAAAATTTTATCGCCTTTACAAACGATTAACGCTCTTTGTATGGTGTTTTCCAATTCTCTGACATTGCCTTTCCATTGGTGTTGTTTTAAGGCTTCGATTGCCGCAGGAGAAAGTTTGGGTTTTTCGACATCTTTACCTAAAAGCTCATTGGAAGCGCGTTCCAGAAAATATTCGGCTAATGCGGGAATACATTGCGGACGCTCGTTCAGGGCGGGCAGATTGATTTTGACCACCTGCAACCGATAGTATAAATCCTCGCGGAATTGCCCTTTTTTTACCATTTCTTCCAAATTTTTGTTGCTGGCGGCGATTAAGCGGAAATCTACCGATACATCCTCATTGCCGCCCAAAGGTCGGATAACCTTTTCCTGCAATACTCGTAGTAATTTGCCCTGAAACATTAACGACATGGATGAAACTTCGTCCAGAAAAATTGTTCCGCCGTTAACCTGCTCAAAGAGTCCCTTTGAATCTTTGTAAGCGCCGGTAAAAGCGCCTTTTTTGTATCCGAATAATTCCGATTCCAATAACGTGTCCGGCAGGGCAATGCAATTAATCGCTAAAAAGGGCTTGTCTTTTAAGGGACTTCTTTGGTGAATTTCGTGAGCGATCAATTCTTTTCCCGTTCCGCTTGCGCCTTCTATTAAAACGGGAATTCGACTGGGCGCCACCTGATTAACCAGTTCCAGAACTTCGCGCATCCGCGGATCTATGGCAATTAAGGTGTGCGTTTTAAATTTATTCAACCGGTTTTGCGCCTGTTTGCGCGAAAGAATTTTGTATCCGATTCGCTGAACGTACGCCAATATCTCTTTATTATCAAAAGGCTTGGTGATAAAATGGGAAGCTCCGTTCTGCAAACACGACACAGCCAGTTCGATGGTGCCAAATCCGGTGATCAATACGACTTCGATGTCTGTCCACCGTCTGGTAATTTCATTCAATAAATCCGTTCCGGACATCCCCTCC
Source organism: Calditrichota bacterium (assembly GCA_013151275.1). Lineage (GTDB taxonomy): Bacteria > Calditrichota > Calditrichia > Calditrichales > Calditrichaceae > Caldithrix. The sequence goes on along the minus strand of JAADIP010000194.1, from coordinate 621 downwards.
ATTTTTAAATCCGTAAAAACAATATCAAAATGATCCTTAATCAGGGCAGCCATCGCCTCTTCTCCCGAAGAGCAGACATCAACCTCGCAGCCGAGCGTGCTCAACAGACGCTTTAAACCGTTTCTAATGTCTGCCTGGTCGTCAACAATCAAAATTTTTAATTCCCCGAAATCATAGAGCGACTTTCTGCTTTCATCGATCATTCCGATTACCCTTTTTTGTTTTTATTGTAACAGTAAAACTTTCATAAAAAATAAATTCAACTTATTCGGTAAATATCAATTGATCCATCTTAAAAAGATTTGTAATTATCATTTCGAGAAGATCAAGTCCTTAAATTTGTGTAAAAAAGAAAAATATGAAAAATTGCCACATCCTTCCTAACTTTAAATTTTTTCAAAAAAAGAAAAGGAAAGCAAGGAAAGGATATGGCAAAGTCACAAAGAAAAGATAATGGCTTAGTGAGAGAAATTCAAAATATTTTACTAAAAGATGAAGATTTTTTAAGAAGAATCGTTAAAGAAAATTTACAAAAGATATTGGAATCAGAGTTTGAGGATTATATACAGGCAGGACGTTATGAATGTACAGAGAATCGCAAAGGCTATCGTAATGGGATTT
>JAADIP010000009.1 GCA_013151275.1 Calditrichota bacterium | reverse complement strand
AACAGGAGCCGGTTAGTCAAAAAACAGACGACGAGCTTACCATTATTAAAAATTTAGCCAACAACGGACAATTGGAAGAAGCAAGAGAATTATGCCGGAGATATGTCGAAAGAAATAACCTGAACAGCAGAGGCTACTATCTGTTGGGCAATATTTTTCTTGAGTTGGGCGATTTGGCGAGGGCGGAAGAAAATTTTCAGAAAGCGGTTTTTCTGGAGCCCAATTTTATCATGGGACATTTCGCGTTAGCCAACGTGTATTCGATGAAAGAGATATCAAAAGAAAGTAAAAGATACTATCAAAACGTCCTGAACCTGCTTAAAAAATCGGACGCCGACGCTATTATTCCCGAAAGCGACGGATTAAGCGTGTTCCAATTTTCCGAAATGGTAAAAAAAATAATAACAGCCAATAAGTTAGCGAGTTGAAGCGATGAACGAAAAAGAAATCACATCCCGAATTCTGAAAAAACGGGCGCTGCTGCTCGCCCGGCGGCAGGTTACGGATAAAACCGAAGGCGAAACGATTGACGTGATCGTCTTCTTTTTAGGGGAAGAAAAATATGCCGTTGAAGCGACATTTTTAAAAGGAATCAGACCCTTGAAAAATTTTACATTTTTACCCGGACTGCCGCCGTTTATTAAAGGGATTGTTAGCTTTTTCGGCGTATTGTACACAATTATCGATCTGAAATCGTATCTGGAAATTCACGACGAAAAAAAAGAAACCCAAAGGCAGCTATTGATTATTGAACATCCGAAATTAAAAATCTGCTTTTTGATCGATCAGATTCTGGAATTCAAATCGATCGATAAAAACGATATTCAAACCGATATTGCGGGAATCAAAGGATTTGAAAAGGGAATTATTAAAGGGATCACCGCTGACACGGAAATCATTCTGGAGCCGGGAAAGATACTTGAGGATCAAAGTTTAACCGGCAAATTCGGGACAAAAACAAATCGGAGGATAATCCAATGATACGGAAGATAAAGTCATCGATTAAAATTCAACTGACGGTCTTCATGGTTTTGCTTTTGATGATACCGATAAGCCTGGGAAGTTTTTTCACCTATCGTCATTTTCGCGCCTACATTTTAGACACCCAGAGCCAGCATATTAAAACAATACGCGATTTGAAAAAGACCGAACTGATTGACTATTTGGATGAACACATCGAATTATTGAATCTTGCTTCGCGTTCTCAGCAAATCGTAAATCTGTTTGCCAAAGCGCCCCTGTTCCTTAAAAACCCCAATATTGACCGGCGTTATCTGAACAGGATCGGACAATTGAAAAACGATTTTTTAGCTGTGGACGATCTTCTTTCGTCGCTGAAAGAGGAATCGTTCTATTTTATTGACGCTCAGACCGGAATCATTTTTTACGAGACAAATCCGCGTTCCGATTTGGGGAGTAGTTTGTATTCCGGAAAATTGAGCAACTCGCTGCTGCACAACTTTACCAAAAAGCTGTTCGTCGGCAAAAAGTCTTTGATTTCCGATTTTGCCTACTACGAGCCTGTTAACAGAAATATTCTCTTTATGGGCGCCCCTGTTTTTGATAAGCGGAACAAATTACTGGGCGCAGTTATAATTGAACTTTCGATCCGGGAATTCAGTGAGCTGCTTTCCAAAAATTTAAATTCCGAAGAACCTTACGAAATTTACACGGTAAACGACGAAGGACGGATCGTATTCCACAGTTTAATTGCGAATCTGAAAAATCACAGCGATATAAAATTTGATATTTCGCAATTGGTAAAAATTAATAGCGAAAATGAAAAACTCGTCAAAATCAAGGATTATCGGCAAAAACTGGCATTGGCTTTGGTTACGCGATTAAACCTGCAGAAGGAATTCGGGACGGACTTTGACTGGTATTTTATCGTTCAGGCTTCCCACGCTGTAATCAATGCTCCCATTATCGATCTGCGCAATTTTCTGCTTTCCGTTTCGGTGTTTTTATTGATATTGGGCACCATAGTGGCTTACTGGATCGGAAAGAAGAACACGGATCCGATCATAAAAATAAATCAGCATCTGTGTGAATTGAGCGAAGGAAATTTAAAAATTGATATTCAGGAAATTAAGGGAGAAAACGAATTAGGAATGCTCACAAAAAATCTGAAGGAAGTGATCAAACGGCTGCACAAACAAATGAGCGATATTGTGGCAAATATTAATGTTATTTCTTCCAGTTCAATTCACATATCGGCAACGGTATCTCAGATTACGGCTTCTTCTTCCGAAACCGCCACGGCGATAACTCAAACCGCCAGCAGCGCCGAGGAGGTCACTCACCTGGCTGAAAATTTCAGCGAAAAAGCAAAAAACTCTCTCGAAATAGGCGCGCGGGCAATTGAAACAACCAATAAAGGAACGGAATCTTTTGAATCCATTAATCAGATATTTCATCAGGTAAAATCGCAGATGGAAGAAGTGGCAAACACGGTTATCAATTTAAGCAAGCAAAGTCAGACAATCAGCGAGATCACCGAAGCGGTTAAAGAGATTGCCGAGCAGTCCAATATTCTTGCCATCAACGCTTCAATCGAAGCGACCAAAGCGGGCGAATACGGACGCAGTTTTGCGGTAGTGGCAAACGAAGTGCGTAATTTAGCCGAACAATCCAAAAAATCCACGCAGCAAATCCGTTCGATTCTCGATACCGTTCAGGAATCCATCGGTAAAACAGTAATGCAGGTGGAACAGACCAATAAAACCATTTATTCGGGCGGCTCCTTTCTGGAACAAGCGCGTGAGGCGATGAACCGATTGTCAAATTCCATCGAGCAATTAAGCACCACCCTTACAGAGGTAGCCGAATTCAGCCATGAACAATTAACCGGAACTTCGCAGATAAAAGAAGCCATGGAAAACATTAAAGAAGCGACGTCGCAAAATGTTAACGGCATGCGTCAGTTAGAAGAAATAATTGACGATCTGAAAAAAACAGGCGCTAATTTAAAAGAGCTTGTTTCAACGTATAAAATTTGATGCGGGGCAACGATGCAGCGTGACTTTACGCAGGAATTATTGGAAATATTTAAAAGCGAAGCGGAAGATTATCTCAATATTCTGAACGGCGGATTGCTGGAGTTGGAGCATTCCGAAAACCCCGAAACATTGGAAGAAATTTTCCGCACCACGCACAGTTTAAAGGGCGCGGCGCAGGCGGTTAATTTCAACGGCGTGGAAGAGCTTTGTCAGGCGATGGAATCCGTCTTTTCGCGCCTTAAACAAAAACAGATTAAAATTACCCCGCCGCTTCTGGATATTTTACGCCAAAGCGTCGAACATCTTGAGTTCCTTATTAAAAGCGACCAACCGAATCTGGAAGCCGATGCCGGAATCATCAATAAATTGCAATTAGCTCAGGAAGGACGACTTCCGGATAAACCAGAATCATCTCCCAAAAAGAAACCTTTTAGCAAACCAAAATTGCCGGCTACAGCAAAAGAAGAACCCGAAACTACAATATCCCAAAAATCGGATAGCGAACAAAAAAAGCAATCTAAAGTCAGCCCGCAAGACACCATTCGGGTCTCTTTCAACCGCATCGACCGATTAGTCAATCAATCCGAAGAGCTGTTGACCATTAAGTTGAAAAACGAACATTATGTGAAACAAATCGAGAATCTGTTCGACCAGTTGGAATCCTTAAAACAAAAATTAGTGGATTATTTTTCGCTTTTACAACAATTACGAACTATTACCGTCAGCAAATCCGACGAAAATCGCCAGCTCAATAATCAGGTAAGCGAATTAAACAACAGCTTCGAGAATAATCTGCAACAGTTGTTTTCGTTTGAAAAAAACCTGGTCTATCTGCAATCTCTGATGGAGAACGACTATTTCCATATTTCATCGTTAATCGACAATCACCTTACCGACATCCGTCAGCTTTTGATGTTTCCGTTTTCGACCATTACCAATTACATCCAAAAATCGACGCACACCATTGCCCGTGAATTAAACAAGCGCATCGACCTGAAAATCATCGGCAGTGAAATCGAAATGGATAAGCACGTGCTCGAAGAGCTAAAAGACCCGTTAATCCATCTGATCAGAAACAGTATTGATCACGGGATTGAGCCTCCCGCAGAAAGGCTGTTAAAGGGAAAACCCGAGACAGGGACTATTACCATCGAGATTTTGCCGCCGCGGGAGCAAAAGATTATCATTAAAATTTCTGACGACGGGCGCGGACTGGATACGGAGCAGATTAAAAAAAGCGCTTTAAAAAAACGGCTGATCGATAAGTCCCAACTCGATCAGCTTAGCGAACCGCAAATTTTAGGGCTTATTTTTAAGTCGGGTTTTTCCACCAGCAAAGGCATCTCGATGATATCGGGAAGGGGGCTGGGAATGGCGGTTGTCGCCCAAAATATCGGGAAATTAGGCGGCAACGTTAAAATCGAAAATTATTTTCCGTACGGATGCGCTTTTTTACTTTCCATACCTTTAAGCATGACCACAAGCAGAGGAATTCTCACGGAAACGCGCGGCTTCCGGTCGATCATTCCCACAAATGTAGTTGAATCGCCTTTACGCATCGACCGTTCTCAGCTTAAATCGGTCAGAAATCGGGATATGGTTGTTATCGACGGAAGAAACATTCCTGTTTTTGATCTGGCTTCTTTGCTGTCTCTGAATCGGGATAAAACTTTTTACGCGGAAAAACTTAGTTTGTTAATTCTTCGTCAGGGAGAAAAACGAATCGCCATTTCCGTGGATCGCATTATCGACGAACAGGAGATCATCTTAAAAAACCTGAATCCGCCTTTGCACGAAATTCGCTTTTTAGCCGGGGCGACAATTTTAGGCGACGGATCTCTGGTTCCCGTATTAAACGCCGCTTATCTTTTTGAAATCACCGAAACTCACGAAACGCCGCCTATCCGCAAAAAGAAGAAAAGAAAAAAACGAATTCTTGTGGCTGAAGATTCCATCACCTCGCGCGTTCTGCTTAAGAATTTGTTGGAAACGGCGGGCTTTGAGGTTCAAACCACGGTTAACGGCGCTCAGGCGTGGGAACTGTTAAAACGCACGCATTTTGATCTTATCATATCCGACGTCCAGATGCCGAAGATCGACGGATTCGAGTTAACCGCAAAAATCCGTCAGGATCAAAAGCTAAAGGAATTGCCCGTGATTTTGTTAACTTCGCTCGGTTCCGAAGAAGACCGGAAAAAAGGACTGCAAGTGGGGGCAAATGCGTATTTTGCGAAAAGCGAATTCGATCAAAGAACGCTTTTGGATATTGTGCAAAAACTTATTTGAATGATATTTAACGCGAATTCGTAAAAATTAACACGGCGAGTAAAAAATGAAGATCAATGTCTTAATTCTCACAAAATCCGTTGTTGACGGTACCATCTTAAAACAGGCGCTCGGGCATGATCCCGACTTATCAATCTCCTATCAAAACTATGAAGAGCAGCAACTGCTGTCTCTGCTCAATCAAAATATTCATTTCGATTTGATTTTGATTTCAGAATTAAAAATCAGCGAAGACATTAAACAAAGAATTCAGTTTATTCAGAATCTGTTCGCCTGTCCCATTTTGCTGAGCGCTTCGGATCCGCCGTCCGATTGTGTGCTGCCGGGGGTTTATTTCTATCCCGAATTGCGCTTAAAACCCACCAGCCGGGAGTTTAATAAAAAGATTCAGGATCTTATTCAGACAATCAAGAAAATTTCAAAAAACCGCAATCCTCTGCGGGAGAATGACCGGATTAGTACCGCTTACTCCGCCGATCCGGGTCTTGCCGCGATTCCCAAAGAGCCGGACTTTGAAATAATTGCCGTCGGAGCCTCGACAGGCGGACCACAGGTATTGAATTCGATTCTCGCAAACCTCCCTTCCGGGCTTCCGGTTCCGATTATTGTGGTTCAACACATGCCAAACAATTTTTTGCCTCTGTTCATCGAATGGCTGAACAAAAACAGCCCTTTACAAGTTGAATTGGCGGCAGAGGGACAAAAACCGCAACCCGGTCATGTCTATTTTGCTCCCGATAATTACCACCTCGCGGTAAATTCTGCGCGCCGCTTTGTCCTGATCGACGAACCGCCTGTGCACAACGTCAAACCTTCGGCTTCGTATCTGTTTAAATCGGTGGCTGAAGTTTACGGATCTAAAGCGATCGGTATTTTACTGACCGGAATGGGCAAAGACGGAGCTAAAGAATTGGCGCTGATGAAAGAATCCGGCGCCCTGACCATTGCCCAGGACAAAGAAAGCTGCATTGTGTTCGGAATGCCCAAAACCGCCATCGAACTGAATGCCGCGGTTTTAATACTCTCACCCGAACAAATCTCTGAAAAGATCGAAAAACTTTTTAAGACAGACAACCAATTATCAAGCGGGGGTTAAATTATGAAAAATCAAAAAACAAAAATATTAATCGTAGAAGACAGTAAAACTCAGGCTTTGCGTCTTAAGCGCGATCTGGAACAGGAAAATTATGATATCGACGTGGCTTATGACGGGAATCAGGCTCTTGAATTATTAAAAAAGAAGCGTTACAACATCGTTATCAGCGACGTGGTTATGCCGGGAATGGACGGCTTTACCCTTTGCAAAGCGATTAAAAAACAGTTCGGCAAAGATCAAATCAACGTCATTCTTCTCACCGCGTTGCAAAACCCGGAAGACATCATTAAAGGATTAAGCTTCGGAGCGGATAATTTTATTATTAAACCTTATGATCTGCCCACTCTCCTCAATCGGATCGAATATATTATCGCCAATCAAAAAATTCGTCAAACCAACGGTCCCGAGCTCAAGTTCGAGTTTTTCTTCGCCGGAAAACGCCACACCGTCGCCTCGCAACAGATGCAAATTCTGGATTTGCTGCTTTCGAGCTACGATACCATTCTGCAGAAAAACCGTGAACTGGAAAAGACCAACAAAAAATTAAAGGAAGCCCTCGATACAATCAAGCAGCTAAAAGGCATGCTTCCCATTTGTTCCAATTGCCATAAAATTCGCGACGACGAAGGTTATTGGCACCGGGTCGAAGAATACATCGAACAATATTCGGATGCAACTTTTACCCATAGTTTATGCCCGGATTGTCTTGTAAAGCTGTATCCGGATTATGCGCATAAAATCGGAAAGGAAAAGAAATAATTTGGGCGCAAAATTATGAAGGCTAAAATTCTGGTTGTCGAAGACAGTCCGTCGCAGCGGTTTATAATCGCCAGATTTTTACAAAATCACGGCTTTCCGGTAGAAACCGCGAAGGACGGAAAAGAAGCGCTCAAAAAAATGCCCGAATTCAATCCCCGGTTGATTATCAGCGACATTATGATGCCGGAAATGGACGGCGCGGCTTTGTGCCGGCAAATAAAATCCGATCCCCGCTGGCAGTCCGTTCCCGTTGTGCTGATGACCGCTTTAAACGAGCCCGAAGAAATCGTCAAAATCATTTCGGCTCAGGCGGACTATCTGTTTTTAAAAGAATTCGATCCCGTGGCTTTTGTGCATTTCATTAAGGATGTTTTGAATAATAGTCACCGCGAAGCCGCGTCCGATGAAATTCAAACATTTAAAACCTTTTACTATTCCAGGGAACAAAAAATCGAAGCGCACGACTCGCGGCTTTTAACGCTTTTACTTTCATCTTACCGCAGCGCTCTTTTTGCCTACCAACGTTATTTCAGACTAAAGCATGAGGTCAAAAAGCTTCAGGACGGCGTTGCCGGAAACCTCACCAAAATCGATCCCAAACTCCGCTACCGTTTTACCCAAATCAATCAATTGGCTGAAGAGATCAGAACGCCTCTTAACAATCTTTTTAGTATTTTCGAACTTTTACGCGAAGCCGATCAAAAGCAGGAACGGGAAGTTTACTATCATCTGGCGATGATGAACTCGGAGCATATTTCCGCCGCTTTGGACGGTCTGCAAAACATCAGCCGCTATCAAAGCGAAAGCGAACAGATTCACGCCCAACCGGTGGAATTCAATTTGCGGGAATGCATTGAAGATACGCTGTCTCCGTTTACTGTTCGGGTCGCCCGAAAACAGATCGAGTTAATCACCCGCATTCCGCCCTCGGTTCCCGAATTTGTTATCGGAGAGCCAAATTATTTACGCCGCATTCTTTTTATTTTAACTGACAACGCCTGCAAATATTCGGATCAGGGAAATGTTCTGATCGAAACGGAAGAACTGGAACGTGACGACAAGGCAGTTAAATTAAAATTCACAATTTCCGATAACGGCGGCGGGCTATCTCCCGAGAAGAATGAAGAAATCGCCCGTTTGTTTGACGGAATTTTTGAAGGCACCATTTCCGAAGAGATGCAGGATAGCTGTCCCGGACTCTTTATCGCTTCCAAATTAACAGCCGCTCTCGGGGGAAAAATCGGTTTTAAATCAGACAAAACGGGAAGCGAATTTTATTTCATTCTGCAATTCAACCTTGCGGAAAAACCGTCGGAATTAATTAAGATGCAGAGCGGATTCGATTTAAAGGGCGTTAAAATCATGGTTTACGCAAGACAATGGATTACGGGAGTAATTTTGGAAGAATTGTTAAAAAGCCGGGCTGCCGAACCCAAAATAATAAACGATCAAAATGAAATTACCCGACTCTTGCTTCAGGCAAACCGCTCGCGGCGTCCCTACCGATTGTTGATTTTGGATTCGGGAGCAAACGATCCGTCGGCTTTTGACATCGCGCAGCAAATTAAACAGGAGGACGCTTTAAAGAATTTAAAAATCATTCTGTTAACGAGTTTCGGTCGGCGCGGCGACGCCCGGCGTTGTCTTGAAACCGGGATTTCCGCCTTTTTGCTGAAACCCGTCAAAGCCGGAGAACTTTTACAAACCCTTGAAACAGTGTTGCAATCAAAAGCCCAACCGCAAACCCTTATCACGCGCCACACGTTAAAAGAATTTGCGCAGCCGATCAAAATTCTTATTGCCGAAGACAACCGGGATAACCAAAAGTTAATGACATCCGTTCTGAAAAAAGCGGGTTTCGAGGTTGAACTGGCTGGCAACGGAAAGGAGGCGGTTGAACTTTTTAAACGGAAATCGTTCGATCTTATTTTAATGGATATGCAGATGCCCGTGATGGACGGTTATCAGGCAACGCGCGAAATCAGGTCGCTGGAGGAATCGTACGGAACGCACATCCCCGTCATAGCTCTCACCGCCTCCGGAGACGCTCGTGAAATTCGGGGAAGCCTGAATGCCGGCGTTGACAAAGTGATACAGAAGCCTTTGAAAATGAATAAGTTTAAGGGCATAATCAAAGAATTATTCGGGAACAGTAAAAAAACAACCGCTTTTTGATTCTTTCAAAAAGCCGTTACAAAAAAGAATTTACTTCCCTTTCAAAATTCCTTACATTAAAAACGAATGATTTATTTCCGGCTTAAGTTCTTTGACCATGCTATTTTTTCGGATGTTTTCGTATCTTTCTTGTTTCTTAATCATCGAATATAAAAGTTCTTTTTAAGAAATAAATAATATTAAAATTATGTTTATTTAATAAATTTAAGCGAAGGAGTTTTTTTTATGACCCAAAATTTAACCAAAGAAGATTTTCTTAAAAAAGTTTTCAACTACGAACAAAATGAAGAGTGGAAATACGAAGGCGATTTGCCTTGCATTATCGATTTTTACGCCGACTGGTGCCAGCCGTGTAAAATAGTTTCCCCTATTCTTGACGAATTATCCGAAGAATATGCCGGGAAAGTTAACTTTTACAAAGTAGATACCGAAGTTGAACAGGAATTAGCCGCAATTTTCGGCATCCGCAGTATTCCGTCAATCCTGTTTGTACCGATGGAAGATCGTCCGCAAATGGCTGTGGGCGCTTTACCGAAAGAGACATTAAAGCAAGCGATGAAAGAAGTTTTAGGCGTCGAAGAAGCCGCTTAAAATTTTTAAGAAAATTCCGTATTAAAGGCAGGTAACCCAACCTGCCTTTTTTTATTTGGAGACTTTCAAACAAGGCTGTTGTTTTCTGAACCTTGATTTGCTTGATTAAAGGATTACCCTGATTCTTATCATTAGTATTTGCTCATCTGCCGGATTTCTCTGACAAAGATATTTGAACTGTGTATTGCTTTCGGAAGGGATCGGGCGTATATTTTTAAAAAATATATACGTCTAATAAATTTCGAGGATAATTATGAATACCAAACTTACGCTTCGATTAAATAAAGATTTAATCGAGACGGCTAAAAAATTCTCAAACGAGAAGGGTAAATCGCTTTCACGTCTGGTAGCCGAATTTTTTGAAATAATAAAAAGCGAAAAAACAAACGACCAACCGCCATTACCACCGACTACCAGATCATTAAAGGGGATATTGAAGGGCAAAACAGTCAGTAAAGAAGATTACAAAAAATACATTGAAAAGAAATATTTATGAAAGTATTGTTTGACACAAATGTGGTCTTAGATTTTCTTTTGGATAGACAGCCATTTGCCGATGATGCGGCTTCTTTGTTTGCGCGCGTTGAATATTCGGAAATGAACGGCTATCTATGCGCGACCACAGTGACTACCATTCATTATCTTTTGAAAAAGGCGTTGGGCGATCGGGAAGCCGCAAAACATATTTCGTCGTTATTGTCTTTATTTGAGGTGGCGCCTGTAAATCGTTTGGTGCTGGAAGAAGCGCTGTCTGCCGGATTTTCCGATTTTGAAGACGCGGTCATTTATGAAGCGGGTCGTCATGCCGGCGCCGAATTTATTATTACAAGAAACACGAAAGATTTTAAAAAATCCGAACTTCCGGTTTATGATCCTTCCGAGTTCGTAAAAATATTAAATACTTTAAATCCTGAATAGATACGATTTCTTTGAAGAATAAGACCATCCGGAAGGTTTGAAAAAAATAAGAAAATCAAAATATCGTATTATTCTTCCCAAACACAGTCCGGCGCTAAATTATTGCGCATACTTCGGTCTGCCCTTATTTTCCGTCGCTTCCCCGCTGTACAGGCTCGTGTCTTGTTAATACAGGTTGATTTTATTATATTGTAATGGTCATTACAGTAATGACCATTACAATAATAAATTTTACGTCGGAATGAGTTATGAAATTTTATAATCGGGAAACAGAGTTAGATCAATTGGAAACGACTTTTAATCTATCCGGGAATACCTCTCAAATGACGATTATTACAGGAAGGCGGCGTATCGGCAAAACCAGATTGATATTGAAGGCTACGGAAAATAAACCCTTCCTCTATTTTTTTATCTCTCGGAAAAGCGAACCTCTGTTGTGTGAAGAATTCACAGAAGAAATCAACAAAAAACTTAACACAAAAATTTTTGGGAAAATCGAACGTTTTACCGATGTGTTTGCCTTTGTAATTGAACAAAGCCGACAAAAACAACTGGTTCTTGTTATTGACGAAATCCAGGAATTTTTGCGAATCAATCCTTCCGTTTTTAGCGATTTACAAAGAATATGGGATCAAATGAAGAATAAGACCCATCTGCACCTTATTTTTTGCGGCTCGGTGTATTCCATGATGAAAAAAATATTCGAACACTCAAAAGAACCCTTGTTCGGACGGGCGGATCAAAGAATATATTTACAGCCTTTCAACCCTCGAGTTCTTACTGAAATTTATCAGGAATCAAATAAACAGTTTCAGACAAAAGATTTTCTGGCATTTTATACTATTACCGGAGGGGTGCCCAAATATGTGGAATATTTTGTTGACCGTAAAATATTTTCCTTTAGAAAAATGATCAATGAAATTTTTAGTGTAAATTCCATATTCTTGGAAGAAGGAAAAAATGTTCTGATCGAAGAATTCGGGAAAGAATACACGACCTACTTTTCCATCCTTGCTCTCATTGCTTCATCCAAAACAAGCCGTAGTGAAATCGAATCCATATTGGGTAAAAACGTCGGCGGTTTTTTGGAAAGATTGGAAAACGAATTCGAGATTATTAAAAAGGTAAAACCCGTATTTTCCAAGCCTTCCGGCAGAGTGCAAAAATATTTTATTGATGATCATTTTTTAAGTTTCTGGTTTCGATTCATTTATAAATATTACAGCGCTCTGGAGATAGGAAATTTCGATTATTTAAAAAAGATAGTCTTCAGGGATTTCGGCTCTTATTCCGGCAAATTTCTGGAAAAATATTTCAAAGATAAATTAGCACTAAGCGGAAAATATAATATTATAGGAAGTTACTGGGAAAAGGGTAATCAGAATGAAATAGACATTGTGGCTATTAACGAAACGGAAAAAACTGCTTTAATTGCCGAGGTAAAGCTAAATAAGGAAAGAGCCTCTTTGCAAGCATTACAACAAAAAGCCGTTCGTCTGTTAAATCATTTGAATTCCTTTCAGATTAAATATCAGATTTTTTCACCGGAAGATATGTTTGAAGAAATTTAGTAATATCGGCAAAAATCGGTGGGAATACGGACAAAAAATCTTCAGCGGATACTGCGTCTATTTAATTCTTTGAATGATTGCACCAAGCTTTTTTATTATAATCTCAAATCGTTCCGCTTGTACGGAAGGTTCAAGATGAGCGGAAATGGCTTCCCGCATTAACGGATCTTTAAGCAGTAGTTTAAATTCTGACATTAAGTAGTTTTTTACATCCCGAGGCGCGCTTAAAATTTCTTCAGCCAAAATTATTCGATTATTTAAAAGATAAACAATATCTTCGAAATCACGGCTTAAACGGGGATCGTCGCCCCGACCATGGTAGGACTGAATTTAGTTGCTAAAAAGTATGGAAAAGAAAGCATTCTGATTTTTACATTATCTAAGAAGCGACAAACTATATGTTTAAAGCCAGGTGCAAACCATGGATTGGTCGGTCCCCATCCTACCGGTCTGGTTGACATTACATCAACCAAAATGTTTTGATACCGAAAACGACATATAATATTTTGCTCAGGAGCAGGATAAAAGCCTTTGGATGTAAGTTCTTCTTGCAAACGGGTTAATTCTGCAAAAGAGACAATTTCAAACGTGATATCCACATCTTTGGTTGGACGCACATCTTCTGCTGCGGGATCATCGGCATAAAGAGCAACTACAGCTCCGCCGACAAACACGACCCGTTCATTCAACGCACCTAACGCTAAGGCAATCTTTTTAATGGATTCGATGTTCTGAACACTATTTAGCATAGTCTCAATATTTAAAGATTCTCCGTTATAATTCTCTTTTTCATTTCGTCAATAGCCAATTGACGTTCACGAGTGCGTCCGATTCGCAGCGCATCGGTCAATGCAAGAAGCTCATAGAGTTCTCTATCCACGATACAAACCTCAGGCACGGTGCGATAAAGCGGTTTAACGGCTTGACCGCGTTCCTTGCCTTTTGCCCAGGGCCATACGTACATTCCCTGCGAAACAATGCGTTCATTCAGAGGCGGGGCGCTATGTGCCGTAGGCATGCCTCGCACTATTCCACCGAGCTCGGCTGGAAAAACATAGCGTAAACCGTAAAACATAAATTCTAATAAGGCGTTGCACATTAAACGTTTTTTATCGGAGGAAAGCAAACCGGCTATTTTCGAGCGATTAAGCGAATCGCTCACCTCGGCAGGACTTATTTTTAAACTTTGCGCCAGTTCCTTAGCCATCCAGGGACGGCTTTTAAATGTAGAAATCTTCAAAAGAATAACAATATCCTGAGGACGCATTCCGTTATGTATCTTCATAAAAACCTCTTAGTTTACGATTCGCAATTTGCAAATCGCAAATTACTAAATTTATTGCAAAAATAAAAAAATTTCTGTCAAATCCTGCCATAAGTTATGCAAAATAAATTGCAATTGTATCTCTAATTGTCTGAACCTTGATTTTCTTGATTAACCTGATTTCCTTGATTTTTAACCTTTCACAATCAAGTTAATCCTAAAAATCCTTTTAATCACGGTTCAAAACTTAATTGTCTGAACCTTGATTTGCTTGATTAACATGATTTACTTGATTTTTGACTTTTCACAATCATGCTAATCCTTTAATCCTTCTAATCATGGTTCAAAACTTTATTGTCTGAACCTTGATTTGCATGATTAACTTGATTGCCTTGATTTTAAACTTTTCACAATCATGCTAATCCTTAAAATCCTTCTAATCATGGTTCAAAAATTTAATTGTCTGAACCTTGATTTGCATGATTAACCTGATTGCCTTGATTTCTAACTTTGCCCAATCAAGCTAATCCTTAAAATCCTTTTAATCATGGTTCAAAATTTAATTGTCTGAACCTTGATTTTCTTGATTAACATGATTTTCTTGATTTTAAACTTTCCGCAATCAAGTTAATCCTTTAAATCCTTCTAATCATGGTT
>JAADIP010000117.1 GCA_013151275.1 Calditrichota bacterium | reverse complement strand
AAAGCAACATAGTAGATTGAAGATGAAAAACGAAAATCCGAAATTCGAATATTGAAATCCGAAACAAATTCGAATGCCAAATGACAGAAATTCAAAACAAGACTTGATTAATGAGAAACCTTGTGAAATTCTCAAAAGGTTTTAGTAGTTTGAATTTTGAAAACCTGTACCGTGGCAGATTTATCAAGAAAATTGATTCAAAGACGAAAATCCGTTAAACCCATCACCCATCACCCATCACCCATCACCCATCACGCATCACGGCTTTCTTATTTCTGCACTCATCTTCCGCATTAACTTAAACAACTAAACGCCTAAACTCTTAAAACTCTACATCTCAATCATAAATCTTAAATAGACCGTCCTTGCAGGTTAACAAGCCCTCAAAAGTTCAAACATCTCCGGTTAAAAAGTCATCCGGTATTTTCAGAAACACAAAACCGTCTTTTTCGTAAACGGCGTAGGTGGGAATTTTAAGAATGGGGTTATTGTCGAATGCTCCGTCTTTAAGATTAAAACGCCAGCCGTGGTAAAGGCAAACCGCCTGTTCGTTTTGCGCAAAGCCGTCGCTGAGGAGAGCGCCCTGATGCGGGCAGGAATTCCGCAAAGCGAAAAGTTCGCCTTTGTATCTGAAAACAACGATTTTTTTGCCGTCAACAACCACGGAAAAGCCTTTGCCTTCTTTAATCCGGCTGCTTATGGCTATTTGCTTTTCCGTGAAACTCACAGAAGAATTTCCTCGCCGAGTCGGAAACCTTTTTCCGTCTGCACCGCTCTGCCCGCGGCGCGGAACGGATCGTGCTCAAAAACCAAAATCCAGTTTTCTTCGACCGCCCGCGGCAGCAGACGCTTTTTTTCCTGCAGGGTGATCAACGGATTGTTGTCGTAAGCCATGATGTAAGGCAACGGAATGTGGGAAGCGGTCGGAATCAGATCGGCGCAATACAAAAGCGTGGTTTTTCCGTCGGAAATTTTAGGCAGTTGCATGCCCTGGGTGTGTCCGTACATTACCAGCACTTCGACGCCTGGCAAAAGCTCCTTTGGACCGTCAAGCTCCACCAACTGCCCGGCTTCTTTGAGAGGCATAAAATTTTCCGGCATAAAACTGGCGCGGTCTTTTTCGCTGGGATTGGTTGCCCAGTACCATTGCTCTCCCTGAACATAGTATTTTGCGTTGGGAAAGGTCGGTTTTAATTCGCCGTTGTCAATAAAAGTCGCTCCTCCCACATGGTCAAAATGCAGATGGGTAATTATCACATCGGTCACCTGATCAAAAGTTATTCCATGCCGGGCAAGACCCTGCTCCAAATTGTGTTCGGAATGATCCGTGTTGTAAATTTTCCGCAGTTTTTCGTTCATTTTGGTTCCCACGCCCGCGTCAACAATAATCAGCCGGTCGGAGCTTTTAACGATCAACGTACGGAGAGCCAGTTGAATGCGGTTAAATTCATCCGCGGGATTGGTTCTGCTCCATAATGTTTTGGGAACCACGCCGAACATGGCTCCGCCGTCCAGACTAACAAATCCCGTTTGTACGGTAAAAACTTCATAAGACCCAATTTGCATTTCGAACTCCCGTCATGTTTAATATTTCAAATGTCGGTCAAACCATGATTCGGTCAAATCTTTTGCGATGTTATAGGCTTCGGTTCCTATTTCAAAAGGATGCTTAATTCCAAAGGTGTGATCGGTCTCTTCGATAATTTCCAGCCTTTTGGAAGCTGCGCCGCAATTTTCGGAGAGCAGCCTGCTTTCTTCCGGCGAAACGCTTTTATCGGCGCTTCCGTGAATAAACAGCGCGGGGGCTTCCAGCTCTTTAACCTGTTCGTAAAGATTGAACCGATCTTTGTTTTTTTGCAAATCGTCCCAATAAGTGCGGTTAATGCGCATGATTTGACGCGTGCGTTTATTTTCGATTTCGATATAGCCAATCTCGTTCCATTGTTCTATTTGCTCGGGTGAAAAGCGAAACAAATTCCCCACGGAAGCCCAGGTAACAACCGCTCCGATTTCTTCGGGATATTCCAAAGCCGTAAGCAGCGCGACAGCCCCGCCGCGGCTGTGTCCCAGAATGCCTATTCGTTCGGGGTCGATGACCTGCTTTCCGATTTTCCCTTCCAGAAGCGCTTCCATTATTTTTTGGACATCAGCCAGTTCATGAGAAATGGTATTTTCGGCAAAACGGTCTAATGCCGTAAAGTTTTTCCCGTCCGCTCCGATTCCGTTGCGGGAAAAATTCAAGGCAAGAGTAACGTAATCACTACGGGCTAAAGAAGTTGCCAAATCCGGGAAAAAGCCCCAGTCTTTAAAGCCCTTAAATCCGTGCAGCAAAATAATAACCGGAGCGTGCGAGGTGCCTTCGCTGAATCGAAGATCGAAATTAACGGGTTCTCCGGAATCATTCCTAAGCGAAAAGGTTTGGCGGATCATTGAAAATCTCCAGATTCAATAATATTCTTCTTTTGAAAAACAGGTAATCTGTTAA
Source organism: Calditrichota bacterium (assembly GCA_013151275.1). Lineage (GTDB taxonomy): Bacteria > Calditrichota > Calditrichia > Calditrichales > Calditrichaceae > Caldithrix. The sequence goes on along the minus strand of JAADIP010000117.1, from coordinate 11,882 downwards.
CTTGAACAGAAAACAGCATTCATTGCATTTATAATAAATGAAATTTCGGTTAAAAAGCGAATTAAAAATCAGAGATATACAGTTAAAGCAGCGGGAAGAAATGTAAAACATGTTCCTAAAATTGTTTGACCAACCTTGATATATTTATTATTTGCTCAGAGTCGAGCCGAGAAAAAGACGGCATTTTACCTTTTCCGTTTCGGAGAAGTTGTTGAATTTGCGCTTCCGAAAGGCGGGTATTGCGAACGGGCGGACACTTATCTTTTCCTTCTCCCGTTGCGCCATGACAAGTTGCACAATTTTCCGAATATAAAATCAATGCCTCCCGATTCGGAGATTGAAAATGATTGTTGCGGGTGTGCTGCGGCATATTCCTAAAAGGATCCGTGTATATTAAATAAACAACGATTACAATTATGGCAATAAGCATAAAGCCGACAAAGACGAGCGCGGGCTTATTGTCCACGAAAACTCCTGTTTTTTTGTGCTGTTTTCAAAGTAACAAAATTTAAGAAAAAGCGGAACAAAATCAAACTTTACCTTATTGTAAATTTTCAAATTATCGGAAAAACCTTTGTAAAAATCATTAACTTTGCGTTTCAGCCCATATTTTTCAAGACTTATCCGCTTGAACAAAGATTGCGTTCGGATCAATTTTTTTAAGGTGGGTTTAACGCGATAGCAGCCGGATGTATTCCCCGGAAATGATTTGACCGCGACCGGAATTGGAATTATTTTAAGAAAAAAGTGAAAAAGGTCGGTTTCCATGGATCGCAGAAAATTTTTAAAGAAGAGCATGATTTTAGGAAGCGCCTTTTGGCTGCCGCGTTTTCCCGCCTGCAAAGAAAAAAAATCCGCGCTATCGGAAAAATCGCGGGTGATTGTCGCGCAAGATCCGGCTGTTTTGAATAAGCGCTCGGTTGAAGGCGATAAGCTGCTCAAGCTGCTCGATAACGCCGTGCAAACCTATTTTGATTGCGATCATCCTGTTGACGCCTGGCGGAAGATTGTTCAGCCGGGCGAAGTCATCGGTTTAAAGGTTAATTGTCTTTCCGGCAGGGGATCGACCCATCGGGAGTTGGTGGAGGCGATTGCCGAGCGTCTGCGGCAAGCCGGAATTCGGGAATCGGACATCATCATCTGGGATCGGCTGAACAAAGACCTTGAGGAATGCGGATTTAAAATTCGCTACAAAGGCAAAGGCGTAAAATGTTTCGGAAACGACGCGGTGGGGTTTGCTCCGAATTTACAGGTGTTCGGGCAGGCGGGCAGTCTGGTGACGCGAATTTTAACCAATCTTTGCGACGGAATTATTAACATACCCTTGTTGCGCGATCACAGCATCGCCGGCGTTTCCATCGCTTTAAAAAATCTTTTCGGAGCGATTCACAATCCCAACAAATATCATTTGAACAAAGGCGATCCTTATATCGCGGACGTCAATTCTTTTCCCGTGATTCGTAAAAAAGTGCGCTTTACGATAGTGGATGCGATCGAAGCGCAATATCACGGCGGTCCCTCTTTTATGCCCCAGTGGCGCTGGAAATTCGGCGGATTGCTTGTCGGTTACGACCGGGTGGCGATCGATTACACGGGATGGCGGATCATCGAAGAAAAACGGAAAGAAAAGGGGCTGCCCGCGTTAAAAGAAGAAGACCGGGAGCCGAAATACATTTTCACCGCCGGAGACGCCGACCATCAACTGGGAGAAGCGAATCCGCTGAAAATTGAAACGATTAAAATTTAAAAGAGTTAATATTTAGAACAAATAGTGAAAACCTTGAATTGAGGGATTCCATGAATCAACAGGATAAATACCGGATCGATTTGCCGCCGGGCAAAGCGCCCCATACAATGGGCAGGCGGTCGTTTTTAAAAATAGCGTCGTCAACCTGCCTGTTAATCGGGACTCCGGTTTTGAACTGGTCGAATCGTTCGGCGCTTTTTGCCATGAGCCCGGACGATAAGCGTTTTGTGCGGGAAGCGCGTTTTTACGAAAAATTGCAGCACAGCCAGGTGCGTTGCAAATTGTGTCCGCGCAAATGCGTTATTGACGATCATGAACGGGGTTATTGCGGGGTAAGAGAAAATCAGGACGGCACTTATTACACTTTGGTTTACTCCCGTCCCTGCACATTTCATGTTGATCCGATAGAAAAGAAACCGCTTTTTCATTTTTTGCCGGGGACCACGGCTTTTTCTATCGCTACAGCCGGCTGCAACCTGAATTGTAAGTTTTGCCAAAACTGGCAGATTTCTCAGGTCACTCCCGAGCAGGTGGATAGTTATTATCTGCCGCCGAAAAAAACAGCGACCATGGCTAAAGACTACAATTCCAAATCCATCGCTTACACCTATAGCGAACCCACCATTTTTTTTGAATACATGTACGACACCGCAGTGGAAGGAAAAAAGCAGGGCGTGAACAGCGTTGTGATTACCGCGGGATTTATGGAAAAAGATCCGGTGAAAGATTTGTGCAAGGTTGTGGACGCCATTAAAGTGGATTTAAAGGCATTTACGGAAGATTACTATCAGAAAGTGGTTCGCGGAAATCTGAAACCCGTTCTTGAAACAATGGAAACCATCCGCAACCAGGGAACCTGGCTGGAAATTGTTTACCTTGTGGTTCCTACTTTAAACGACGGCGAAAAAGAAATTCGGGAACTTGCGCGATGGACGATGGCGAATTTGGGTCCCGATGTTCCTATCCATTTTACGCGTTTTTATCCGCAATATTTGTTAAAGAATCTGCCGCCGACTCCCGTTTCCACTTTGGAAAAATGTAAAGCCATTGCCGACGCCGAAGGGCTGCGTTATGTTTACATCGGCAACGTACCCGGTCATCCCGCCGAAAACACCTATTGCCCGAAATGCGGCAAAATTTTAGTGGAACGCACAGGCTTCCTGATCAAGCGGATGGAAATAACGGACGGTCGCTGCCCCTATTGTAAAACCGCGATTCCGGGTGTGTGGCGCATCTGATCAATCGCCCAAAGAAGAGCTTGCCGCCAATTTTCTGGTATTCAAAACATGAGTGTATGATTCTTCCATCAGATGCGATGAGATCATAAAATCAGCCGAAGCGCGATTGTTAGCCGTGGGAATGTTGTAAACCACGGCGATGCGCAATAACGCTTTTACGTCCACGTCATGCGGCTGAGCCTCCAAAGGATCCCAGAAAAAGATCATGAAGTCTATTTCGCCCTGCACGATTTTGGAACCGATCTGCAAATCTCCGCCTAAAGGACCGCTGTTAAAGCAATGAATATCCAGCTTAATTTCCCGCGCCAACAGATTACCCGTTGTTCCGGTGGCGAATAATTCATGCTTTTTCAACACCTCTTTATTGTAGCGCGCCCATTCCAAAAGATCCTGTTTGCGAAGATCATGGGCGATTAGCGCGATTCGTTTTTTAGGCTGCATGGTTCGCTGCGGTAAAGTTTTCATTTTTAACCTCCGTTATGGTTCAATCATTTAAAATAGTGTTTAAATATTCATTTTAAATTGCATTTGTGTTATAAATTTAAAATATTCCGCAAAAAATATTAATCAGAAAGTTAATCTAAATTAAACAAAATGCTAAAATATGATTAAAATATGAGGGAAAAACAAGTAAAGTTCCGTTGTTCGGAATCGATGTATTTTGATTTGCCTTCTGCCACGCAATTGAGTAGGTTGCAATTTTATTCATGATGATAAAACAGAAAAATGGAGATCACCATGAGTCCGATTGGATTGTTACTAATTTTTGCCGTCATCATTATTTCGTTAATTATTTACGAATTTCGTCTTCGCAGACCCGATCAGATTGTTCTGGGAGACGTGGGCGGAAAGATAATCCGCAGAAAGGGAAAGTTTTATCCGCGGCATTTCAGTCTCGGGGTTCCGGCGACCATCTTTTCTTCCGTTTCGGAATTCGAAAGCGAAGCCCGCGGAAAGCTTCCGATCAAAATCAAATTGACCTTTACCACCGCCGCCGATGAAAATCATTTGACGGAACTGGTGCGCGCCGGAGGCTGGAGCGAGAATCTTGTGGAAAAAGCAAGCGGGGAACTGGGATTGCTCATTCAAACCCTGGCAAAGGAATTTTGCGAAAAACTGGAAATAGAAGAATTGAGCGGCAAAGATCTGCACGATTACCTGCAGAAGAATCTGAGCAAAGTGTCCGAAAAACTGGGGCTGCAACTGATCAGCCTGAATATTCATTCCATCGAGCCGCTCGATATGGAAATTGCCGAAGCCATGCAGCAGCAGGAAGCGGCGCGCATCCGCGAAAAAACGGAAAAGATCAATCAAAAGGCGCGGCTTGAGGCGACCAAATCCCGCGTTGAAGCCGATGAAAAAATAAAACTCATTGAACATCAACTGCAACTGAAACAAATGGAGCTCAAAAAGAAAGAACAGGAAAAAGAAGCGGAGCTGGCAAGGTATCGTGTGGAAAAGGAGCTGGAGCGCCGCAGAATGCAGTTCGAAATGGAGCAGAAAGAACTGCAAGTATTCGAAGAACATCCCGAATTGCTGCTGCTCTCGCCGCAATTGGCGCGTTTGGCTGAGGCAAGTCAGCAATTGAAGAATGCGCGTACCGTGGTCTCGCTTGCCGGGCTGGATCAGCAAAAGGCGAGTCATTTATTCGACGTGTTCGAACAGTTCGTGCAAAAAGTTTTGAATCAAAAAGTAAAAGAAAAGTAGCGCCGCTTTATCAATCAGACCCTTTTGCATCCGTAAACCCGCGCCAGCCGTGACGACGGGAAATGGAACAAAGGGATAATCAAAAGATAATAATTCGTAAAATCAATCCATGAATGAAAAAATATTTGAATTAAGACCTTTAAAAGAAGCAAAGGTTTCGGAAATCAGCGAAGCCACCGCGGCTGCTCCGGTTGACGACAAAGAGCGGGTTAATTTCCATATCGGACATCCGATTCAGGACCACCGCCTGACCGCCGCATTTCGTCAACGCGTTTTTCAGACGGAATCCGTTTCGCAGGTGACAGACCGGGACGCCTTTTTGAACTACCTGAAGGAATCGGAAGTAACCGACTCCGTGCGCGAGCGAATGTTGTTCGTTTTCGACGCCATTCCTCTGTGCAATCCTTACATGCCGCGCGGCGGGTACAACTGGCGCGCGCCCGGTTCTTTAATCGAATTTTTACATCGCTGGTTCGAACAGGAGCAACTGGAGCCCGTGAGCTATGATCTCGGCAAGGAATCCGGGCAAAAAGAGCTGATGCTCGGCAGCGGCGGATTGATTGAGAACCTGCGCGTTTTGTTCTTTACGCTTAATCGCTATCTCGAAATTGCTCCGGCGCAATTGCTGCTTTACCGCGTTGACCTGCCCGGGCATCTTTATGATTTTGAACGACTGAAAATTGCCTCTTTGCCCGAAGGCGAGGACGAAGCCCTGAGCCGGATCGAAAACCTGCTGAATGAAAACAGGGAAAAACCCGCCTTTTTGATTCTGGGCGCAATTCCCTCCGAAAAGTTCCGCCGTCAACTCCGCCATTTGGTAATTGATCAAGCCCTTTTCGTGATCGAAGCCAACGACGCGCCCAATCAACTTTCACTGGCGCGCGAGGCTCTGCTGGAAAGAAGGGTGCTGCGCTTTCTTTCTCCGGCAGCCGTTAATCCCGATTTGAACAATGTGTCGGTTGTAATTGTCGCGGGACCCGCCGATTACATTCAGCATCTGGAAACCGTTCATTTTGAATTAAAGGGAACTCCTTCCGCCCCCGAAGCCGCTTTGCTTTATTTTTTACTGCGAACAGGCGTTTTTTCCGCCAAAAACGATTTCGAAGAAATAAGCGCGGAAAACAGATTAAACGCAAACGTTCCTCATTGGATGGAAAGAGCGGAAAATCGCATCGAAGAAAAAGCGGACGGGATTTCCCTGCTTTTGCAAAAAGTCCACGAGCGGCAAAACGCGTACATCGAGCACTTTCAAAAGGTGGCGCAAAAAACTTTGCTGCGATCTTTTGCGCCTTTAAAACCGTCCGTTATTCTGGATGATTGTTTTGCTTCGTTTACTTCGGATCAGGTAATCGATCAATTTTTTGACAATTTGCACAACGCAGAGTGGATTGCCGGTCTGGAAGATAGTTTTTTAAACGTTTTTGTCAACGTTCATCCGGAATATGATCGAAATCAATGTTTTGCCGTAAGCGGTTCGTCGCGTACGGCTTTGGGTCTTTTGGGTTTTCACGGCAAAATCAAAAAAGTCGTCAGTCCCGATTTAAGCTGGACTTACGAACACTGTTTTCCGGAGGTGGAAGTTTTACCGATCAATCCTCTGGAGAATTTTACAGCCCGGCGGGTGATTGATTATCTGGAGGGTCTAATCTCCCGCGACGGCGCGTGGCTTTCCGAAGGCGCTATTATTCTGAATAATCCGCACAACGCCACGGGCGCGATTTTACCCGAAGACCAGTTGTCGGAAATTTTGATCTGGGCTTTTAAAAACGGATTTTACGTAATCGACGATCTCTCTTATCAAAACGTGGGACCGTGGGAAGAGCGGCGGACGGTTCTCACACTAAAACAGCTTACCAACCAATTAATTAAAAACGGCTATGTGATCGGCGAAGATGCGCGGCGCCTGATTACCGTGCATTCGCTCTCCAAAACCGACAGCTTTGCCGGAGCGCGATTGACCGTTATCGAGATTCCCGACGCCGAAATCGCAGCCGCGTTTCAAAAGCAATTAGCGACCGTCAAAAAGCATTCATTGCCCTTGCTGATCGCCTATCTTTTTTACAGGAACGGGCAGGAAGCGGTTGAAGAGTACTATGCGTTCAGAAATCAACTGTTTGCCGAACGCATGACCCTGCTCAAAAAAGCGGAAGAAGATTTGCCGCCCGAGCGCAATCCCTTCGGAATAGAGATCAAAGCTCCGCAGGGCAGCATGTATCCTTTAATGTTCATCAGGCAGTTGCCGTCCGGCATTTCTCTGGACGCGTTGTCTTCGAGCCTTGCCAATCAGGGAATCGGTCTTGTTCCCCTTTCCACCTTTGCCAGAACGGAGAACGGCTATCAAACCGCCCGTCCGGCGTTCCGGTTGACGCTCGGCGGAAAAATCAGCGGGGAGCCTCTCTATTATCAAATGCGGCGGGTGCTGATCGATTTGAATCGTTTGATCGCTCAGGAAGCCTCGTCTTTTCAAAAGCAGCGTTTGAAGATCAAAAAGAAATCGCTTCCGGGAATAACGGTTAAGGATGATGCGTGGAACCGGATCGGCGTCCGAATCCGGCGCTCCGCGCAAGAGTCGCTCGAAAAAAAATTAAGCCGCAAAAACGCACCCTTGAAATCCGATTGCCAAGCGGAGTTTTTCGACGAATTTTTGAGCAGCCGGTTAAAAGTTCTGGAAGCGCAATATCGGGCGCGCTTTGACCTCTGGCAGGAATTAAAGAACATGAGCGGCGAAAGCCGCAGGCGCGAACTGGAGCAGATTCTTGAAAAGGAATTTTACAAGGACGACCTTGCGATAAGGCGGCAGAAATTTCGCAAGCGCCTGATAGACAGAACCGTACACCCCACGCAAATGTATTCGCTGAAAGTTGATTTGGCGGGTCAGGCTCTTATCGAGAAAATTTTGCTTTCGCAGCCCGTGTCGCCGGCTGAAATTACAGAATTTTCCGAGGCGTTGATTTCGGAATTTCTGGGCACATCGGTTCCCATCAATTCCATTCAGGAAGCGGACGAACTGATTTTGGATTTAAATTCTTTTATTGAAGCCGAAGAAATTGCCAGACGAAGCGGAAACGAGGATTTGCAGACCTTTCTTTCTTTTTGGGGCGATTGGGACGGCAGCACGCGTCCGTCGGGTCAGGGACATCGGCTGGTGGGCGCGGTGGTCATCGAAAATGTGGCTCGTCTGGCAAAAATACTTTCCCTGCTGCTTTCTCTGCAACCCGATCTGAAAATCGATTCCGCTCTTTTGGAAGATTTGCAGCAGTTTCCGCAGCGGCGCGAGCGTTTCTGGAATTTGTTAAATAAAATCACCTGGCTTACCAATCAGTTGGAAAAACGTTATCGCAGTCTGCTGCCCGCCAATATTCTGCCTTCCGGATGGCGGAAAGCGGGTATGAAGCTGCGCCTGGTCCGCGATCCGTTGACCGTGATGTGGGAGCACAACGACCGTCTGGAGCGGAAAATGCTTCAGTTGCGCAATCAGCGCAGACAGGGTCTTGAGTATTATTTTGTGCTTAATAAAAAATTGCGCAAAGCCCTGCACGCCTCCATTCCTTTGATTTTAGAACATCTTGATCATCCGGAGATGTTGTTCAGAGCCGGGTTTTATCGCGATTTGCTCAAGCGTTTTGTGCTGACCCCGCGCATCCATCAGAACATGATTACCTCGGTCGATCCTTTTGCCATCGACACCACCGTTTTTAATCTTGTTGAAATTAACGAACTGGGCGGCGTTGTGGGCAATGCGGGATTGATTCTGGCGTTACAGGTCAGCATGACCAGTAAAGTGGAAGCCCTTATTCAGTTGGATCAAAAATTGCGCGCGCAAAGAGAAGCGGTTATGCGCGAAAATCCTACCGCCGATCTGCCGGATATTTGGGTTATTCCCCTGTTCGAAGATTACGACGTGGTAAAACGAATCGAAAGCTATCTCGATGATTTGTGGAATTACACGCGCAGCCACCGTTCCACCATGCAGGCTACCGAAGAGCGTTTTTCGCAGATGATCTGCGAAATTTTTATCGCCGGTTCCGATTTAAGCCAGCAGGTAAGTCAGCCCATGGCAGCCCAGTTGTACAAAGAGACCAAATTCAAGGTCGTCCGATGGCTGGCTAAAAAAGGATTGTTGGAACGTGTCCGTCTGAAACTGGGCAGCGGCGAGCCCATGCAGCGTCAGGGCGGATTTTATGACGAAACGGGAAGCCAGCCGGCGTTTATTTTAAATCCGCAGAATAAAAAGCGGATTGCAAGAGAGCTTTCTCCCGCCAGCGCAAAAAGCACGGAATTTGCTATTACGCCTCTGCGCGGCGTGATGAGCAGCGGCGATTTACGCACATTCCAGAGCACAATCGCGGAAAAACTGCGCATGATCTCTCCGGTTGAACGGGCGAATTTTTTGTACCATTTCATGCAACTGCAAACCTATCACAATAAAGAGCTTATTCGAGCCGGGGAGCCGCTCATTCAAACCCGTTTGCGTTACCATGAGCGCGGCGAAAAAGAATTAAAGCAGCTCACCATGGGCTGGCACGATCCGCTTTACAACAAATTTTTAAACGAGGTTCTGGAAAACTTCAGACAAATCGTTTACGGTCGCGATGAGGATGTGGTGGGAATTCACGTGGTTTCTTATTTTGTGTCGCGCATGGTGCCCGCTTTTCGCGATCGTCCCACCATCCGCCCGGGCGGCGCGTCCAATCCCGAAGCGGGACAGCGTATTATCGAACGGTTGTCCCGCGTTTTGCCCCTGTCCAAACACGGGACATTATTACGCGCCATCGGACATAACCGGGCGCAAACCATGATTATGGGGATCAATCAGCTTACCACTGGACTGTTCAGAGCGCTTAAAGAATTCAGCAACGCGCAGCACGGGGTGATGAGTCCGCAGTTGCTGGTTCAGGAACGGATTCTGCCGTATTTACCGGCTTACGAAATTTTACACACCTTACGGGTTTATCAGGATGTGGATCTGGAGATTTTCGGTCGGCTGGAAAAACTCTTTCCGCCGGGAAACAGCGCAATATCGGCGTTGCACGAAGACACGGAACTGATGAAGGAGTTTATTCCCCTGTTTCAGATTGAGCTTTTAAAACGGCACGGATTGCCGGTGGCAGATTTTTTTGAGAACAATTGTTTTAAACAGAATTTATTACCCACCCTGCGTCCCGATCTGGCTGTTTTGATGCAGAAAAATCTTTTTAATGTTGAAACGGATTTACTGTTGGAACAAATAGAAGGTCCCGTTGCCGAAGACTGGAAAAAGCAGGTCAAAGAACTTTTGCAAATTCCCTTAAAAGTCCGCCGCTGGCGAAATGAAATCTGGCGTCTGATCGAGAAAAAAGTGGCTTCGCAGGTGGAAAGTTTTGTTCAGTTGGGGCAGGCGATCGACGTTTTATTAAAAAGCAGAAACATTAACGGAAGTTCTTTGGATCAAAGCTTCACGCAGTTTCAACGCACGGTTTCTCAATTGAGCACCGGGTTGCAGGGAATTGTGGACGACAATTTAAAACAATTTTTATTAGCCGCCTTGCAATATTTGAGCAGCGCTCCGCAGGGCGTTACCGAACTTCCGGTTAACGTGATGCGCGCCTTACGTGATGTGGAACGAATTATCAAAATCGAGCAGCAACCGCTCAGCGACGCGGAACAGCGGCAGCTTCGCTTTTATATTTTGCAAATTGCCAGAATGACCGGAGAGAACGGTTGAAAAAAAGACAACCTGCCTGCCGGCAAATGCGTTTTAAATCCTTTCGGTGATCTCCCGTTACTTCCGGTTTTAAACTTCCGTCCCTGCCGCAAACGGGATGATTTCAGCTTCCGATAATTGACATTTGAAATTCGAATTGATATTTTCTTTTTATCCGGAATGGGACATTACCGAAAAATGTTCCTGAATTACAGACCCGATTCGGTCGCCGGAAAAATCTTCATCTTATCGAACGGACGGATTTATGCCGGATCCTTACCAAAATATCGCCAAATTCTATGACGCCCTGACAGGACCCTTCAACAAGGCTTTGAGAAGTATCGGATTTCGTTTAAGTAGTCCGAAAAAAGGAATGCGCGTGTTAGAGGTCGGTTGCGGCACCGGCGCGAACCTGAAACTTTACCGGCAGGCGGGCTGCAGGGTTTACGGAATCGATCTTTCGCCTTCCATGATTGCGGTGGCGCAAAAAAAATTGGAAAACAACGCACATTTGGTAACGGGAGACGCTGCCCTGATGCCTTTTACCGACGATCATTTTGATCTGGTAATAGCCATGCTGACATTACACGAAATCGGAGAATCGCACAGACTGCCCATTGTCAAAGAGATGGTTCGCGTAAAAAAACCGGACGGGCGTTTGTTGTTTGTCGATTATCGCGCCGGATCGATTCGCTTTCCTAAAGGTTGGTTTTACAGAGCCGTAATTTTGTTTTTTGAAAAAGCCGCCGGGCGGCGGCATTTTGAAAATTACCGTAATTTTTTATCGCGTGAGGGGTTGTATCCGTTGCTTAAAAAAAGCGATCTCATCGTGGAAAAAGAAAAGACAGTCGCTTACGGTAATTTATCTTTGATGTTGTGCAGGTCAAATAATACAAAATAGATCATGGAAAAAAGAAGCAAAGACAAAACGGAAATCGTGGTATTCATCTGCCTTGGTGATTTCACCTGTTTTGAATGCGAAGAAAATTTGGGCAGAGGGGCGTTTATCACTCTGGATAAGAACAAAAACGCTTTGTGCTTGTCCTGCTCCGATCTGCATCATTTGGTCTTTTTGCCTTCGGGCAATACGGCGTTAACCCGACGTTCTAAAAAACATTCTACTTTGTACGCCGTTGTTTTGAAATGGAGCCGGTCACGTAAGCGTTATGAAAGACAGGGAATTTTGGTGGAGGAAGAAGCCCTGGAAAAAGCCGAGCGGGAATGCCTGGCAGATGCCGAAATTCGGGAACGGATAAGGGAAAGGGAAGCGCTCCGACGGCAGCTTTTTGAAGAAAAATATGTTGACGAGTTTTCCCGTAAAATTCGGGAGTTATTTCCTCACGCTCCGAAAGGCGTGGAAAAGAAGATTGCCGGACATGCCTGCCAGAAATACAGCGGCAGAGTCGGTCGGTCTGCGGAAGCCAAACAATATTCTCCCGAGGCAATAAACCTGGCGGTAAGGGCTTACATTCGACACAATGAAACCAATTACGATGAGCTGTTGATT
>JAADIP010000125.1 GCA_013151275.1 Calditrichota bacterium | reverse complement strand
AATCGTAACCTTTTCAAAACATTTCGGCTCTATATTGTCTCCAAATAATCCACGGAAATCGACGGAAAAGAGTGACAGAGTCGTAATGCGTAATGCGTGACGCGTGATGAGTGACGAGTAACCGTTTTTTCTTAAAGAATAAGCCAGGACATTCAAAGATGGCGTGGCTTGAAAATAATACCCCCTTGCCTTCGGCGTTCCCCCCTTTGAAGGGGGGAAATTAAAAGGGGGGTCTTAAATTCAGAATAAATCGATATTTAACAAAGTCGTAATGCGTGACGCGTAACGAGTGACAAAGTAACAAAGTGACAGAGTAACTCGACAGGCTCCCTTCGACAGGCTCAGGGAGCGGAGAGTGCAAGTGACGAGTAACGAATGACAAATAAGACAAAAGTTATCAGAATGCAGAAAGCAGAAAGCAGTAGTAGGTAGTAAGAAGTAGGTAGAAGATAGTAAAATGTTTGTTGTAAGGAAGTAGATGCTTTTTTATTCTCTAAAAAATAATTTTGTGAATTATTTAAGATTTTGAGCGATGGTGATGATTACGCATTACGCATTACGCATTACGATGACCGGAGAAGCCGCTTAACCCTTAACTAAAATTAACAGATAACGCTAAAGTGAAATAAAATGAAAATCGCTTTTTTTATCGACAGCCTGCCGCCGAGCACAGACGGAGTTGCGCATACCTATGTTCATCTCTTGCGGACTCTGCAAAAACATAATATCGACTTTGTTATCTATTCGCAGTTTAAGCCGGACAGCGGACACGACTGGCATTTGAGGGTGAATAAGGTTTTTTCCTTTCCCTTTTTATTGTATTCGGATTACCGGATAGGAATTCCTTACAAACGGTTGGTGTTTAAGCATCTCGATCGGTTTAAACCCGATCTGATTCACGTCAGCAGTCCGACCCTGCTCGGAAATTTAGGCTCGGAGTACGCCAGAAAAAAGAACATTCCCGCCGTTGCGGGTTATCACACGGATTTTGTCTCTTATTTTAAATATTACGGACTTGAGATGGCGGAAAATTTGGGCTGGCAATTTTTGCGCTGGTTTTACAACAGGTTCCGAAAAACTTATGCGCCCGGTATGAGCACGCTTCTGGAGCTTGAAGAAAAGGGATTCCGCAACATTCATCTTTGGCAAAGGGGCATCGATTTGCAGCGCTTTAATCCGGTCAGGCGGTCGGAAAAATTCCGCAAAATGATCGGTTCGGAAAATTTGCCCGTGCTTCTTTTTGTGGGACGTTTGGTAAAAGAGAAAGACCTCGACGATCTGGTTGAAATGAACGATATCCTGAAAAGCAAAAAAGAAAAATTCCGCCTGTTGATCGTCGGCGACGGACCCATGCGTCCCGAGCTGAAAAAGAGACTTCCCGAAGCTGTTTTCACGGGATTCCTGCACGGAGACGATTTAAGCGCCGCTTACGCTTCTTCGGATATTTTTGTTTTCCCCTCCACAACGGAAACATTCGGCAATGTGATACTGGAAGCAAACGCTTCGGGATTGCCCGCCGTGGGCGTGAAAAAAGGCGGCGTGCAAGACCTGATTATTGACGGGAAAACCGGTTATCTGGCAAAACCCAATCAACCGCGCGATCTTGCGGATAAGGTAATGATTCTGCTAAACAACTTAAAAGTCCGCGAAGCGTTGAGAAAAAACGCCTTGAACCATGTTAAGAATTTTAGCTGGGATGCCATTAACGGAAAATTGATCGAAAGCTACCGGGAAACGATCGAACATTGCCGTTCTTAAAAGGGATCACGGATTACGCATCGGAACCGGTCTCTGCAGCGTAATCTGATTAATCTGTGATTACCCGGGTTTGTTTTATCGCGCTTCAAATAAAACGGCAAACCCAAACATTGGCTGACCCATTCTCCTAACTTTTCGCGCCTCTTTTTTTATTCTCCTTTTATCCTTATTTTTAATTTCAAACAAATTAAAACAGGAACGGAGACCTATGAATCGCACGCTTGCTATTATTAAACCGGACGGCGTATCTGCGGGATTAATCGGTGAAGTGATTAAACGGATTGAGCGGGAAGGATTGCGCATTGTCGCCATGCGTATGACAAAGCTCGATCGCCGTCAGGCTGAAGGATTTTACTATGTTCACCGATCAAAACCGTTTTTTAACAGTCTTATCGATTACATGACCTCGGGCGGGGTTGTTTTGATGGTTTTGCAGGGTCACGATGTGATCGATCGCTGGCGAAAACTGATGGGAGCGACCGACCCTAAAAAGGCGGAAGCAGGCACAATCCGCGCCGAAATGGGCTTAAACATCGAACGAAACGTGGTACACGGCTCCGATTCGCCCGATTCCGCCGTGTATGAAATCAATTATTTTTTTAAAGGAACCGATTTTATCGAATAACGGGACAGCGGCAATTATGACAAAACACACCATCATCGGCACTGCCGGGCATATTGATCACGGAAAAACCGCGCTGATCAAAGCCCTCACCGGGATTGACACGGATGTTCTGAAACAGGAAAAAGAACGGGGAATTACCATTGAGTTGGGCTTTGCATACTGGAAAGAAAACATCACGATTATCGATGTGCCGGGACATGAGCGATTTGTAAAGACCATGGTCGCGGGAGTAAGCACCATCGATCTTTTCCTGTTGGTCATTGCCGCGGACGACGGCATTATGCCCCAGACCGTCGAGCATCTGGATATCCTCGGTTTTTTCGGAGTAAAAGACGGTATTGTCGCCCTGAACAAAATCGATCTTGCGGACGAAGAATGGCTGACGCTGGTGCAATCGGATATCGAGGAGTTCTTAAAAGCAAGGGGATATGAAAACATTCCCGTTATTCCGGTTTCCGCAGTGAGCGGGAAGGGAATCGAAGAATTAAAACAGGTATTGGCGCAAAAAATAGAACACTGCGCCCGGCGCGAAAACAACCGTCCCTTTCGTTTGAATGTGGACCGCAGCTTTAGCGTTCACGGCGCGGGCACCGTTGTGACGGGCACGGTTCTTTCGGATCAAATCAAAGTCGATGATTTGGTAACGATTCTGCCTTCCGGAAAGCAAAGCAGGGTTCGCGGTTTGCAGGTTCATCAAAAGAATGTTACTTCGGCTTACGTCGGGCAGCGCGTCGCCGTTAACCTTAGCGGCATAAGCAAAGAAGAAGTCGAACGGGGAGTCACCTTAATCCGTCCCAATACGCTTGAACCGGTCACTGAGTTTTTAGCTGTCATTCATACTGCAAGCGCGGCGCCCGTAAAAATTAAGAAACATCAGGAAGTGCGCGTTCATCTGGGCACTTCGGAATTGTTTGGCAGAATCACCTGGGTTGAAGAAGAGGCTTTCCTGCGCGCCCGGAGTACCTATCACGCGCGGATTCGTCTCGAAAAACCCGGCGTTTGCGTTCCGGAGGATGCGGTATTAATCCGTTCAATATCGCCGTTTTATACCATAGCCGGAGGCAGAGTGGCGCACGTTAGTCCGCCGCCCTTCGGCAAGGTAAAACAAAATTGGCAAAAATATTTTCAGATTCCGGAGCAGCGTAATCTTAAAGAAGCGGTAAAACTCTTTTTTGAATTTGCCGGCTTTAAAGCTCTGAACTTGTCCGATCTTGCCCGCCGCTTTTTTGAAAAAACAGAAACCATGGAAAAAATTGTTCAAAAACTTGAAAAAGAGAAATTTTTGCTCAAATTTACGCATCACGGAAAGACGTACTATTCTGCCCTGGCGGTCATGGAAAAAGCGGAGGCGGAACTTCTGGAACTGATCCGCCGCCGGTCGGCAAAATCGCATTTTGACAAAGGATTTAACCGCACGGAACTTTGGAACCTGTTCAAAGGCTTAAAAGGCGATGAGCTGTTTTTTGACCGGGTGTTGCAGCGGACTGTCAATAAAGGAATTTTAATTAAATTCGGAGAATCGTTTTTTACGCAGGAACAGGCAAAATTGAATCAGCGCCGGTCGTTAGCGGAAGAACTCTTGCCCGTTTTTAAAGAAGCGGGCTTTCAACCGCCTTCGCTGCAAATTTTGGCGGAGCGACACGGCGTTAAAATTGACGCCCTGAAATTGGTGGTGAGCGATCTTGTCAAAGCTGGAAAATTACATTCGCTTCAAAATCAGCTTTACATCCATGACGATCATTTGCAGCGGCTGCTTCAATTTTTGCGGGACTATTTTAAAACGCATGAACGAATCGATATTGCAGCCGTTAAATCGTTTACCGGCGTCAGCAGAAAGTTTTTAATTCCCTTGTTGGAATATCTGGATCAACAACAGTTTACGGCGCGGGAGGGCGATGCGCGGAAAAAAGGGCAGAGGCTTTGGCAGTGAATGATGAATGTCGGGAGCGGTTTTTTTTGATTTTTAATATTTTGTCGCTAAAATCGAAGAAAAATGTCACGGTTTAAATTTCCGAAAGATCGGGTTGGTATTTAAAAATGAGAAAAGCGGGTTTGTTTTTAGCTTTAATCCTCACGGTCGCCTGGCTGGTTGCGCCCTACATCTGGCAAGTTGCGACTTCGCTGAAACCGACGGCGGAGCTTGCCAATGTTCCTCCGATTTTACCCACCCGGATCGACTGGAGTCACTACAAAGTTGTGTTGGGAAGTTCGGATTTCAGGCATTTTATTCTGAATAGTTTTATTGTCGCCACCCTGACCAGTTTTTTGGCTTTTGCGGCGGGATCGTTGACTTCTTTTGTAACGGCGCATTTTAGGTTTAAAAGCAAACCCTTATTGCTTAGTTTGATTTTAGCGGTTTCCATGTTTCCGCCCATTGCCATCGTAAGTCCGCTTTTTTTAATGATTAAAGCCGTACACCTGCGGGATACTTACTGGGCGCTCATTTTGCCTTACAGTTCGTTTGCTCTGCCTTTCATGGTCTGGACGCTGCACAATTTTTTCAAAAAAATTCCCGAAGAAATAATGGAAGCCGCCCGATTGGACGGCTGCAGCCACTGGCAGCTTTACAGCCGGATCGTTTTGCCTCTTTCCAGACCGGCTATTTTCACCACCAGCATTTTGGTGTTCATCTTTGCCTGGAACGAATTCGTGTTTGCCCTGACCTTTACGGCAACGCCAAAGGCGCAGACCATTCCCGTGGGAATCGCTTTGTTCCCCGGCGTTTACGAAATTCCCTGGGGAGATATTGCAGCCGCCACGATTGTTGTAACCATTCCCCTGATTATTCTGGTAACCGTTTTTGAAAGGCAGATCATATCGGGATTGACGGCGGGCGCCGTTAAAACCTGAAGAACGGGATTTTTGCTTTCGGGAAAATGATCATTGCTTATTGCCCGAAATCTGTTAAATTTATGCATCGAAATTAAACGCAGGAGGAACCATGGAATTAAAAATCGTTAAAATTGAAAAACCGGAAGAAATGAATTTTATTCTCGGACATTCCCATTTTATTAAGACCGTGGAAGACCTTCATGAAGCGATTGTAAACGTTAATCCCGGAATTAAATTCGGATTAGCCTTTTGCGAAGCTTCTCAGCAGGCGCTTGTTCGCTATTCGGGAACCGACGACGACCTGATTGAACTGGCTAAAAAGAATGCCATGAATATCGCCGCCGGTCACAGTTTTATCATCTTTTTGGGAAACGCCTTTCCGGTGAATGTTTTGAATACGATTAAAATGGTTCCCGAAGTAACGCGTATTTTTTGTGCCACGGCAAATCCCGTGGAGGTAATAATCGCCGAAACCGAACAGGGAAGAGCGATTCTGGGAGTAGTGGACGGCGTGAAAACCAAAGGAGTGGAAACGGAACAGGACATTAAAGTGCGTAAGGAATTTTTGCGTAAAATAGGGTATAAATTTTGACCGCAGATTAGACCGCAGATTAAGCTGATTACGCTGATTTCACTGATGGAGTTGAGGTTTTTTTGGGGTTTTAGTGCTTAGAATTGGGAAATTTATTTTAGTTTCAGTTTTGACCACAGATTAAGCTGATTATGGACCGCAGATGAACACAGATTGCGCTGATGTCGCTGATTAAACTAATGTGCTTTTGGATTTTTTGTGCTTAAAATTGGGGAATTTGTTTTGGTTTCAGCTTTAAATTTAATTTATTCTCTGTGTGCTTTGTGACTCCTTTGTGCGCTTGGTGGTTGTTATTCCCCGCAGATGACGCGGAATCTGTGATTATTTTATAATGAGTAATTTGGGTAAATCTTTTTTATTGCAGTTGGAGAATGCATGACTAATTTGCAGGAACTATACGACTACTATCTGGAAACCAATCCCTCGACCGGGAAAATACGCAATGCGACCAACTTTTTGATTCATGTCTGTCAGGCGATGAACGTATCTTCACCGGAGGAGGTGACGGATGAGGTATTGGTTGAACTTCCTCCGGCGATTGATAAGTATTTCAATGAAAACCGCCAAAAAGCCGTGCAAGACAAAGGCATTCTGGCGGAGATGATAGGACGTTACGGTCCCCGCAACGGTTGGGAAGAGGTTTACGAAATTCTGCTTAAGGATAAAGATGAAAATTTACGCCAGTTTACTTTGCAGGCGCTGGAATTTTGCGCATTACGTCAGCCGCAGTTAGCCGTCCCTTATATTAATAAATTCAGGAAGGGCAGAAACAAACTGATGCGCCAGGTTGCCGCGATTTTAACCGTCCGCATGTTGTGTTCGCCTCAGAAAAAAAACATCTCTAAAGAACTGGAAAAATGGAATCTGGAAGGCGATCAGGATTTTATTAAACTGATTTGTGAAATTTTAAAACGCCAGACGCAAAATTCGTTTGACAAACCGGAATACAAAAAATTGTGCACGGACGTTTACGAATGGATGACAAAACGCTTCGGGTTTCCTAAACAGCCGTGATAATTAATATGAAAAACCCTCGTTTAATACTTATCCTGTTTTTAAGCGGATTCTTCCTTACACTCTTTGAAGCATGTTACGCCCCGAAAACATATTCCGGTCGCGAACCGGAGTCGGCTTACAGATATTACGAAAAAGCGCTCCGCCTGAAAATCGAGGGCGATCTGGATAAGGCGCTGCGGCAAATAAGTCAGGCGATTGCTTTGAATAGCCGGATAGCCCTTTTTTACGTTTTAAAAGCCCAGATATTTGATTCGCTCAAACAAGCCGATTCGGCAATTTTTTATTATCAGGCGTCGTTAAAACTTCGTTCTCATGCGCCCGAAGTTCTGGCAAGACTGGGAGAACTCCATATTCGCGCGGGAAATTTTACTTCCGGTATCAGATATCTGGATAAAGCCTATCAGGAAGATCCTCAAAAAACCGCCTTGTTACTGCAAATCGCCGGAATCTATTCGCGGATGAAACAAATGCGGCGGGTAAACGATGTTCTGGATGAATATCGGGTTCAAACGGAGTTGAAGAAACGTCCGTTATCTCCCGAATATTTTATTTTAATGGGCGATGTTTTCTTTTTAAACAAAGACTATTTTAAGGCGGCGGCGTTTTACGAACAGAGCTCGTGCGAAAAATGTTTTTCTCCGGAGCAAGCCGCGCGCGCTTTTGATGCCTTTCTGAAATCGCAAAAGCTCGATTCTTACTTTAAATTGCTTAGCGGATTAGATAAAAAAAGATTTTCCGAGGCGGAATTCTACTATTACCGCGGTTTGTATTATCGGGCAATCGGAAACTATTCGGAAGCAAAGGATCAGTTGCTGTTGGCGCTCGGGAAAGGAATGAATAATCCCGATTTGTTTTATTATCTGGCGAAAATCTATCAAAAAGAAAACGACAAGGCAATGGTTCGGCAAATGTACCAAAAATTGAAAGCGGTTGATCCGCAGAATCCCCGTTTGAACGAGATTGAAACATTACTGCGTTAACGGTCATTTTGTGTGTTTTACGTTAAACAGTCTATTCGGATGTTCGTTATTTGCGGGGATTGATTTAAGCGGGGTTTTTGGCTTATCCCGTTACGTTGATCGGAGCCATGATTTTAATTCTGAAAAATTGTATATTGCCGCACTAAATTTTTTCAAAAACGCCGAAAGAAAATCGAACTTCGGGTGTATATGAATAAAGAAGCGGAAAAAATCTGGCAGAAATTACGTTCTTACGAGAGTGAAGTATTCGGATTTTTAAAACGCTCTCTCGGGGACGGTGAAACGGCGCGCGATCTGTTTCAGGAAGTGTATCTGAAAGCCCTTGAAAATATTGATCGGTTGGATGCGGATCGTTCTTTGAAAAACTGGTTGTTGACGGTCGCCAGAAACCGGGTGATTAACTACTATCGCGACAAAAGCCGTCGCCAATTTGAATCCATTAATGAAAATCACATTGTTGACGCGGGACATGACGACGAGATCGAAGAGGGAGCGGTTCAATTTGCTCTTAAGGCTCTTCCCGAACGCCAGAAACGGATTTTTTTGAAAAGAGAATTGGACGGTTTAAACTACAATGAGCTTTCTTCCGAATTTGGCTTAACCCCGGCAGCGGTGAATTCGTTATTGAATCGCGCAAGAAGCAATTTCAAAAAACACTATCAGCTCTACTTTTTGCCCGATTGGGTAAAAAAGAATTCCGGTAAACTGCCCGTTGAAGACCTGCTGCGCTTTATTCACGTTAGTTCGGTTCACGGCGATGTGGTTCGTCAGGCGCATGAAAAGAGTCAGCGTTTTTTCTCCGATATTCGCCATGAATGGGATAAACTGCGCGAACGTTTTTTCCCCGAAGAGCGGTTGCGCGAAATTTTTAACAGACTCGGTTCGCTGGAAAACAAAATTATTCTGGATGCCGGCAGCGGAGCGGGAATGATTGCCGTAAAAGCGGCGTTGAGAGCGAAAAGAGTTTTCGCCGCGGAAATTAATCCGTCGATGATTCGCCAGTTGAGAATGCTCAAAGAAAAACTGGTTTTGCGAAATTTGATCATTATCCGCAACGACATTCGGCGTTTTTGCTTTAAACCTCAAAGCGCGGATGCGGTGTTTGCGACTCTGGTTTTGCATCATCTGCCGCGACCCGAAATCTGGTTGAAAGAAACGGCGGCTGTCTTAAAAAAAGGGGGGCGTCTGGTCATTGTGGATTTCGATCGGCACGGCAACAAACAATTAGCCGATATGATGCACGATTTATGGCTGGGTTTCCCGCCGGACTTGGTGAAGCGCTGGGCAAATCAGGCGCAACTGGAGCTTGTGGATTCGCGAACCTGGAATTCCGAGGAAGGGATTCCGGTTTATTATCAGATTTACGAAAAGTGATAATAAAAAATAACTAATACAAAATATGTTTGAGTCCACTCAAAAAACCGTGTTCTGTCATTTCGAACGCAGAGACTCCGATAAAAACAAAAGATTTCCCGTCGCTGCGCGAAATGACAATTACAGACCTTTTTAGAGTTGACATATTTGTTTTGCTCGTCCCGTTTCCGGTTTTCCCGGGTCACGTGGAAATGAGCTGCGGGAGCGGGCGTGAAAAATTTCTGTTCCGAAAATAACCAAACAACAAAACACAAAGAAAGGGTAATAAATGGTTAAACATCATGTTCGAGACATCGATTTGGCTGAAAAGGGCAAAAGGCGCATTGAATGGGCGGATAACGACATGCCGGTTTTGCGCAAAATTCGCGAGCGTTTTGAAAAAGAGAAACCGCTTGCCGGTAAACGCATGTCTGCCTGTCTGCACGTTACCGCAGAAACGGCGAATTTAGCCCGAACTTTAAAAGCGGGCGGGGCAGAGCTGATTCTGGTCGCTTCCAATCCTTTGAGCACGCAAGATGATGTGGCTGCTTCTCTGGTTAAAGATTACGACATTTCCGTTTTTGCCGTTCGCGGGGAAGATCATAAAACCTATTACGAACATATTCGCGCCGCCATTGAACATAATCCCGAGGTGACTATGGACGACGGGGCGGATCTGGTTTCCACCCTGCACGCCGAATATCCCGAAAAATTGAAAAATGTCAAGGGCTCCATGGAAGAAACCACCACGGGAATCATTCGTCTGCGCGCCATGCACAAAGACGGAGCTTTGAAAATTCCCGTAGTTGCCGTGAACGACGCCGAAACCAAATATTTGTTCGATAATCGTTACGGTACGGGTCAGTCAACCGTGGATGGAATTATTCGGGCGACGGACTTTTTGATTGCAGGAAAAAAAGTGGTCGTCGCCGGTTACGGTTGGTGCGGCAAGGGATTTGCCATGCGCATGAAGGGCATGGGCGCTCATGTGATTGTAACCGAAGTTCACCCGATCAAAGCCCTCGAAGCCGCCATGGACGGATTTTGGGTAATGCCCATGAGCGAAGCCGCTAAAATCGGCGACCTGTTCGTGACCATTACGGGCGATATTCATGTAATCCGCAAGGAACATTTTGAACTGATGAAAGACGGCGCCATTGTGGCTAACAGCGGACACTTTAATGTGGAAATTAACATCGAAGATCTGGAAGCCATGGCTAAAGAGAAGCGTGAAAATGTGCGCAACAATGTGGATGAATACGTGCTGCCCGACGGACGTCGTATCTTTTTATTGGCTCAGGGAAGATTGATTAATTTGGCTGCCGCCGAAGGTCATCCGGCAAGCGTGATGGACATGAGTTTTGCCACGCAGGCTCTGACAACCGAATTTGCCATCAAAAACGATTTGCCGGTTGCCGTACACGATGTTCCCCACGAAATCGAACAATGGATTGCTCTGACAAAACTGGAAACCATGGGCGTTCAAATCGATGAACTGACCGAAGAGCAAAAGCTGTATCTTTCTTCCTGGGAAATGGGAACCTGATCAATTTGGCGACAAATAAAAAAGGCTGCGCGAAAATAATCGCCCAGCCTTTTTTTTAAAGAAAAATAGGAAACTTATTTCATCGGAGTTACAAAGCGGAATGCGGGGGAAATCATAAATCCGAAATAAGTTTAAAATACGAATGACAAAAATTCCAAACATAAAATTGTTCTGATCACTGTTCACATATTCGTTAAGCGTCTTCTCCGTTGTCTCGTCACGGCTTTCTGCTTTCTGCTTTCTCTTTTTTCTTTTATCATTTTTCCTTTTTCTTACTTATCCCGCATCACACCCTCGTCACTCGTCACTTGTTACTTTGTTACTTGTCACCCATTACATCTTTCCAACAACTTTTTCCTTTAATCTTTAATCTTTAATCTTTTATCTTTAATCTTACTCATCACCCATCACTAAAATCACGTAGCGCAGCAGCTTAATTCGCTCATCTTTTTGCTAAACGTAATTGCCGCTAATTTGACCCCCTCGGACAGAGTTAAATAGGGATGGAACATCTCCTTAATCTGTTCAACCTTAATGCCGAATTTTATTGCCATCGCTATTTCCATTAGCAATTCAGACCCTTCCGGAGCCAAAATACGCGCGCCCACCAATTCGTCGGTTTGCTTATTGCGAATCAATTTGATAAAACCGCGGGTGTCTTTGGCGGCAATGGATCGCGGAATGTACGAAAGAGGCAAAACCGCTGCTTCCGCGTCAATGCCCAGCTCTGCCGCCTGCTTTTCATCTGCGCCAACGCCCGCAACCTGAGGATCGGTGAAAATGACCCAGGGGAGAGCGCTGTAATCGACTTTTTGTTTAACCGGCGAGAGCGCGTTCAGGACGGCGATTTTTCCTTCATAAGCCGCCGTGTAAACGAACATAAAACCGCCGATCACGTCGCCTGCGCCGTAAATGCCCGCAACGTTACTTTGCAAATATTCATCGACTTTCAAAAATCCCTGTTGCGTGAGTTCCGCGCCGATTTCTTCGAGACCGAGCTCCCCGGTATTGGCTTTGCGTCCCGTGGCTACCAGCAAATGAGTGCCGCGGAGTTTCCGCTCTTTACCCTCAATATTCATTTCCAATACGATCTCGTCGCCTTCTCTGTAAACGCGGCTGGTTCGGGCGTTAGTTAAAAATTCGATTCCCTCCGCGGAGAGATATTTTTGCAATTCTTCCACCAACTCCGGCGACTCCGTGGGCAGTATCTGTGGCAGCAGTTCCACCACGGTCACCTTGCTGCCGAAACGGGCAAACATCTGCGCGTTTTCCAGTCCGATGTAATTTCCGCCGAGCACAATTAGGCGTTCCGGCAAGTCTTCCAGTTCGTAAGCCGTTTCATTGGTTAAATAATCGACTTCATCGAGACCGGGGATAGGCGGTATTTTAGGAGAAGCGCCGCTGGCTACAAGAATAGCGTCGGCGGCAATGGTTTCGCCGTTTACGGACACGCTTTTGGGCGAGGCGATTCGGGCTCTGCCTTTGATCAAAGTAAAATTGTCCATTTCAGCCACAACGCCGATATATTTTTCCTGTTGCAGCGTTTTTACCATTTTCCGTTTTTCTTTGATCACTTCCTTAAAACTCTGCAATTTGCCGTGCTTGACGATGCCCGGAAATTTTAAGGTATCAGACTGATGAAGTTCTTCGGCGGCGCGGATAAGTATTTTGGAAGGAACGCAGCCCACATTAACGCAGGTACCGCCGACGGGTAATCCCTCGTTGATCATGGTGACCCGTGCGCCCAATTCGTGCGCCTGAATGGTAGCGGCAAAGGCTGCGGAACCGCCGCCGATGATAACCAGATGCGGTTTGTCGTCTATGGCGGGTTTTATCTCCTGAAATCCCTCCACCTCATAGTGTCCGGTGTCGTTTACCAGACGAATGATTTGCTTACTTGCTATTTCATCGGGATTGAAAGATACTATGGCGTTGTGATTTTTATAGCTGGCTTTTTTACTGACAATACCGGCGACGGTTAATTGTTTTTCGATCGTCGCGGCGCAACTATCGCAAGTCATTCCCTTGATTTTTAATTCAATTGTTTTAAAGTTCATTTTTTGACTCCTGTTTTTGGTTGCCCTTTTCTCTGATTATCTATTTCGGACAATAATTATTTTTCCTTTACTACGGTTGACGGATATCCTACATTGGCGGTGGCATTTGTCATCTGTTCAATCGTTACTTTTTTAGGATCGTATTTAACATAAGCTCTTTCCTCTTCAAAAACCACATTTGCCTGTAAAACTCCGTCCAACGCTTTCAAACTCTTTTGAATCGTAAGCGGACAGGATGGACAGGTCATTCCCTGAATGCTTAAAACGATATTCCGTGTTTGTTCGGGTCGGGTTTCTGTTGTCTTTATTTCGTTTCCGGAATTACCGGCGGCGGACCCGGCAATGTACGGGGTTATAAATAGCGCCGCGATAATGAAGGTTGCCACCCACAGTGAGATTTTATTGATTCGCTCGGATTTGGGATTGGCGCAGTAACTTTCCGATTCGCATTCTTCCGCTTTCGGCTTTTTGTAAACTTTGTAAAAAGCGTAAGCCAAAAAGATCAGAGTAATGGCAATGAATATCGGTCGATAGGGTTCCAACGCCGTTAAATTACTGATCCACGCTCCTCCGATTCCAAGAGCTAAAAGCGCCAACGGACCCACGCAACAAATCGAAGCCACAATCGCCGCAACAATTGCACCGATAAGACTGCGTCTGGGATTGCCCTTCGTTTTAATGGTTTTAACCTTCATTTTACCTCCGTTTTTGTGTGATATTTTGTTCCTTTAGAAGTTATAACGACCTGTACCATACTACAGTGTTCCCGAAGACTAAAATTTTTTTTACAATATAAAAATTCGGCGTTAATTGCTGCTTACTATCTCTTTACGCAAGCTCGCAACATACGGGAGAAAAGTTGTTAATAGTTATTGGTTGGGTAACAAAGTGATAAGGTCGTAATGCGTGATGCGTAATGAGTGATTGGAGGGGTCCGCTTAACGCTTATGCGCTTCATTTGAGAAGGCTGTTGAATTTTAAGCGTTATTTCTGTTTTTCAAATAGATCGAGCTGTTTTTGATCGGATTTAAGCTGGACAAATTTGGGAGGAATGTTCCTGACTTTACCGTTGGGATCGTAAACCAAACGTTCCATCGGGCGGATTCTCAGTTTTCCGTTTTCAGCCAATTTTATTCGTTTCCTGGTAATTTCCACATATTCGGACATAATTTCGGCGCCTATCGCCTTACGTCCGTGCATCAATGCCGCGATGGCTGTACTGCCGACTCCCATGAAAGGATCTAAAACCCGGTCGCCTTTATTTGTCAAAGCAAGCACCAATCTTTCTATCAGCTCTATGGGAAATTGACAGGGATGAATCGTTTTTTCCACATGATTCGATTTGACGTTGGGTATCTCCCAGACATCGCTCGGATTTTTACCCAAAGGATGTCCGGACAACTCGCCTTTATTCGGACCTTTAAAATGCTTTTTATCGGGATATTTTTGCGGAATTCTGACGGCGTCCAGATTAAAAACATATTCATTTTCCTTGGTAAACCAAAGAATAACCTCGTACCTGCCCGAAAAGCGTTTTTTGGCGTGCAAACCATGACCGAAATGCCAGACAATGCGGTTTCGCAAATGCAAATTTAATGAAGAAAATATGGGATATAAAAGAATATCCAGAGGAATGATCTCCCCGTTTTCCACATAATTACCGACTTCCCAGCAGATACTCCCCCGATCCTTTAAAACCCGAACGCTCTCCCTGATTATCTTTTCCTGCTGGCGAAGATATTCATCCATGCGCAGTTTTTGCTCGTAGGCTTTATTGATGTTGTAAGGAGGAGAGGTTACGACTAATTGAATTGTTTTATCGGGGATTTGAGATA
>JAADIP010000066.1:49243-58156 GCA_013151275.1 Calditrichota bacterium | reverse complement strand
TTCCGACGACGAGCTTCGGCAATTACATCATCAACCCGGGAAGGCGGCACAATAAGAAGCATTCCGTTACCCATATTCCATAGCCGATACGCCTGATCTTCCGGAACCTCGCCTAATTCCTGCACTTTAAGCATAAAATCCGGAGGTTCGAATAAAGAGTTCAGCTCCGCGCCCAGTCCCGAAGTCTTCAGCGCCCGTGACAGATTGTCTCCGATGCCGCCGCCGGTAATATGGGCTATTGCATGGATTTCAATATCGGATTTAATCAGGTCCGCAATGAGCGGCGTGTAAATCAGCGATGGGGTTAAAAGAGCTTCGCCCCAGTTTTTTTGCGGTGAATAGGGCTCGTGATGCCAGAGATCCCCGAATTTTTCGTACATGATTTTTCTTAAAAGAGAGAACCCGTTGCTGCGGAATCCGCGGCTTTTCAGGCTGATAATCGAATCGCCTTCACGAACCTTGCTTCCGTCGATCACTTCCGCGCCTTCGGGTAAAATTCCCACGCCGGTGGCTGCCCAGTTAAAGTGCATGCGTTCGCCCCAACCGTTGATGCGTTTCCCTAATTCCGCAATTTCACCTCCGGTTACGGTGATGCGCGCAAACTCGGCTGCCCGGTACAAACCTTCCATCAATTGATCCACTATCGCGGCATCCAAAAAATCCACATCCAGAATATTGGAAAGATTCACGGTTTCCAGACCGTTTGCCGCCAGGTCGTCGGATACCATGGCGATCAGATCAAATCCGATGGTATTGTAAATTCCCGTGCGTTCGGCTAATTCGATTTTGGTGCCTATGCCGTCGGAAGAGATGCCGATTTTAACGCCGCGGTAATCCATCACATTGGAAAAGGCGCCTTCGAGTCCCGCAACGGGATTTCCGCTTCCGGCAGGACGTAATGAGAATGTTTTTTTAGCCCAGTCGTAAGCAATTTTAGAACACCGGTTTCCGAGATCAATGTCCACGCCGCTTTGTTGTTTTTTATTCATAATCGGGTCTTTCGCTTTTCGGGCTTTCCTTTAATTTCAGGAAAGCTTAATACTACCATAAAGCCTCTTTAAAAATCACATGATTCCGATCCGGACCGGTGGAAACAAGTCCGATCGGCACTCCCAAGTATTGCTCAATAAAATCGATATACCTGCGCGCGTTCTCCGGCAACAGCTCCAGATCCGTAATTCCTTCGATCTCTTCTTCCCAGCCAGGGAACTCTTCGTACACGGGCTCGCCCTGTGCGTTGTAATCCACGGCTGCCTTGATGGTTTTAAATCCCGAAAGACAACTGAGTTTACTGAGCGAGATGTAGTTAAAGCCGTTAATAATTTGCGCCCGCTGCACCAGCTTTAAATCGAGCCAGCCGCAGCGTCTGGGGCGTCCCGTTGTCGCTCCGAATTCGTTGCCCAGCTTGCGTAAGCGTTCGCCTGTTTCGTCGTTCAATTCGGTGGGGAAGGGACCCTCTCCCACTCTTGTGGTGTAAGCCTTAACCAATCCGATGCGCTTATCAAAATCGATGTACACTCCGCCGCCGGTGTAAGCGCCGCCAATGGTTGTGGAAGAAGAGGTCACAAAGGGATAAGTTCCGTGATCCACGTCTAACATGGTGCCCTGAGCGCCTTCGTACAAAATATCGGCGTCCCTGCGCACAAAATCGGCAATGATTTCAATGGTGTCGTTAATGAACGGTTTAATGCGTTCTCCGGCTGCTTTTAACTGTTCAATCGATTCGTCCACATTAATGAATTTTTCGCCGTACAATTGAGTTGCAAACTGAGAATACAATTGAGCGTTCTGTTTGAATCGTTCCACAAAACTGCCGTCCAGAATCGATTCCAGACGAATGCCCGTGCGTTGAATTTTATCCGTGTAAGCCGGACCGATTCCCCGTCCGGTGGTGCCGATTTTTTTATTCAGCACGCGATCCAGATATTTGTGCATCGGAGTAACCATGTGCGCCTGAGCCGAAATCACCAGCTTTTCGGGAGAGACCTCGATCCCTTTTTTCTGCAAATAGTCCATCTCTTCGGCAAAGGTGATGGGATCGACCACGCATCCGTTACCGATAATATTGACCGCCTTGCCGGAAACAATACCGCCCGGGATCAGATGCATAATGTATTTTTGATCGCCGATAATAACCGTGTGTCCGGCATTTGCGCCTCCCTGAAAGCGCACCACAAGATCCATGTGACCGGCTAAAAGATCGACAATTTTACCCTTTCCTTCGTCGCCCCACTGGGCTCCTAAAACGATGTATTTCGCCATTTTAATTTCCCCAATCTATCGCGGTATAATCATTTTCACTGCCCGGCAGATAAATATCGTGAGCCTTGCCTTCGCGTATGGAAAGCGCGGAGACCACTTCCAATTCCGCCTTTTCGTGCAGTTCTTTAATGTTCGCTGCGCCGACCGAAGACATGGCAGCCTTAATTTTGGCTAATGTTTCGGGAAGGTTATCGCGTAATTTTCCGGCATACTGTACAAAACCTTCAACGCCTTCCACAAAGATGAGTTGATGGTAACGGGCTTCTTTCCATTCGCGCGCCCGGGCAGAACCTTCGCCCCAGTATGGCTTCATTACCCGATTGTGAATTGTCACTTTTTCGGTCGGCGATTCATCCATGCGGGCAAAATAACGACCCATCATCACATAATCGGCGCCAAGAGCAAGGGCAATTACAATGTCTTTGGAATTCACTATTCCGCCGTCGGCGATTAACGGAATGTATTTACCGGTCTTCTTAAAATAACGGTCGCGCGCTTCGGCTACTTTGATGATCGACGTTGCCAGTCCGCGTCCGGTTCCCTTTTGTTCCTGTGTAATGCAAATCGAACCGCTGCCCATACCGATTTTAACGCCGCGCGCTCCGTGTTCAACCAAAAAATCGAACCCGTCTTCGGTGATGATATTTCCGCCGATCACGGGCAGGCGGGGGTAATGCTCGCGGATCCAGTCAAGCGTCCGGGCTTGAAACACCGAATATCCGTCCGAAGAATCGAGGGCGAGCAAATCAACTCCCGCTTCAACAAGAGCGGGCACGCGGGACTGATAATCGTGCGTGTTGATAGCCGCGCTGGCAAAGTACCGTTTGCGTTCGTCCAGAATTTCATAGGGATTGTCCAGATGATTACGGATGTCTTTGCGGAACACGAGGTACAGCAAACGATCCTGTTCATCCACGATAGGCAATACCGACTGATGGGTTTCGCGCAGAAGCGTGTTTGCTTCTTTGATATTTTCGATATTCACGCCGACCGCCAGGCTGTCTCTCGGGATCATCCGTTCTTTAACGGGTAAATCGCCATGGGGTTTAACGTCGTAGTCATTCTTGGTAATAATTCCCAGCAGCTTGTTATTTTCATCCACAACAGGAAAGGTGTTGTAACCGCGCTGCCGCGTCAATTCGTACAAATCACGAATCAGCGTATCCGGTTTCACGGTTTCGGGGGGTACAAATCCCGCCTTGTAACGTTTGATTTTGCGAATCATCTCCGCCTGCTGTTCAATAGGTTGAGAGCAGTAAATAAAAGCGGTGCCTCCCAGTTTTGCCAGTTCAATCCCCATTTCCACTCCGGAAACCGACTGCATGGCGGCTGCGGCAACAGGAATGTTCAGATAGTATTTGGGGTTATCTTCTTCGGAATAGACCATCGGGGTGCGCAGCGAGATATTATGGATTAATGTTTCTTCTGTGGTTAATCCGGGCAACAGACGAAATTCCATTAAAGTTCTGGAAGGTTCATAATAAATTTTCTTAGGCATAAATTTCCTCATTGTTTGTTATCAATGACGCCCGAATTTTACAAAAATATATGCAAAATATAAAATAAAAATTTAGGGTGGGACGATCGGGATAATAATTTTTTTATTTACGCCCTAAATACGATCAAAATCAAGCTTCGTTTTATCGGACAGACTGCTGCGGCGTAACGGGAAAAACCGGCGAATTGCGTCTCAATGAACAGTTGTGTTATCCGAGTCGGAATAAGCGTCGCTGTCGAGAATAGCCTCATCGTTTACCGGCAGAAACTTGATATCATTAATATAATATTCCAGAATATCGGAAGCCGACGCGCTTTCCGAAGTTGTTATCAGAACATCAAAAAATTTCTTCCCGAAATACAAGGGTTTGCCGAACTGTCCGTGAAACTGGGGAATTACAATATGATCGGGAAATTCTTCCGCCATGCTTCGAATGGCGTTTAAAGTTTCCAGTTTAACATAAAAATTATCCATGAAGCACAGGATAAAGCCGAGCACCTCTTCGGGCAGTTGTTCAATCGCAATTTTCAGCGAAGACAATTCGCCCGACAGCGGGCTTTGATTTTGAACGCAATGGAAAATATCTTGCTGCACTTTCTGACAGATATAACTGGGATCATATCCTGTTATGGCAATAATCGGTTCGCATTGAATTTCTTCCAATTTATTGATGATCGTGTTTATTTTTTGGAAATCCAACGCGGGTATCGGTATGTCGGTTTTTACCGGACTTTGCATTTGATCTTTGTAGTTGACGGCTAAAATTATACCGGCAATCTTGTACTTTGACATGATTCTTTCCAAAATTTTATTTTTCTCAAATCTAAAAAATTAATTACAAAATAAGAGCTGAATGGTTTTTAAAACATATCCTGAATATATTTCTAATTCATGCTATTGTTAAAACCGGTAAAAAATAAACTCTTCGCCAAATTAACAGGTGCCGTCTTTTAAACCGGCTTGATGGCGCGTGATCTGACCGGTAACCAAATAGATGACATCCTCGGCAATATTGGTCGCCAGATCGGCGATACGTTCGAGATAGCGCGAAATCGATAGATAGCGGATGTAAGTTTGCGTGTATTCGGGATGAGCTCTGATGGCGTCGCTGATCTTATGAAAAGCTTCTTTATGCCTGTCGTCAACTTCGTTATCCAGAAGACAGACCTCTTTGCCGAGTCCGACATCCATTTGAATTAAAGAATCGATGCTCGAATGCAGCATCTTTTTTACGATTTCGGTCATTGTGGAAAAATCAACCGGAATATCGATCACAGGATCGTTTTTTAATTCCAGAGCTCTTTGAGCGATATTGGAGGCAAGATCTCCCACGCGTTCCAGATCGTTATTGATTTTCAGAATGGCGACAATATATCGCAAATCGATAGCAACGGGCTGATGCAAAGCAAGAATTTTCAGACAATCTTCTTCGACTTCCACTTCCATTAAATCGATTTCATTGTCTCTTTCGATTATTTCGGCGGCAAGTTTTTCATCGTGGGACGACAGCGCGTGCACTGCGTCATAAACGGTCTCTTCCACTTCGGCGCTTAAAGTCAACAATTTATTCTTAACGGAATTAATATCTTTTTGTAAATGGACGCTCACAACGGTCCGCCTTGTTTTAATTGATTCACAAAACTACCCCCTACTCGGTAGGTTTGGGTTTATATCCGATTCGGTCAAAAGGATTGACCACGCTGGAAACGATGTTTCTTAAATGCGAATTTATGCGTTTCAAATATCTGAAATACAGCGCCAGAGCCGCCGCCCTTCCCGGTTCCAGATCGGGATCTTTTTCCTGAATAATATGGTAAATTTCACGGTCGCAGGACTGATTTATCCATTCGTATTCCGTCAATAATCTTAGCGCTTCTTCGGGATCGCTTTTAACAACGCAGGTTTGGGTTTTTGAAAAGAGCTCTTTAATCGCCGCTTCGATTTTGTTTAAAATATCGTTATGAATTCCGCCGTGAAGCGGTTTTTTATAAACGTCAACCAGATCAACGATATTTTTTGTGTAATCTCCGATGCGTTCGATATCGATAATAATGGTCACAAGAACCAGCCCCGCAGCCAACTCGGACGTGCCGCTTACCGAAAGATGGGTTAAAACTTTTCTTCTTACGTCACGCTCGTATTTATTGACTTGTTTATCTTTAATTCTGATATTCCGCCGAAGTTCCACTTCATCGTTTTCACGTAATATATGAACGGCTTCAAGGAACATATCGTGATCGATTTGCAGCATCTCATAAGATTGTTTCCACCCGTCTTCCAAAAGGTTATCGCCCGACCAGACTTTTCTTAACTCTTTCCACATTTTATTACCTCGCTATGGTTTAATATACGTCTAAAACGGTTATCTCATAAATTCTTCAATAATGATTAAATAGATTATGGGAATACTGTACATTCCCAAATAGCTTCCGACAAAGACCAGCATATTCTTTTTGGATTTGGTAGCCATTTTCCCGACCCAATCGGCTAAACCGATCGGCAAAAATTTTAACGGATAAAACACCGCGATCCCGAATAAATTAAAACATAAATGCGAAAATGCAACAGTAATCGCAATTTCGTTTTGCGTTGCCAAAGAAGCTAAAATGGCGGTACCCGTTGTTCCGACATTCGCTCCGAGCGTATAGGGGAATATCTTCTTTAAACTAAGCACTCCCGCCCCGGCTAAGGGAATGATAAGGGAAGTGGTCACCGAGCTGCTTTGCACCACTAAGGTCAGCAGCAGCCCTAAGGTCAAGCCCAGAAAATCGTTTTTAAAAAGATAATCGTTTATGACGGTTTCCAGTTTATTGACCACCAGCTTGCGGATCATCCGTATGAGGGCTGCTAAAGAAAGAAAAATGAGCAGCAAAGATACGATGAGCAGAAAAACTTCATAAAACGGAATTGCGCCAAAAACCCGGTCAAGGGTGTGGATTATGGGATCGGTGACAGCCTTCAGAGGATTAAACAGCTTTACGCCGCCCATTCCGGCAAATTCACGTTCTAAAAAGACGGCGGATTTTTGAATAATATGATATTTCACCTCAATCGGGAAGAACAATAAAACCGCCATGATGTTAAAAAAGTCGTGGACAATGCCCGCCGAAAAAGCCCTCCTGAATTCCACCCGATTGGAAATATGACCCAGCGACACTAATGAATTGGTAATTGTTGTGCCGATATTAGCGCCCATGATAATTGGAATGGCGTTACCCAGGGTTAAAGCGCCGCCGGCAACCAATCCCACAACAATTGAAGTGGTGGTCGAAGAACTTTGAATTAAACTGGTGGCAAAAATACCGATCAGCAGCCCCATCAAGGGATGGCTTGTCATCTGAATTGTCGCTTCCGCAAAATCTTTTCCAAAAAGCTTAAAAGAATGTCCCAAAAATTTAATACTCAGCAAAAACAGATAAACAACCAGAATAATCGCCAAAACATTCCATACTTTTTTGAGAATATTCATCGTGAAATTTCCCCTTAACAAATTCCGGATTAAATATTACTTAACCGTGCACTAACGTTTTTCACATCAAAATTTAATAATTAAGAAATTAATATACGATAATACCAAGAAATTTTCTATTTAAAATGATGAATCAAGGTAAAAAAATTCACAAATTTTCAATTTTTTTGTTCCCGCTTTCTGAATTTCATAGATGCCAAGATGTCGAAGTACAATTGAGGTTTGTTGCCGCATCATTTCTTAATAAAAAATCCGGATTGACAAAGCGGCTTTCTCGTATCCGGAAGGGGTAGGGATTATTTCTTTTCCAACACCGCCAATATATTGCTTCTTAACTTCTTGATATTCAGCCGTTGCGTTAGCGCATGCCACGATAAGAATATCAAAAACATCCATCGTCTTGTGTAGTTTAAATCGGAAATGTACTCCAGACGAATAAGTTTTAAATCCGGAACACGCCTGGCGATGGTTTCAAACTTTTTGGGCGTATTCAGCTTATGATAGGCTGGGAAAATATCTTCGTCCGCTACTTTAAACAATTTGGTGATAACGGCGTGTTTTAATTTGTAAGGAAGCAAAAGACGCGGAATAAAAATAAACGGGCACAAGAGATTTGTCGTCAAAATTACAACCTTGCCTCCCGGTTTTAACACCCGTTCGATTTCGGAAAGATAGGATTCCGCCTGATCGAAATGTTCAACAACAAACCGCAGGGTAATAAGATCCGCAAATTGAGAAGGGAAAGGCATGCGGCGCACATCGGCAACGATAAAAGGCGCACGCGCTTCTTCGGGTTTAAGAATATCGATCCCAACCGCTTTGCCCGCCATAAAACCAAATTCCGCAACGCTTCCGTTGTCTCCGCATCCGCAATCGATCCAGGTGGTTTTTTTGGTCAACAAGTTTTTTACAACTTCATCGTAAACAATCCAGCGGTGTCTGAAGCTGGGATCGACTTTTTTCAGTATGTTCTCGGACCATTGACGATTATCCATCCGACCCCTCATATTCAATGCCGTTTATCGACGGATAACCTACAGATTTTTGGGAAATGAGACAAGAGCGAATTGCCGGTTAATATATTAACACTAAAATCTTTACATCTTTTTTGGCAGAATCTGTTGATAGTTAAGGGTGTAAGGGTTAAGCGTGTAAGGGTTAAGGGTTAAGGGTTATTGGTCACTGGTCACTTTGTCACTCTGTTACTCTGTCACTTTGTTACTCTGTCACTCTGTTACTCATTACACGTCACGAACCTGTTGCCAGGAGTTAATTTTTAAGAGAAAGATGTGCTTATCTTTAAAACCGAACGGGGTTCTCATTCATATCTTAGCGCGTCAACAGGATTTACGCGGGCTGCTTTTCTGGCTGGGAAAAATCCCGCTAATAATCCGATAATTGTAAGCAGCAAAACGGATATTATCAACACTTCCGCGGACAGGATGGGTCGCCCGAGAAACTGCATGGCGCCGTCTCCGGTCGGAATCATCCACAAGAGTTTAATAATGCCCACTGAAGTCAGCATTCCCAAAGAACCGCCGATAAATGAAATAAGAAGCGATTCAAAAATAAATTGCAAAATAATATAGCGCCGTTTGGCTCCCACCGCCCTTTTTATTCCGATTTCTTTTGTGCGTTCTTTTGCCACCACAAACATGATGTTGGCAACGCCCACACCGGCAAT